>NZ_JBEXGX010000019.1:0-202140 GCF_040607495.1 Streptomyces sp. NPDC005281 | reverse complement strand
GATGACCGGGAAACCGTCATGTCCGGTTCGGCGGGAGGCCGCGCGGAACAGGACTCGCCCTCATGGTGAGCACCTCGCCGCGCGGCCGACCCAACCGCGTGGATCCACGGCTTGCGACGGCTACGGATCCGCTGGGAGATCCGCGACGACATCCACGAGGCGGTCGACCACCCGAACCGGTGAGCCCTCACCTCACATCGTGCCGCCCGGCCTCACGCCTGAGGGGTGAAGGCGCCGTACGGAACCGGGTACGGCCGGGCGACGAAAGGCAGGACGTCATGCCGCGCACAGCCAAGGCGGAGGCGGAGCTGAAGCTGGACGAGCCGGTGATCGAGGGCCGGTACGCCGAGATCGGCCCGTACACCGTCTCGTACGAGACCATGAAGGCGGACATGGACCCGGGCCCGCTCTTCCGGGGGCTGCCCGACGACCGGTGCCAGTGCCCGCACTGGGGCCAGGTGATCTCCGGAAGGATCATGTTCCGGTACGCCGACCACGACGAGGTCTTCCACGCCGGGGACGCCTACTACGGCGCTCCGGGGCATCTGCCCCTCCTCTTCGCCGGCAGCGAAGTCGTGGAGTTCAGCCCCACCACCGAGCTGGACCGCACCATGCGGGTCGTCGGCCGCAATCTCGCGGGGGGCGGCGTCATGAGCGCCCTCGACGCCCACCGGGCCAAGGAACTCGCGGATCTCTTCGTGGAGTTCCTGGAGACGAACAGCGCCCCCGCCGGGCTGTTCACGGACGACGTGTTCGTGGACCTCAGTCTGCCCCAGTGGCGGCTCCAGACGGCCGGCCGCGACAACCTCGTGGCGCTGCGCCGGGGCAGCCATCCCGCGCTCGGCACCGTTCAACGCCACCGTGCCGATGTCACGGAGACAGGGATCGTCATCGAGTTCGAGGAAAGCTGGGAGGACGCCGAGGGCATTTGGTACTGCCGTGAAATGCTCCGCGCCGAGGTGCGCGACGGCTCGATGAGCGAGGTGTCCGTCTACTGCACGGGCGACTGGTCCCCCGAGGTCCAGGACGCCCACCGCCGCGAGGTCACACTCATCCGGCAATAGGTGAGGGGACGGGGCGAGTTGGGTGGCACGGGGTGCCCGGGTGGCGCAGGGTGCCCCGGTGGCGCAGGGTGCAGGGTGGCGTGGGGTGCGCGGGTGGTTACGGCGACCGGAAGCGCGGACGCGGGCGCCTCGCGCGAAGTCGCCCGGGAGAACATCGAGTTGAGACCTTCACTCCGTTCTCCCGCCACTCGGCCCGGCACCTCCGGCACCACCGACAAGCACCCCTGCCGCCGGTCTCCTCAAGGCGCCCGCCGCCGCACACCCTGGCGCGCTGCCCCAGGCCGTGCCGGTGGGCGCGGAAAGTCATGCCGCGGTCTTCGCCGGTCTGCCGACCGGGACCATCGGGTACCCCGGCTCCGCCCATCAGGTCGTTCAGGCCCCCGCGCCCCGGCCGGGACGCAGCAGGACCGGCTGGGGTGTCGTCGCGGTGACCCTCGTGACGGGCGCGGTTCTCGCCGGAGGCATCACGGCGGCCGCGATCTGGCTGACCTCCGACCGGTCGGCGTCCCCGTCGGACACGGCTCGCGTCAAGGTCGACGCCGTTGCCCCCGGCACCTCCGCTCCGCCTTCGGTATCGGCCTCGGTCGCACCCACCGGCGCGGCCGCCGTCCCGTCCGTCTCCGGAGCGTCCCCGTCCGCGTCGGCCGACTCGCCGGAAGGCATCGTCAGGCAGGTGCAGGGCCTCCTGGACGAGAACGCCCCGCTGCTCTCGCGAGTGCGGAAGGCCATCGCAATGGCCAAGGACTGCTCGCAGGGCGCGGGTCCCGTCAGAGACGCGCGTGACGATCTGGAGGCGGTGGCCGAGGCACGCGAAGGCTTCGCCCGGAAGATCGGCCCGCTCATGCTTCAGGCGGACGGCGACCTTGCCGAGGCCTTGGACGCACTGTCCCGGGGCTGGACGGAATCAGCGGAGGCCTACCGGGCCTACTCCCCCTGGGCGTCGGACATCGTCGAGTTCGTGACCGACGACCCGGTCTATGGATGTGGGCACGACGGCGCGCCGGGCGCCGACTACGCGGTCGGAACCCACAACACCGAGGCAGCCAAAGCGAAGCAGCAGTTCGCGGAGCTGTGGAATCCCATCGCCCTCCGGTACGGCCTGACGAAGGTCGACTACACGCACATCTAGCGGCGGAGTCCCGCCCGGGAACACGGACCGGACCGCGCCGCGTCGCCCGCACCACACGTGGGCGATGCGGCGCGGCCCGTACTCCGCGACGCGGCGCGCCCGTCCTCCGCGGAAAGAACACCGCCATCCCGGTGACCATCTGGGTGCGCCTCCGGCTTGGGGCTCCCGGTACCGGCAAGGCTGGGTGCACGAGCCGGCACGGCCGCTCGGTCACGGCGGAAGGCGGCGGGGCGGAGCGGTGGGCAGGGGTTTCTGGCGGAGCCATCGGGAGGCGATCCGCTCTGTCCTGCGATCACTTCTGACCTCGGCGGTTCTCGTGACCGTCTACTACGTGCTCCCGCTCGACAAGCCCTTCACCCCGGCCACCCTCGTCGTCCTCGTCGGCGGCATCGCGGCGGTGGCCCTGCTCCTGGCCTGGCAGATCCGGGAGATCACCCGGGCCCCGCGGCCCGAACTGCGTGCCATGGAGGCACTGGCGACCAGCGCCCCGCTCTACATGCTCCTGTTCGCCACGGTCTACTACCTGATGGAACGCAGCGTGCCGGGCAGTTTCAGCGAGACGCTGACGCGCACCGACGCCCTGTATTTCACCGTGACGGTCTTCAGCACGGTCGGCTTCGGAGACATCACTCCGCGCACCGAAACGGGCCGCCTCCTGGTCACGGGGCAGATGGTGGTGAACGTACTGCTGATCGGGGTGGCGGCCAGGCTCCTGGTGTCGGCGGTCCAGCAGGGCAGGCACCAGCAGAGCGTTCCGGAGCCCGGCGCGGAGGGCGACGGGCTCCCGTACGAGGGATGACCGGGAGGTCCGGTCCGCGCCCTCGGCACAGTCCCTAGCCGTCGGCCTCGAGCTCCTGCTCGGCCACCGCGATCGCCATGCCGAACGCCGTGGCGATGTTGCCGGCCGCCGTCATGACACGGGCCGTGCCCACGATGGGGGCGATGGCCACCAGGACGTCCTGCACCTGAGCCATGGTCAGGTCGGCCTTGATGGCCGGGTCGATGTGGGCGAGGTAGGAGATGGGCGGCGCGTCCGAGGCCGCGAGCGCGGCGATGCGCGTGAGGAGAAGCTGGTCCGGGGGCAGTTCGCACCGCTCGACGGAGTCGACGGTCATGGCGGCGATGGTGTCGAGGACAGGGGTGTCGGATGCTGTGGTCATGGTGGCCGGCCTCCTGATGCGGTGACGGGTGCCGAGGGCCGAAGGGGTCGCTGTCCTCGGGCGCCGCTGTGCGTCAACCGTAGGTGCGATTCGGACAGGGCGCGCGCGGAGCCGCCTGGGCAGGGGGACGCCCGTCATGACCGGACCGGCGCCCGTCATCACCGTACCGGCACTCATGATCGGACCGACGCCGTCATGACCGGACCGGTGCTCATCACCACAGGACCGGCGTCCTTCATCCCCGGCCCGGCGCTCGTCCTGGCCCGGCGGATCTCCGGCCGGAGGGATCGCACCTCCGCTCGACCCAGGTGCTGTTCGACGCCGGGCCCCCGCCGGAGGCGGACCCGTCCGTCCATGGCCGCCGGCCGCGGGGGTACGTCCCGGCGGTGGCCGGAACTCGCCCCCGCGCCCGCGGTGAGCGGTCACGGTCAGGCGCCGACGTACGCCGCCAGGTGTTCCCCCGTGAGGGTGGAGCGTGCGGCGACGAGGTCGGCCGGGGTGCCCTCGAACACGAGCCGCCCGCCGTCGTGGCCGGCTCCGGGGCCGAGGTCGATGATCCAGTCGGCGTGTGCCATGACCGCCTGGTGGTGCTCGACGACGATGACCGACTTGCCCGAGTCGACGATCCGGTCGAGGAGTACGAGCAGCTGCTCGACGTCGGCCAGGTGCAGGCCCGTGGTCGGCTCGTCGAGGATGTACACGCCGCCCTTGTCGGCCATGTGCGTGGCGAGCTTGAGCCGCTGCCGCTCGCCGCCGGACAGCGTGGTGAGCGGCTGTCCGAGGGTGAGGTAGCCGAGCCCGACATCGGCGAGCCGCACCAGGATCCGTTGCGCGGCCGGTGTGTGCGCCTCACCGTCGCCGAAGAACTCCCCCGCCTCGTCCACCGACATCGCGAGGACCTCGCTGATGTCACGGCCGCCGAGGTGGTACTCGAGGACCGAGGCGTCGAACCGCTTGCCCTCGCAGTCCTCACAGGTGGTGGCGACACCGGCCATCATGGCGAGGTCCGTGTAGATGACGCCGGCGCCGTTGCAGGTGGGGCAGGCGCCCTCGGAGTTGGCGCTGAACAGCGCCGGCTTCACGTCGTTGGCCTTCGCGAAGGCCTTGCGGATCGGGTCGAGCAGACCGGTGTACGTCGCCGGATTGCTGCGCCGCGAACCGCGGATCGGAGCCTGGTCGACCGACACGACTCCCTCGTCGGCCGGGATGGACCCGTGCACCAGCGAGCTCTTGCCCGAGCCCGCGACACCCGTGACGACGACCAGCACCCCGAGCGGGATGTCGACGTCCACGTCACGCAGGTTGTTCGCCGACGCGCCGCGGATCTCCAGCGTGCCGGTGGGCTCGCGCGGTGTCTCCTTGACCTTGGCGCGGTCGTCGAAGTGACGGCCGGTGATGGTGTCGCCCTTGCGCAGTTCCTCGACCGTGCCCTCGAAGCAGACGGAGCCGCCGCCCGTACCGGCGCCCGGGCCGAGGTCGACGACGTGGTCGGCGATCACGATGGTCTCCGGCTTGTGCTCCACGACGAGCACCGTGTTGCCCTTGTCCCGCAGCCGCAGCAGGAGGTCGTTCATCCGCTGGATGTCATGGGGGTGCAGACCGGCCGTGGGCTCGTCGAAGACGTACGTGACGTCGGTGAGCGAGGAGCCGAGGTGGCGGATCATCTTCACGCGCTGTGCCTCGCCGCCTGACAGCGTGCCCGCCGGGCGGTCCAGGGCAAGGTAGCCGAGGCCGATCTCCACGAACGAGTCGAGCGTCTGCTGGAGCGCGGCGAGCAGCGGCGCGACGGAGGGCTCGTCGAGACCGCGGACCCATTCGGCCAGGTCGCTGATCTGCATCGCGCAGGCGTCGGCGATGCTGATCCGCTTGATCTTCGACGAACGGGCGCCCTCGCTGAGCCGGGTTCCGTCGCACTCGGGGCACGTGGCGAAGGTGACCGCCCGGTCCACGAACGCCCGGATGTGCGGCTGCATCGCCTCCTTGTCCTTGGAGAGCATCGACTTCTGGATCCGCGGGATCAGACCCTCGTAGGTCATGTTGATGCCCGCGATCTTCATGCGGGTCGGCTCGTGATGGAGGAAGTCGTGAAGCTCCCTCTTCGTGTATTTGCGGATCGGCTTGTCCGGGTCGACGAAGCCCGACTCCTTGTAGAGCCGCATGTTCCAGCCGTCCGAGCCGTACCCGGGGATGGTGATCGCGCCGTCGTTGAGCGACTTGGAGTCGTCGTAGAGCTGGGTGAGGTCGATGTCGGAGACTGCGCCCCGGCCCTCGCAGCGCACGCACATGCCGCCGGTGCGGTTGAAGGTCGCCTTCACCGCCTTCTTGGCACCGCGCTCCACGGTGATGGCGCCGCTCGCGCTGACCGAGGGGACGTTGAACGCGTACGCGCTGGGCGGGCCGATGTGCGGCTTGCCGAGCCTGCTGAAGAGGATGCGCAGCATCGCGTTGGCGTCGGTGGCGGTACCGACCGTGGAGCGGGGGTCGGCGCCCATCCGCTGCTGGTCGACGATGATCGCGGTGGTGAGTCCTTCGAGGACGTCGACCTCGGGCCGCGCGAGCGTGGGCATGAACCCCTGCACGAAGCTGCTGTAGGTCTCGTTGATCAGCCGCTGCGACTCGGCGGCGATCGTGTTGAACACCAGCGAGCTCTTGCCCGAGCCGGAGACTCCGGTGAACACCGTCAGCCGGCGCTTCGGGATCTCGATGCTGACGTCCTTGAGATTGTTCTCGCGCGCGCCGAGCACACGGATCAGATCGTGGCTGTCGGCACCATGCGGCGCGGACGGCCGCGGGTCCGTCCTCGTGGCCTTGCTCATCGTGTCTCCATCTGCCGGGCGGAGCCGCCTTCGCGGGCCCGCCGTCATCGCCTGCCCCGATCCAACCAGCTTCGCGCGCCGCGCCGGGTCCACCTTGCGCCACGCTAGTGCCGCGACAGGCAACGTTCGCCCCGTCGCGACTCCCGGCACGCTCCCCCGACCTCTTCGAGCAGGGGGGACCCCCACTCGCCGCACCGGCCGAAAGCCCAAGTACATCCAGTACGAGAGCTTCCGGCCGGCACACCGAGAGCACGCACCGGGCGCCGCTCCTTCACGGGCAAACGTTGCCTGCCGCGACACTAGGTGAGACAGGGCCGCCGGCGCTTCTCGAATCCTGACCGGTCCGGTCACCGGCCATCGGCCCTCCCGTCCGGTCACCGGCCTTCGGCCCTCCAGTCCGGCCATCTGCCCTCCCGTACGGCCGTCGGTCGACCGGTCCGGGGACGGGTCGCCTGGGGAAGTGTCGGATCCGGGGCGAGAATCGGAGAGTGACCATGCCTTCCGACGCGTCGCCCATGTCAGGCCGGACTCAATGCGGCAACCGCGCGCGCAGCCCGCTGCACTCCTTCCTGCGGACGGAGACGGGCAGCGCCGCCGTGCTGCTGGCCGCCACCGTGATGGCGCTGGCCTGGGCCAACATCGGGCCCGACTCGTACCAGACGGTGTGGAGCACCGACCTGTCGATCCGCATCGGGTCGGGCGGTGTGTCCATGAACTTGCGCGAGTGGGTGAACAGCGGGCTGATGACGCTGTTCTTCTTCGTCGTCGGTCTGGAGGCGAGGCGCGAGTTCGACCTGGGCGAGCTGCGGGACCGGCGCCGGGTCACCCTGCCGGTGCTGGCCGGACTCTGCGGCATGGTCGTCCCCGTCGTCGTCTACCTGGCCATCACCTCGGGCCATGGTCCGGCGGCGCACGGCTGGGGTGCCGCCATGTCGACGGACACCGCCTTCGCCCTCGGCATGCTCGCCGTCTTCGGCTCCCGCCTGCCCGGCAGCCTCCGGGTCTTCATGCTCACCATCGCCGTCGTGGACGACTTCCTGGCCCTGGCCGTCGTCGTCTTCGCCTACAGCGACACCATCGCGCTGCCCGCGCTGCTCACAGCGCTCGCTCTCTTCGTGGTCGTCATGCTGCTGCGGCGCACAATCGGCGCACGCGTTCCGTCCCTGTACGGCGTGCTGGGCGTGGCCATCTGGGTGGCGCTCCTGAAGTCGGGCATCGACCCCGTGGTGACGGGTCTCGCGATGGGCATGCTGACCTACGCGTACGCGGCCGAGCGCAGCGATCTGGAGCACGCCAGCCGGCTGTTCCGGCGTTTTCGCGAGCAGCCGACGCCGGAGCTGGCGCGTACGGTGCGACGCGGTCTCGCCTCGACGCTCTCCCCGAACGAACGCCTCCAGCTGATGTTCCATCCCTGGACCAGTTACGTGATCGTGCCGCTGTTCGCCCTGGCCAACGCCGGCATCACCCTGAGCTCCGGTCAGCTGGCGGACGCCTTCACCTCGCCGGTCACCCTCGGCATCCTCTTCGGCTACCTGCTCGGCAAGCCCATCGGCATCATCGGCGGGACCTGGCTCACCACGCGCGCCGGCCGGGGACGGCTGCACCCGCCCGTGGGCTGGGGAGCCATCACGGCGGGGGGCACGCTGGCGGGGGTGGGCTTCACCGTGGCCCTGCTGATCGCCTCGCTGGCCTTCGACGGCGCCCGGCTGGAGCAGGCGAAGATCGGCATTCTGGGCGCGGTCGCGGGCTCGTTCCTCCTCACCTGGGTCGTCACCCTGGTGATCGGTGCGCTCACCGGGCGCTCCCGTGCCCGGGCGCTCCTCGGGACCGGCCAGACGATCGTCGATCTGAGCGAACCCGTCGACGTGGAGCGCGATCATGTGCGCGGGCCGCTCGAGGCACCGGTGACCCTCGTCGAGTACGGGGACTTCGAGTGTCCCTACTGCGGTCTGGCCGAGTCCGTGGTGCGCGAACTGCTCTCCGACTTCGGTGACGTCCGCTACGTATGGCGCCATCTGCCGCTCACCGATGTGCATCCCAACGCCCAGCTCGCCGCGCAGGCCGCCGAGGCCGCGGACCGCCAGAACCGCTACTGGGAGATGCACGACCTGCTCATGGGACACCAGGGCGACCTGGGGCCGAAGGACCTGTTCCGGTACGCCGCCCGGCTCGGCCTCGACAGCGGCCGCTTCCGTGAGGACCTGCGGGGCGGCGCGGGCGCGGCCCGGATCGCCATGGACGTCGAGTCGGCCGACCTCAGCAGCGTATCGGGAACTCCGACGTTCTTCGTCAACGGCCGCCGTCACCACGGCGCCTACGACATCGCCTCCCTGACGGCGGCCGTACGCGCCGCCCGGCAGCGGACGACGCTCACGGGGGCGGGCCAGGAGAGCTGAGCTCAGCTCGCCCGGGCTCGCAGGCGGCGCAGCATGCGGGCGTCCTCGAAGCCCACCGCGCGGGCGGCGGAGTCGACGGTGACTCCGTGGCTGATGAGGTGCTCGGCGCGCTCCAGCCGCAGGGCCTGCTGGTAGCGCAGTGGTGTGAGACCGCCGGTCGCGCGGGCGAACAGGCGGGTGAGGGTGCGCTCGCTCACGCCGACGGCGGCGGCCAGTTCCGGCAGGGGCACCGGGTGGTCGAAGCGGGCGTCGAGCAGGTCCTGGGCGCGGTGCACGGTGTCGTCCAGGTGGGACCGGTGCCGGAGCATCGCGCTGGCCTGGGGTTCGTGCCCGTTGCGCCGTGCGTAGACCACCATGTCCCGGGCCACCTGCGCGGCCACCGCCGGACCGTGCCGGGTGGCGATCAGATGCAGGGCGAGGTCGATCCCGCTGGCGATGCCCGCCGAGGTGACCACCCGGTCGTCCTCCGTGTACAGGACGTCGCGGATCACGGAGGCCCGTGGGTGGCGGCGGGCGAGTTCGTCCTGGACGTCGTGGTGGGTGGTGCAGCGACGGCCGTCGAGCAGCCCGGCCCGGCCGAGGGCGTCGGCGCCCGCGCAGACACTGGCGACGGTGCCGCCCCGCGCGTGATGCTCCCGGAGTACCCGCAGACTCGCCTCGCCGATTCGGGGTCCGTCGCCGAGGGTGAGCGCGCGCCAGCCGGGCACGACGATCAGGTCCTCGGGGCCGAGGTCGGGCCAGTCGAGCCGGGTCACCAGTGGCAGCCCCTGGGCGGTGACGATCTGCGGCTGCTCGGCGACGTAGCCGAGGGTGTAGCGGTGCCCGAAGTCGGTGGCCGTGGAGAAGACCTGCGCGGGTCCTGCCAGGTCCAGCAGATGGACTCCGGGCACCAGGAAGAAGACGATGTGGCTCACGATCCGGTCATCATGCCCGAGAAGCGGCCGAGGTCTCCAGTTCTTCGACCGTGGCGATGGTGGCGAAGCGCCCGGCCAGGGCGTACTCGGTGCGCTTGATGACGTCCTCGGCACTCAGGGTGCGGGGGTCGGCCAGCAGTTCCGCCACGCTCTGGCCCTCGGGGGCGTCCCGGTGCGGGATGGGGTTGGTCGCGGTGGCGTCGGAGACGAAGGTGACCCGGTAGCCGAGGTCACTCGCGAGGCGGGTGGTGGTCTCGACGCACTGCTCGGTCCGGATCCCGCAGACGGTGACCTCGCGGACACCGCGCTCGGTGAGGAGTTGCTGGAGGTTGGTGGTCGTGAAGGCGTTGTGCGAGGTCTTGTGGATCAGCGGCTCACCCTCCTGGCGCGTGAGCTCGTCCATCAGCCGGACATGGCCGAGGGCGGGGTCGAAGACGCCGTCGCTGCCGGGCTCCGAGTGCAGGACCCACACCACCGTGTCGCCGGCCAGGCGGGCGAGGCCGACGAGCCGGTCCACCTGGTGGGTGATCTTCGGGTTGGAGATGGTCTCCCACAGAGGGTGGGCGCGGAAGGATTCCTGGACGTCGATGACGATCAGTGCTCGGGTCATGTCTCCACTCTGACCGGTGCGGGTGTCCTCGGGACAGACCTCATCGGGTCCCGGTGCGGACCGATCCGGTCACGGCGAGGGCGGGTCCGGGAGCCGACCCGGCGACGGCTGCGCGATCCCGGCCTCGGGGGCCGCGGCAACTGACGGCCGCACCGGCTGTCACACCGGCGGTGTGCTGTCCCGCCGACAGGACATGGCCGGCCGTGAGGGTGCCGCACACCTCATCCCGTTCGGGTGCCGAACCATGGACACATGAACATGAGGGGTGCCCAATACATGTACATGGGGACGGACATGAACGCACGAGAACATGAGACATGGACACCGGAGGAGATGGGGCACAGGCGTCGGACATGGGACATGGAGCCGTAGGGCATGGGTGCCGCGCCACGCCGACACCACACCCGGCATGGGCGCCGCGCCGCACCCGCGCCCGCACCCGGCACGCGTCCCGCGCCACACCCGTACGGCGCCCGGCATGCGTCCCGCACCGCACCCGGCGTGGTTCCTGGCCGCCCGGAGCCGGGCGGCCAGGAACCGTGTAAGGGCGATCACCCGCGTGACGTTCGCTCGGCGGCCTCCGCGGCCTCCGCGACGCGCTTGATGAGCGCCAGGCGCCGGTCCCAGTCGGCGGCGAGCGCGGACATCCACCGGGCGGTGGCGTTCAGCGCGGCCGGCCGCACCGCGTACCGCACCTCACGCCCCACTCGGCTCCCGGTGACGAGCCCGGCGGCGTCCAGCACGGCGAGATGCTTGACCACCGCCTGCCGCGACACGGGCAGTTCCCCGGCCAGATTCGTGGCCGTGACCTCTCCCCCGGCCGCCAGCAGATCGAGCAGTTGACGCCTCGTCGGGTCGGCCAGCGCGGCAAGGACGCTGTCGACCTCCCCGGCCTCGCCTCGGTCCTCGGTCACACCGACGGCTGGACCGCGCGCTTCTTGAACGCGTCCAGGACCTGGGGCCAGCCGTTGCTGTTGTCCTCGTGGGCCTTGTTCCGCAGCTCCGCCGGCCCGGTCAGCGCCGCGAAGCCGCTCTCGACGACCCGCAGCCGCGTGCTCGCGCCCTCCGGGATCAGGGTGAACTCGACCAGCGTGCTGTTGCCGTCGCTCAGCGCGTCTCCGGGGAACGCGCTGGTCCAGCGATAGGCGACGTACGTGGGCGGCTCCACCTTCTCCACCCGCACCGGGAACTCGCCGTACTCGGGGTGCTTCACCACGGTCGACTCGCCTTCCTTGCCCTGCGTGGTCGGCAGGCTCTCCTCGTCGGCGACCCAGAACCCGGGCACGGCCACGAGCGGCCAGACCTTCTCCAGCGGCGCTTCGATCAGGGTTTCGCGTTCGATCCGGTCCTCGGTCATGAGGTGCTCCTTCACAGCGACCAATGATGCAACTCCAGGGTTGCACGTCGAGGTCCTAATCGCAACCCTCGGGTTGCACATCCAGGATTGCGGGAGCGGCGGCGCACAGCTGGACGCCACAGAGACCCTCGCGCTGACCCGGACCGCCTCGGACTCCGGCGAAAAGGGAGAAGGCGAAGGGGAGACAGGGGAGCCGATGGGATCCGACCGGGACACCCCCACCCTCAAGGAACACATCCAGCCATAGGCGGCCATGGTGGTCGCAGACATGAAACCTGTCCGCCCAACTCCCGCGAGTTAATTGATTGTTGGGGTCCAGGCACTATGCAAGAAGGGTCGCCGTGCCGATCATCTTTGTCATGAACCTGCTGCCCGATGGGCGGGTCGCAGCCTCATGGAGGTGTTGGGATGCACCGAAGACTCGCCACCGGCTTCGCCGCCTCGGCCATGGCCCTGGTCGCCATCACGGCGACCGCCACAGCCGCTAGCGCCGCCCCCGCCGACAAGCCCCAAGTCCTGTCCAGCTGGACGCAGACCAGCGCGTCGAGCTACAGCACCTGGGTCGCCGCCCGCGCCAACCAGTCGGCCTGGTCAGCGTATGCGTTCGACTGGTCCACCGACTACTGCTCCGACTCGCCGGACAACCCGTTCGGCTTCCCCTTCGCGACCTCGTGCGCCCGCCACGACTTCGGCTATCGCAACTACAAGGCCGCCGGCACCTTCGATGCCAACAAGTCCCGTCTCGACAGCATGCTTTACGCGGACCTGGAGCGAGTCTGCGCCAACTACAGCGGCGCGACGAAGACCACTTGCGACAGCACCGCCTGGACCTACTACCAGGCCGTCAAGGCCTTCGGCTGACGCTCGGCCCCCGCATGGCAAACCCCCTGCACGGCGCGAGCCGTTGAGCACATGTGTCTGCTCGCGCCCTGATGTGATTTGAGTCAACTCCCTTTCACCTGAACTCTAATGACGACGTGTCGGTCCACCCGGTCCGTCACGACGGCCGATGCGGGGCCAAGGCTTCACGCAACCCGTGCCACCCGTCGCACAACACGCTCCACCTGTCGCACAGCCCACGCCACCCGCCCCGTCGCCCCCAGCCATGCCCTCGTTCCCGCGTTGTCCACCGGACCGCTCGGGACGGATCACGGCTGCGGGCGCGGGCCGGGTGGCGCGGGCCGTCCCACACCGCGAGCGATGCGGCCCACGACGGTTCGGGCCGGGCGGGGAGGTGGGGGCACAAGCCGGCATCGAGACGGAGCACGGTGGCATGCCACTCGCGGTGCACGATCGAGCTGCCCTGCCCCGGCCGCCGTACCCGAGATACGGGCCCACCGCCCAGGGCGGATCGTCCGTGAGGCGGTTTCGACCGGGCGGACCCAGAATGAGTGGGACGGTCTCGTGACCCGGCCGTCGAGCCGTCTCGGGGCAGCCGGATCGTGACCGTTGGCCTTGCGGTCGCCGCCCCTCGAGGCTCGGGACTTGCGAGCGCGCGGGTGGTCGAACGATGAAGACGGACGAGCCGGCAGCCACGGCCGACGAGAGCAGAGCATCACGGGGGGCGAGTCACGCCCCCGGCCCGCCCACGGACACTGGTCCCACAGCGGCCCCGGCGGCCCCCGAGGCCGTCCGTCACGACGAGACGGTCGCCCTCCTTCGCCTGACCGCGAGACTGAAGGCCGCGTACCCCTCGGTCGACCCGTCCGTCGTGGACCAGGTGGTCGCCACGGCCCGCGGTTCCTTCCAGCAGGCGAAGGTCAGGACGTACGTCCCGATCCTGGTCGAGCGCCGGGTCCGGGCGCTGCTCTCCGGCCGCGACGGGGAAGGTGCCACCCGGGCGGCCCTCGGCGACGCGGGCACCGGTGAGCCGACGTCCGCGGGGACGACGGAGCGGGATGCCGGGCACCGGCGGCGCTCTCCCTTGCTGGGCCGGTGGATACCCGCACGGCTCCGGCCGGCGCCCGCGTCCGACCTGGGCGGTGCCGGTGAGGGTCCATGACCGCGCGGTGCTCACCGTGACAGGAGAAGAGGCGGGTCGTCATGACTGATGCCAGGGCCGAACGCGTCGCGCGGCTCATCGAGCCGCTGCGGGTCGAGCCCGGGTCACGGGTGAACCTGGGCAAGGACTTCGACCCTCGGTACAAGGGGGGTCTGAAGAAGAAGCAGGGGGTGGAGCTGCTGCGCACGGGCGTGTCGCTGCTCGCCGAGTACCAGGAACGGCTGGCGGCGCAGGACACGTACGGCGTACTGCTGTGTCTTCAGGCGCTCGACGCCGGGGGCAAGGACGGCACGATCCGGCACGTCATGAGCGGGGTGAACCCGCAGGGCGTCAAG
Organism: Streptomyces sp. NPDC005281; assembly: GCF_040607495.1. Lineage (NCBI taxonomy): Bacteria > Bacillati > Actinomycetota > Actinomycetes > Kitasatosporales > Streptomycetaceae > Streptomyces > Streptomyces sp. NPDC005281. Next base: position 188,357 of record NZ_JBEXGX010000019.1, on the reverse strand, counting down.
GTCAGCAGCTTCAAGCAGCCCTCCGCCGAGGAACTCGACCACGACTACTTGTGGCGGTACGCGGCCCGGCTGCCCGCACGCGGCGACATCGCGATCTTCAACCGTTCGCACTACGAGGAGGTGCTCGTCGTCCGGGTCCATCCGGAGGTCCTCGACCGGCAGCGGCTGCCGGCGGACGTGCGCGGGCCGGACATCTGGGAACGCCGTTACCGGGCCGTCAACGACTGGGAGCGCTATCTGACGGACAACGGGTTCAAGGTCGTGAAGATCTTCCTGAACCTGTCCAAGGAGGAACAGCGCACCCGGTTCATGAAGCGGCTCGACCTGCCGGAGCGGAACTGGAAGTTCTCCGGCGCCGATGTCCGGGAGCGCCGGCGGTGGGACGAGTACCAGCACGCGTTCTCCGAGATGCTCTCGCACACCAGCACGCCATGGGCGCCCTGGTACGTCGTCCCGGCGGACCGGAAGTGGTTCGCGCGCATCTCCACGGCGGCGATCCTGGCCCACACCCTGATGGACATCGATCCCGCCTACCCCGTGGTCGGCAAGGAGGCGCGCAAGGAGCTCCGGGCCGCGAGGCGGGAACTGGAGGCCGACGCTCCGAAGGGTGCGCCGGCCGATCCGTACGCGGCCGGTCATCCGGTTTCCGGAGCGGGCGAGGGACAGCGAGCCAGCGGCCGGAAGGCGAAGGGGCGGCCGGACTCCGGCACGTCGTCGCGGACCGGGAAACGCAAGCGGAAGTAGGTCCCTCAGGCCGCCCGGGACACGGACGGCGGACCGGATCCTGATCGGAGAGCAGAGATGGCGATGCAGTCGAGCGGCCCCAAGGCTCCGGAGCGTGCTGCTCCGGAGCTCTGGTACGCGCGTGATCCGCAGGACGTCGCGTCGGCCTTCGGCGTCGACCCCGCGTCCGGACTCACCGCGGCCCGGGTCGCCGAACTGCTGGCCGAGAACGGGCCGAACGCGCTGCCGGAGGAGAAGACCAAGCCCGCCTGGCGGAGGTTCGCCGAGCAGTACCGCAGTTACATGCAGATCGTCCTCGTGGTGGCGGCGGTCGTCTCGCTCGCGATCGCCGAGTGGAGCACGGCGATCCTGCTCTTCCTGCTGACGCTGCTGAACGCGGTCGTGGGGCTGCGGCAGGAGGGAAAGGCGGAGAGCGCGATGAACGCGCTCCGGTCCATGCTCACGGCGACGGCCCGGGTGAGGCGTGACGGGAACGAGTCGGAGATCCCGGCGGAGCAGGTGGTCGTGGGCGATGTCCTGCACATCTCCGCCGGGGACCAGGTTCCGGCGGACGGACGGATCGTCGAGGCCCACGCGCTCCAGATCGACGAGTCGGCGCTCACCGGTGAGAGCGTCCCCGCGTCGAAGGACGCCACGACCCTGCCGAAGGTCCTGCTGGGGCCGGGGGACCAGTCGAACATGGCGTTCATGCACACCCCGGTCACCCACGGCAGCGGTGTCGTGGTCGTCACCGGGACGGGGCAGGGCACCGAGCTCGGGAAGATCTCGGAGATGCTGTCGGCGACCGAGAAGGAGGAGGCGCCGCTCACCCAGGAGCTGGACACGCTGACCATGTGGATCACGGCCGCCGCGGGCCTGACCATGATCGTGATGTTCGCGCTCGGGTTCAGCCGCGGCCAGGCGTGGGACGCGCTGTTCGTCAGCGCGGTCTCGCTGGCCATCGCCGCCATTCCCGAGGCCCTGCCCACGGTGACCCAGGCGATCCTGTCCGTCGGCAGTCTCAATCTGGCGAAGCGCAACGCGATCGTGAAGGAGTTGCCGTCCGTCGAGACCCTGGCGTTCACGTCGGCGATCAACTCGGACAAGACCGGCACCCTGACCATGAACCAGATGACGGCGGTGGAGGTGGTGACACCCGCCGACCGCTACACCGTCTCGGGCACGGGCTACGGCCTCGCCGGGAGGATCCGGCACGCGGCGGGCTCGTCCGCGAGCATCGATGACGCGATCCTTCCGTACCTCGTCGCCAACGACGGCAAGCTGGTGGACGGCGAGGTGGTCGGCGATCCCACCGAGGGCGCGTTCCTGGTGCTGGCCCACAAGGCCGGGCTGGACATCGAGGCCACTCGCGAGCGGCTCCCTCGGCTCGCCACCCTGCCCTTCGACCCGACCTACAAGCTGATGGCCACCTTCAACTCCACCGTGGACGCCGCCGGGCGGCCTGTGGTGCGCTGCTTCGTCAAGGGCGCGGCTCCGGCGGTGCAGGCCCGCGCGACGACCGCCCTGTCGGGCGACGCGACCGTACCGTGGGACGCGGATCTCAGCCGGCGTGCCGACGAACAGGGCGAGCGCATGGGCGGGGAGGGACGCCGGGTGATGGCGGCGGCCACCCGGGACCTGGACCCGGCCGACTTCGATCCCGGCGGCGACCTGCTCGGTTACGTCACCGGACTGCGGATGACGAGTCTGGTCGGGATGGTCGACCCGCCCCGCGAGGAGTCCAAGGCCGCCGTGGCCAGTGCCCAGGCGGCGCACATCCGGGTCCGCATGGTGACCGGGGACGATGTCACCACGGGTGCCGCGATCGCCCGGCAGCTGGGGATCGAGGGCGAGGCCGTCCTCGGTGCCGACTTCGCCGCGCTCCCGGAGAGCGAGCGGCTGGCCCGTATCGACGGCATCGGTGTGGTGGGGCGGGTGGCGCCCGAGCACAAGGTGCTGCTCGCGGACACGCTCAAGAAGAAGGGCGCCGTCGTCGCGATGACCGGTGACGGTGTCAACGACGCCCCCGCCATCAAGGCCGCGGACATCGGTATCGCCATGGGCAGCGGTACGGACGTGGCGAAGAACGCGGCGCGGATGATCCTGTCCGACGACAACTTCACGACGATCGTCTACGCCGTGGAACAGGGCCGCAAGCTCTACGACAACCTCACCAAATACATCAGGTTCGTACTGCTGTTGCTGGTCACGTTCGTCCTGACCTTCCTCGGGGCGACCATCTTCAACATCGCCGCCGGTGAGCCCTTCACCCCGCCGCAGGTGCTGTGGATCCACTTCGTGGTCAACGCCTCGTTCGGCTTCGCGCTCGGCTTCGACCAGGAGAGCGCGGGACTGATGCGGCGCAGGCCGCGTCCCCGGGGAGAGTCGGTGCTGACCCGGCCCGTGATGGTGACCGTCGGCCTCAGCGGGCTGGCGATCACGCTGATCCTGCTCGGACTGATCAAGCTGGGCGAATCCCGCTACGACAGCGTGGACATCGGCAGTTCGACCGCGTTCACCGCGTTCGCGCTCTGCCTGATCGTGGCCGCGTTCGAGTGCCGCAGCGAAACCGACTCGGTGCTGACGACGAGCACGTTCGACAGCAAGCAGATGAACTGGACGGCACTGGCGCAGTTCGTGCTCGCGGTGGCGGTGACGCAGCTGGACGGGTTCCGCCGCATCCTGGGCACCACCGAGATCGACGCGCGGCAGTTCGGCTGGGCCCTGCTGTCCGCCGTCGCGTTCCTGCTCGTGTGGGAGGTGGGTAAGCTCCTGGCCCGCAGGGCGCGGCGCACCGACTGACGGCGCGGGCCCTGTCCACGGCCCGCCGGCGCGATCCGAAGGACTGGCCCGTGTCGAAGCACCACGGCACCCCGAGCGGAGGGTGGCGTCCCCCTGTGCCGGCACTGCCCGGGCTCACGGTGCTCAGGGGCTACCGGAGGAGCTGGCTGCGCGGCGACCTGCTGGCCGGGGTGACGGTGGCCGCCTATCTGGTGCCGCAGGTCATGGCGTACGCCAGTGTCGCCGGACTGCCGCCCGTCGTGGGTCTGTGGGCGATCCTCCCGGCCATCGTGCTCTACGCGCTCCTGGGTTCCTCCCGGCTTCTGTCGGTGGGGCCCGAGTCGACGACGGCGCTGATGACCGCGACGGTCGTGGGGCCGCTCGCGGGCGGCGATCCGGAGCGGTACGCGGTGCTGGCCTCGGCGCTCGCCGTCGCCGTGGGGCTGATGTGTCTGGTGGCGTGGGCGGCGCGGCTGGGCTTCGTGGCCGATCTGCTCTCCCGGCCCGTGCTGATCGGGTATCTGGCGGGCGTGGCGCTGATCATGATGGTGGATCAGCTGACGAAGCTCACCGGTGTGCCGACGGACGGTTCGGGGTTCTTCCCGAAACTGGCCTCCTTCCTCGGGAACCTGGGCGAGATCCATCCCGCCACCGTGCTCCTCAGCGCTGCGACGCTGGTCGTCCTGTACCTGGCCACGCGTTTTCACTGGCGGGTCCCTGGGCCGCTCCTGGTCCTGGTCACCGGTACGGCCGTGGTCGCGGCCTTCGGCCTCCAGGACCACGGCATCGCGGTGATCGGGAAGATCCCGGCCGGGCTGCCCCGCCCCGACTTCCCCCCGCTCGACACCCTGCCCCAGCTGCTGCTGCCCGGTGTCGGTGTGCTGCTCGTGGGCTACACCGACTTCATCCTGACCGCGCGCGCCTTCACCACCGACGACGGCGGTACGACGATGGACGCGAACCAGGAGCTGCTGGCCCTGGGCGCCGCGAACCTCGGCGCGGGCACCCTTCAGGGGTTCCCGGTGAGCAGCAGTGCCAGCCGTACGGCACTCGGGCAGTCCACGGGCGCGCACACCCAGGCGTACGGGCTCACGGCCGGGCTTTCCGTGCTGGCCGTCCTGCTCTTCCTCAGTCCCCTGCTCACCGACACGCCCTCGGCCGTCCTCGGCGCGCTGGTCGTCTACGCGGCGATCCGGATGATCGACCTGGCCGGCTTCCGGCGGCTGGCGTCCTTCCGGCTCAGGGAACTCCTGCTGGCCCTCGGCTGTCTCATCGGCGTCCTCGCCCTGGACATCCTCTACGGGGTGCTGGTGGCCGTCGGTCTGTCGGTCGCCGAGCTGCTGAGCAGGGTGGCGCGCCCGCACGACGCGGTCCAGGGGCTGGTGCCGGGCCTCGCGGGCATGCACGACGTCGACGACTTCCCGGACGCCCGGGTGATCCCCGGGCTGCTGGTCTACCGCTACGACTCCCCGCTGTTCTTCGCCAACGCGGAGGACTTCCGGCGCAGCGCCCTCGACGCCGTGGCCGAACAGGAGGTCCCGGTCAGGTGGTTCGTCCTCAACGCGGAGGCCAATGTGGAGGTGGACATCACCGCCCTGGACTCACTGGACGAGCTGCGTCATCAACTCCGGGGACGGGGAGTCGAGTTCGCGATGGCCCGGGTCAAGCAGGATCTGCGGGACGATCTGGACGCCTACGGGCTGAGCGAGTCCGTCGGCGAGGACCGGATCTTCCCCACCCTGCCCACGGCGGTCGCCGCGTACCGCTCCTGGTGCCGCGACCACGGCGTCGATCCGGGCGACGAGGGCGGTGGCGGTGGCGGTGGCGGTGGCGGTGGCGGAACCGAACGGCCGGAGGCCGGCCTCGGCTGAGCGGTGCCCCGTCCGGTGCGGTCCCGGAGGCCGGGGAACCCTCACCGAATCTCCTGCTCGGCCCAGATGATCTTTCCCTCCGCCGTGTAGCGGGCGCCCCAGCGATGGGCGAGCTGGGCCACCAGGAACAGGCCCCGGCCGCCCTCGTCCGTGCTCCGGGCGTGTCTGAGCCGCGGGGCGGTGCTGCTGGCGTCGGAGACCTCGCAGGTCAGCCGGGTGTCGCACAGCAGTCTCAGCCGGACGGGCGGTACGGCGTAGCGGATCGCGTTGGTGACGAGTTCGCTCACGATGAGTTCGGTGGTCATGGTCAGTTCCCCGAGCCCCCAGGCCTCGACGGCGCTCGTGGCGCGGGCCCGCAGATCGGAGACGGCGGCCGGGTCCACCGGCACCTCCCAGGAGACGACATGCTCGTCTCCCAGGGTGTGGGTGCGGGCCAGGAGCAGGGCGATGTCGTCGGGCTGGGGAACGGGGACGAGCTGCCGTACCGCGGTCGAACACAGCGCTTCGAGGTCGGGGTCGGGCCGGGCGAGCAGCTCCCCCAGCTGTGTCATGCCGAGCTCCATGTCGTAGTGCGCTCCCGCCACGAGGCCGTCGGTATACAGGCCGATGAGGCTGTTCTCGGCGAGCTCGATCTCCAGGCTCTCGAAGGCCATGCCGCCGAGGCCGAGCGGAGGGCCTGCGGGCAGCTCGGGAAAGGAGAAACTCCCGTCCGGGGCGACGACCACGGCGGGCGGGTGTCCGGCCCGGGCCATCGTGCAGAGTCTGGTGATGGGATCGTAGACGGCGTAGAGGCAGGTCGCGCCGAGGAAGGACGCGCTGGTGTCCCGGTCGGCCTCCTGTTCCGGGGTGCTCCCATCGGCCCGCTGTTCCTGGGTGCGCTCCGCGCTGAGCCGCAGCACGAGGTCGTCGAGGTGCGCCAGCAGTTCGTCGGGGGGCAGTTCCATGTCGGCGAGGGTCTGCACCGCGGTGCGCAGCCGGCCCATGGTGGCCGCCGCGGTGATGCCGTGGCCGACCACGTCGCCGACGACCAGGCCCACCCGGGCCCCGGACAGCGGGATGACGTCGAACCAGTCGCCGCCGACCCCGCCGCTCGGGTCCGCGGGCAGGTACGAGGAGGCCACCTCCAGCGCTGTCCCGCCCGACAGGGCCTGGGGCAGCAGACTGCGCTGAAGGGTGACGGCCGCCGTGTGTTCGCGGGTGTAGCGGCGGGCGTTGTCGACGCACAGGGCCGCGCGTGCCACCACCTCGCGTGCCAGCAGGACGTCGTCGGGCTGGAAGGAGACCGGGTTGAGCGAGCGGAGGAAGGTGGTGAGTCCCAGGGCGGTGTTGCGTGCGCGCATGGGCACGGAGATGAGGGAGTGGAGCCCGTACCGGCGGATGCTGGCCGCTCTCTCGGGCTCCTCGGCGATCCACAGGTCGTCGTCCGGGTCGAGTACCGGGATGAGGCACGGCTCGCCGTTGGTGAGCAGGTGCACGTCGTGGGGCGGCGGGAGGAAATCCGCCCGGTCGCCGATCCGGGCCACGGCCTCCGGGCAGCCGTCCCGCACGGAGCTCATGCCGGCCCGCCGCATCATGGGCTTGGCGGGCGCGGGTCCCGCGTCCGACAGCCAGGCGCCGTGCCCTTCGGTGCTGAGGACGGACTCCAGGAGGTCGACGATGACGAAGTCCGCGAACCGCGGGACGGCGAAATCGGCGATCTCCTGTGCCGTGCGCATGACGTCCAGGGTTCCGCCGATGGTGGTCCCGGCCTCGTTGACCAGGGACAGGAGCTGCCGGGCGTTCCAGCGCTCGGTGACGTCCAGGACCATGTAGCACACGCCGGTGTAGGAGCCGTCGACGCCGAGCAGCGGGAAGAAGGAGGACGAATAGGCGTGCCGGCGGTGGGGGTCGGCCCAGCTCCAGCCCAGGTACTCGTAGTCGATCATCGGCTCGCCGGTCGCCAGGACCTTGCGCATCAGTCCCTCGATGGTCTCCGCCTGGAGCCCCGGCAGCAGTTCGCTCAGTCGGCGTCCGAGCCGCTGGTCGCGGGGTACACCACCGAGGTGTTCCAGGGTGTCGTTCATCCAGACGTAGCGCAGTTGCAGGTCGAGGACCGCCATGCCCACCGGCGAGCGGGTCACGAACCCGTCGAGGAAGGACGGGCCCACCGTCCACTGCCGTCTGCGGTCCCGCGCCGAGATCAGGAAGCACTCGCTCGCGCCCATGCCGAAGGACGCGGAGACGCGCAGGTCCACCTCGATGCGCCGGCCGTCGCGGTGCCGCAGGGGGACGAGACCGGTCCAGCCCATTCCGCCGCGGCAGCGCTCCGCGACCGCCGCCACCCGCGAGGGGTCCCTGGGCAGCGCGAGCAGCTGGGCGGCCGAGGTGCCGACCGCCTCGGCGGCCGGGTGGCCGAGGAGCGCTTCGGCACCCCTGGTCCAGCCCATCACCACCCCGTCGGCCGACACCACGGCCGCCGCGTCGGTGGACGCGTCGAGGGGCTCGCCCGGTCCTTCGGACACGGGCGCGCCGGAACCTTCCTGCGCAGAAACCATGAAGCCCTCATCCTCTACAGGACCATGTTCCTGCTTGTCCGCCCGATGTGCAGACCCGGCGGACGATCACCGGCCCCGGACGCCACCGGCGCAGCACCCCCTGGGCCTGAACATGCCAATCGAAGCCCCTGGAGTGCGCAAGCCCGCGGGCAGGGCGCAGCATGGAAGGGCCGGGGTCGGCACGCGGATGCCCGGCGGCGGCCACGGAGCCCGGCACACGATGCCGGCCGGTGGAGGAGGGCCAGGGATGACAGCCGAGTCCAGGCAGTTCGAGAGCGCGGGCAGCCACGAACCCGAAGCGTCCCGGCCCACCGGCCTGCTGGATGTCCTGCGTGTGGGCGCGCTGGTCCTCGACGCTGACGGGCGCATCGTGTTCTGGACCCCGCAGGCAGAGGAGCTCATCGGGTACACGGCGGAAGAGGCGCTCGGCAAGTACGCGGCCCGCCTGATCATCCACCCCGAGAACATGCAGTCCGTCACGGAACTGTTCGCCGATGTGCTGGAGACGGGACGCAGTTGGGCGGGCGCGTTCCCCGTCCGGCACAAGGACGGCAGCACCCGTCTCATGGAGTTCCGCAACATGCGGCTCCTGGACGACCTCGGGGACGTCTACGCCCTGGGCATCGCGGCCGACCACACGTTGCTCCAGCGCGTCGAGACCGATCTGGCCCTGTGCAGGCAGCTGATCAACCAGTCCCCCATCGGACTCGCCCTGATGGATCCGGACCTGTGCTATCTCATGGTCAACCCGGCACTGGAACGGATCGACGGCATCCCCGCCGAGGACCATGTCGGCCGTCATCTGCGGGAGACCCTGCCGTTCCCCGATGTGGACACCGTCGAGTCGGCACTGCGCCAGGTGCTCACCACCGGCACACCGCTGCTCGACCAGTACCACGTGGGCCGCCCGCCCGCCGATCCCGACCACGAACACGCCTGGTCACTGTCCTTCTACCGGCTGGAGGACCCGGGCGGACGTGTCCTGGGCGCGGCCGCCTCGGTCGTCGACGTCACCGAACGCCACCGGGCCGCGGCCGAGGCCGACCGCGCACGGCGTCGCCTCGCGCTCGTCGCCAGCGCCTCCACCCGCGTCGGCACCACCCTGGAGGTGGAGCAGACCGCCCGGGAACTGGCCGACATCGCCGCCCCCGAACTGGCCGACGTGGTCGCCGTGGACGTCCTCGACTCCGTCCTGGCCTGCCGCCGCAAGCGCCGGCCGGACAACGGCCCGGAGTTCTTCCGCGCCCTCGCCCTCAAGGCCTCGCACCCCACCGTGGCACTGCGCGCCGCCGACCCTCCCGGTGACCTGGCGACGTACGACGGCGACCGTCTGGTGACCCTGTGCGTCCACACCGGCAGGCCGGTACTGGTGCGGCACGTCGGCGAGCAGGATCTGCCGCGCATCGCCCGCGACGCCGAGGGAACGGCTCTCCTGGCGCAGGCAGGCGTCCACTCGTATCTCGCGGTGCCACTGATCGCGCACGGTGAGGTGCTCGGCGCCCTCGACCTCAAGCGCACCCGCAATCCGCTCCCCTTCGACGACGACGACGTCGTGCTCGCCGGTGAGCTGGCCACCCGGGCCGCCGTGGCCATCGACAACGCCCGCTGGTTCCAGAGTGTGCGCAACACCGCCGTCACGCTCCAGCGCAGCCTGCTGCCCGATCATCCCCCGCATCTGACCGGTCTCGAGGTCGCCTCCCGCTATCAGCCGGCCCAGGCCACCAGCGAGGTCGGCGGCGACTGGTACGACGTGATACCGCTGGCCGGCGACCGGACCGCGCTCGTGGTGGGCGACGTCATGGGCAACGGCATCGACGCGGCGGCCACCATGGGCCGGCTGCGCACCGCCACCTGCGCCTACGCCGACCTCGACCTCGACCCCGGCGAGGTCCTGCACCACCTCGACAAGATCACGTGCGATCTGGAGCACTACATCGTGACGTGCCTGTACGCCGTGTACGACCCCCACAGCAGGCAGTGCCGCGTCGCCAACGCCGGACACATGCCACCGGCCCTGGTCCGCTCCGGTGGCGCCCCCCAGTTGCTCGACCTGCCCTCGGGTGCCCCCCTCGGCGTCGGTGGCATCCCCTTCGAGACGACCACCGTCGAGCTCGACGCCGGTGATCTGCTCGTCCTCTACACGGACGGTCTCGTCGAGACCCGGCTGCATCCCATCGACGAACGCCTGAACGTCCTTCTCTCCTTCCTCGACGAAGCGGACAGGCCGCTCGAGGAGATCTGCGACCTTCTCCTCTACGGCCTGCGCAACTCCGACGACCACGACGACGTCGCCCTGCTCGTCGCCCGCGCGAATTAGCCCTACGGCTTGTTCGGATCCTCCGGGTTCTTCGCGTCCTTCGCGTCCTTCGCGTCCTTCGCGTCCTTCGCGTCCTTCGCCCGCCGACGGGAGGAGACCTGTTCGCGGGTGGTGCGCCAGCGCGACCTGGCCTGTTCGACGACGCTGTCCCACTCGCGGCGGACCTCGTCGTCGGAGGGGCGGCCCCCCGCGCGGATGCGGTCGAGCTCGTCGCGCATCTCGCGTCCGAGGGCCGCCGACGCGACCATGACGAACATCGCGGCGAACAGCGCCGAGATCATCGCGAAGACGGCGCCGACCGCCCCGTAGCGCCCGGCGTAGGAGTTGAACAGGCGTGGCAGATAGACGGCCGCGCCGACCGAGTAGAGCGCGGTCAGCGCGGCCGCCGTGACGCCGAAGGGCATCAGGTCACGCCACGGAATCCGCTTCGCGGACAGCGCCCAGCCGCTCCATACGAGGAAGGCGACGCTCACCGGGACCTCGCACACCGAGGACACCACCCCCAGCTTGCTCCCCCCGAGAATCGAGTGGAGCCATCCGGTGACGACGGCGTAGCCGCCGAGCCCGAGGATCCACCACAGGCCGTTCCTCGTGTTGCGGACGCTCAGCGGGGTCAGTTCCCACGTCTGCTCGAACAGCCGCTGCGAGGCACGCGCGAAGCTCAGCACGGAGATGATCAGGAACAGGCTCCCGAAGACACCCACACTCGCGCTGGCGCTCTCGGCGGGATCCAGCAGCGACTTGACCGCCGCGGCACCCTGACCAGTCAGACCGTAGCGCTGGATGATCCGGTCGGCGGCGTCGTAGTCCGAGAAATTGCTGAGCACGGCGCCGATGAGAATCGTGAGCGGGATGAGCGCGGTGAGCGCGCTGGACGCCAGGGCCATCGAGCGGTCGAAGCCCACGATCTTCTGGAACCGGTTGAGGACCCGCAGCGCGAACGCGGGACGCAGCCAGAACGTCAGCGTCCTGACGAGGCGCTCGCGATTGATCCCCGCCGTCGTGTCCTCCGCAACCTCGGGCCCGCCATGGCGCTGCGAGCGTAACGGACGCCCGTCCGGGCCGGGACGGACGACACGGTCGGCGCCGGGTACGGGCGGGGTGACCGTGCGGGCCGCCTCGTCGGCCGTCACTCGGGGGCCGGGCGGGCGTTCGACGCCCTCATTCGTCCTCGGACAGGGCGACCTCCGCCCAGATCGTCTTCCCGCGGGTTTCGGGCCGCGTCCCCCAGCGCCGGCTGACCTGCCAGGTGAGGTAGAGGCCCCGGCCTCCCTCGTCGACCTCTTCGGCGTGCCTCAGATGCGGCACGGTGCTGCTGTCGTCGGTCACCTCGCAGACGACGACGGATCCGTCGAGGATGAGGCGCACCCCGATGGGACCCTCCGAGTAGCGGACCGCGTTGGTGACGAGTTCGCTGACCACGAGCGTGACGGTGAAGGCGTGCTGTTCCAGTCCCCAGTGCTCCAGCGCGCGCTCGGTGCGGGCGCGGGCCTCGGCGACGGACGCCGGGTGGTTGAGCAGCGCCCAGGACGCGACCTGGTCCGGCCCGAGGCCTCGGGTGCGGGCCAGCAGCAGAACGGCGTCGTTCTCCATCTGCTCCGGTGTCAGCTTGTAGAGCACCTCGTCGCAGATCTCCTGGAGCGGCCGGCCGGTCGGCTGCAACGCGTCGCCGACGCGGACCAGTTGTTCCTCCGGGTCGTCGGACACGGCACGGAGCAGGGCGGTGTTGGACAGCAGGAGGATGCTGTCCTCGGGGATCTCGAACTCGGCGGAGGCGTACTTCGCCAGGCCACGGCCCAGGGGTGGCCCGGAGGGTGTCATGGCGTACTCGACGGTTCCGTCGGGCAGGGCGAGCACCGGCGGCGGATGCCCGGCACTCGCCACGGCGCAGCGGCGGGTGACGGGGCTGTAGACGAGGTAGAGGCACGTGGTGTCCCGTCGCTCGTCGTCCGCCGCGACGTCGGTACGCCGTGGGCGTTCTCCGTGGAGCCGGGTCACCAGGGCGTGCAGCCGTTCCAGGACCTCTTCGGGCGTCAGGTCGAGGACGGCCAGCGCACTGATCGCGGCCCTCACCTCGCCCATGGTGGCGGCGGCCTCCAGGCCCCGGCCGACCGTGTCGCCCGTCACCAGGGCCACCCGCGCCCCGGACAGCGGGATCACGTCGAACCAGTCTCCGCCCGCGCCGAGCGGGCAGTAGCTGTACGCGGTCTCCACCGCGCCGTGACCGCGCACCCGGGCCGGCCGCAGGCTGAGCTGGAGGAGGCGGCCGGCCGACCGCTCCCGGGCGTACAGCCGGGCGTTGTCCAGGCACAGGGCCACCCGGTCGGCGAGTTCGGCGGCCACCGCGAGCTCGCCCGCGTCGTAGGCCTGCGGGGTGCTGCTCCGGTAGCAGTGGGCCACACCGATCACCGATCCACGGGCGGTGAGCGGCAGCACGAGCAGCGAATGCGCTCCGGCCTCGGTGAGGCGCCGCCCTCGTACCTGCTCGCGCACCAGCCAGTCCGCGTCCGCGCTCAGGTGCTCGACGATGCGTGGCCGGAGGTCGGACAGGGACTGCGCGAACGGTGTCGCCGAGGACAGACCTATGGCCTCGCCGATGGAGGGGAGGTACCGCTCGGCGTCCAGGGCGGTGGAAGTGCGGCTCGTGCACCGCAGCGCCCCGTACTCCAGGACCGTGCCCGGCTCGCTGACCTCGCCCCGCAGGACGGAGTCCAGCACCTCGACGACCACGGTGTCGGCCAGTACGGGAACCATCTCGTCGGCGAACTCCTGTGCCGTCCGGAAGATGTCCAGCGTGGTGCCGATGCGCCCGCCCGCCCGCTCCAGCAGCGCCAGTCGCGCCGCCGACCGCTTGCGCTCCGTGATTTCCACGACCGCTGTCGCCACTCCGAGGACACCGCCGGCCGCGTCCTCCAGCCGGAAGCAGGAGACCGACAGCACCATCTCGGGCTCGTCGGGGCTCAGATGGCCGCGCACCTCAACGTCCAGCGACGGCACACCGGTGTCCAGCACTTCGAGCAGCGTCGCCTCATAGTTTCCGGCGTAGAAGTCGCCTGCCCACTCCCTCGGATGACGCCCCAGTGCCTCTTCCAGGGCGAACGCCCGGACATAGCGGGCCGCGGTGTTGTAGCGCACCAGACGTAGCTGTGTGTCGAGCACGTGCAGACCCACGGTCGACTCGGAGAAGAGTGCTCCGAGAATGGCCTCGTCCAGCTCCGACCCCGGTCGGCCATGTCCGCCCAGCGATGCAACCATGACACTTCCGTAGCCCGTTGACCACCTATACATTCCGGTTTGCCAGGTTTCCACCATATTCGCTCACCGGCCACGCGCGACTCGGGCACCCGGATCCGGTGCCCTGCCCCGCGTAGGGCAGGGCACCGGGACTCTAGAAGGGGGACAGGGTCAGGCGGATCGCCGTAGGGGCGCTGTCCTGGATGAAGGAGGCGAAGTCGGCGACGTCGTCGAAGGCGAAGCCGTAGGCCTTGCCGTCCTCGGCGGCCGCGTGAATGGCCTTCGAGTAGTGGTTGGTGAGCTCGGTCCGGTAGAAGTCGGCCGCGGCGGTGGTCGGCTGTGCCGAGTCGCTGAGCAGGGTGGAGCGGTTGAACCCGGCGCCGAGCACGGCGGCCACCGGTCCGGTCGTGCCGTCGTTGGGCGCGGCGAGGTTGCCGTCGCAGAACAGGACGTCACGGGTGGAGGGCTTGGCGAAGGAGACGGAGGCGGGTCCGTCGAACGTGAACCTGTCCGCGCGCACCCGCCCGGTGAATGTGCCCGCGTTGGTGGTGACGGTCAGGTCCTTGCCGGTGTACGTGCTCCACACCTGGTCGATGTACGGCGCGAAGTAGTCCTTGGCGAAGAGGCCGGCGTCCAGGCCGTGGCCGGGGGCCACGATGCGCACGTCGTCGACCACGAGGGGCGCGAAGTCCTCGTTCTGCTTGACCGCGGCGAAGGCGGCTGCCCGGCCGCCGTCGCGGACGGTGCCGGTGGTCTGTTCCTTGGCCCCGTTCAGCCGGATGTTCATGGGCACGCTGAACATGTCGACCATGGTCGTGTTGCAGAACATGCCCGCCGAGTTGTAGGTGAACTCGGCGCAGTCGTGCAGCACCCCGAAGCTGGGGTCGGACTTGACCCAGCCGGCCGGGAACTGGAGGGCGGCGTCGCCATTTCCGTCCTGGACCGCCTTGAACTTCAGTTTCGCGCCCAGTGACACATAGATGCGGCCCGACATGAACGGCAGGGCGAGCTGCGTCTCCCCGCTCCCGGCCAGGGTGAGCGCGTAGTCGGTGAAGCCGTCCGCGCCGTTGTCCGACAGGGCGATCGGCGCGAGCTTGCCGTCCTCGGTGACACGGACCTGCTTTCCGTCCTGGTTGCCCACGACGTACACGTACACCGACGCGTTGCCGAACGAGCCGCTGTTGTTGACGATCGTCAGCGGGAGCGAGCCCGCCGCGGCCTCGGTGGAGGCGTTGGTCTGGCCGGCCATGGCGTACGGCGCGATCGCCGCGACGGCGGGTGCGGCGACGGCCGCGCCGCCGAGGGCGAACAGCGCCTTGCGACGGGTCAGGTTTCGCTGGTGGCGAGGCGTCATGTGACCTGCACTCCTTGGTACTTGTGCCTGGGGGGAAGGCGGTGGGGGGATGGGGAGAGGAAGGGTGCCGTGAGATCGGCCCGGCCCGCGCCGGAGGGCTCCTCGCCGTGCGTGCCGGACCGGACGGCCGCAGGTCAGCCGAGCGTCCACTTCTGGTTGGCCGTTCCGGCGCAGGTCCAGATCTGGAGACGGGTGCCGTCGGCCGAGGAGTTGTCCTTGGCGTCGAGGCACTTGCCCGAGCCGGTGTTCGTCAGGGCGCCGGCGGGGGTGGGGTTCCACTGCTGCGCCTTCGTGCCGTTGCAGCCGTAGAGCTGGACCGGGGCGCCGTCGTCGGTGGCGGCGGCCCGTACGTCGAGACACTTGCCGAGGGCTCGTACGGTGCCGTCGCCGCCCACGGTCCACTTCTGGGCGTCGGCCCCGTTGCAGTCGTGGAGCTGGATGGGCGTCTCGTCGGCGTTGGAGGCGCCGGCCACGTCGACGCACATGCCGCCGATGCCCTTGATGAGGCCGGTGGTGCCGGTGCCGGTGGTGGGCCTGTCGCCGCCCGCGGCGGTGACCCGCACATAGTCGACGGTCATGGTCTGCGGGAAGGAGGTGGCCGAGTTCGGGCTGCCGGGCCAGTCGCCGCCCACCGCGAAGTTCAGGATGAGGAAGAACGGGTGGTCGTAGACCCACTTGTTCCCGTTCACGTCGGACGGGGTGCGGGTCTCGTACGTCTGCCCGTCCACGGACCAGGTGATGGCCGTGGGGCTCCAGTCGACGGCGAAGACATGGAAGTCGTCCGCGAAGGCCTTGCCGTTCGGCAGCGTGTACGCGGCACCGATGCCGCCGGCACCGGAGTATCCCGGACCGTGGATGGTCCCGTGGACCGTGCCGGGTTCGTTCCCGACGTTCTCCATGGCGTCGATCTCACCGCTGTTCGGCCAGCCCACGCTGCCCAGGTCGTCACCCAGCATCCAGAAGGCGGGCCAGACACCCTGGCCGCGCGGAACCTTGACGCGGGCCTCGAAGTGGCCGTACGCCTGGGTGAAGGACCGTGCGGTGTTGAGCCTGGCCGACGTGTACTGACACGTTCCGTTCCAGCACTGGAGGCCGCTGTCGCCGTTCTTGCGCGCGGTGACGACCAGATGGCCGTTCCCGTCGAGGGCGGCGTTGTCGGTGCTCTTCGTGTAGTACTGGAGTTCGTGATTGCCGTTGCCCGAACCGCCGGTCTCCAGCGTCCACTTGGCGGAGTCCGGCGCGCTTCCGGCGGCTCCGTCGAACTCGTCGGACCAACTCTGCGCGGCCGAGGCGGCGTGGGCCCGGTTCGCGGCGGGACCCGTGGTGGTGAACAGGACACCACCGGCGACACCTGTGGCGAGCAGCAACGCCAGTCCTCCGAGGGACCATCGGCGTGCGCGATGAACAGCCATGACTGAACACCCCTTGTCTGTGCGGCTGTGGGGAGTGTGAACCGGTGCGGCGTCCGTTTCCGGTGTGCGACCAAGGAGAGCAAAGGCGTTGAGAGCGCTCTCCGTCGGCGATGGACCGCCCCGGTGGGCCCCGATGCTACGCACGAGTTGTTGAGAGGCCAACTGTCACCAATGGGCGTCAAGTCGCCCTGACCTGGGCTTACTTGCTGAAGCGGATGACGCCCATGGTTGCTTAAGACGCGTTTAACCCGCACTTAAGAAGGAGCGTTCCGCTTTCTGAGCGCAATCCGCCCGGTCTGTCGCGGATCCGCCCGATGGGACCCCGGAGCTCAGTTTCCGCCCGGCGCCGGCTCCCCGCCCACGGTCGCGGACAGGCGGTAGACGAACGTCGGGAAGTCCTGCCCGGTCGCCCGGGTCCAGGCGGGCACGACCGATTCCGGGTACTCGGCGCGGGCTCCGGCGAACGAGGTGACACAGAGTGCGTGGACGTTCGTCTGGGCGGTGCGGCGGGTGAGCGCGAGCAGCGAACGCAGCGCGGCGACGGCGTCGTCGGCCCGGTCGTCGGCCAGGCGGGCATGGGCCTCTGCGTCGAGCGTGCGGGCGAGACCGACACGTGCCGCGGCCAGGGAGGCCGTGTACCGGCCGGCGTCGGCGCCCGTCGATTCGTCGACGAGGATGGACTCCGACTCCGTGTAGCAGGCGACGGCCGCCCCGTGGTCGCCCGCGCGGCGCAGGGCGCGGCCGAGCACCCGCAGACGGCGGGCCGTCAGGGGCTGTTGTACCGCCCAGTCGGACTCGGTCAGGCGGCGCGTGAGAGCGACCGACTCCCGGGCGGCCCCGATCGCGCCGTCGAGGTCCCCTTCGTCCAGGCGCAGCGGGCTCAAGTCCGCCAGTGAACGGGCGAGTCGTGCCTCGTGTGCCGTGGGGTCGCGGTCCGAGGCGCGCCGGTACGCGGCCACGGCGCGTTCACCCGCCCGGACCGCGTCACCATGGTCACCCACCGCCTTGTGGCAGTCGGCCAGCCGCTCGAGACAGACGGCGAGGAGAGGGTCGTAGACGTCCGGCCGTTCGGAGGCGAGGGCGGCGGAAAGCTCCGCCGCCTCCCGCCGAGCGGTCAACTCAGCTTCGTGGTCTCCGAGTTCACCGAGCTGTTCGCCGAGACGGTCGAGCGCCGCGACGAGCAGCCGTTCACCCACGGTACGGTCCCGGGCCGCCAGGGTCCGGGCCTCGGCCACGGCCTCCGCGGCGGTCGTCCGTGCCGCCGCCAGGTCTCCGGTCACTTGCAGACAACGGGCCAGGTCCACGAAGAGCTTCACCCTCAACGGCCGTACGATCTCGGGCGCGACCCGCAGCATGACCGGGTCGGCGGCGTCCCGGGCCTCGCGGCCGACGGACAGTGCCTCTTCGTACCGGCCCAAAGCCTCCAGTCCGGAGGTGAGTTCACACAGCGCGCGTACACGCACCAGGAACGTGTGGCTCAGATCGCGCAAGGACATGTCCCGCACCAGCCCGGCGCACTCCTCGTACGCGACCACCGACTCCTCCGTACGGTGCAACGCGGCCAGCACCAGAGCCTGGGTGCGCAACGCGCCCGGCAGACCGCCCAGGGTCCGGTCCCGTCGGGTGGGGACGAGACCGCGGTAGGCGGCCACGCACTCCCCCGCCGTGCCCAGCGCGTCGTCCAGTCGCACCAGGCCGAACTGTGCCTGTGCCCGCAGATGCAGTCGCAGAGCCCGCTGCGCCGGCGGCCATCGCGCGCCCGGTACGGCCGAAGACGCGTCCAGCACCGAATACGCCTGTTCGCAGCGATTGACGAGCATCAGTGTGTAGGCGTGCCAGACAAGACTGCGGGCAAGCAGGTCCCGGTCCCGCGGACGGGCGCCCTCGGCCGCGGCCAGCGCCCCGTACACGGCCGTCGCCTCCTCGGCCCAGGCCAGCCGGCGCCCCGGCGGGGGTGGCCGCAGCAGCACCCAGTCCGGGGCCAGGCAGCGCGTCAGCGCGGCGCCGAGCAGCCGCCGCCCCGGACCCGGGCCGAGCCGGGCAGCAGCCCGCGACAACGGCAGCAGTGCACGCACCAGGCCCATCGGCGCCTCCCGTCCGGGATCCTCGTCCAAAGGACGACCGAGCACCCGTATTGGTTGCCCCAAAAGTACGAAAACCGGCCGTCGATCGGGTTGCGTACGGCCCTGACCGCCCACGCGTACGGAGGCTGTCACCCCCCTTCGCCGCCGGCGGGCGACCGGCGGCCGGGCTCGACAGCCTCCGTTCGCGGACTACTTCAGGCCGTACGCGCGGATCACCTCCTGGCTGATGCGGTTGCCCACGTCGTCCCAGCCCTCGGCCCTCAGGGAGACATAGCCGTGGTGGGGGGCGTCGTAACAGGCGCTCCAGGTACCGGACTTGCCCGTTGCCGTGACCGGCTTCCAGGTCGCGCCGTCGTCGAAGGACACCGACAGCGTGGCACCCTGGATCTTCCCGGCGCCCTCCGCGCCGTCGAGGTGACGCGGGGTGAGCCTGAGTGTCTGGCGGCCGCCACGAGCGTCACCCGCCAGATCGGTGTCGATGCCGAAGTCCATCTGGAGCACGGCCATCCGGTCGATCTTCGTGGGGTCGGTGACCGGGTCGGACCTCACCTGCCACACCGAGTGGGTGCGGGTGGACAGCCGGTAGGTGTCCGCGGCGCGCTCGGCGGTGAGGTCGAAGGTGTAGACCGACGGTGTGGTCGGGACGGGGTAGAGATTGGCTGCCTGCGAGGTGGTGGTCTTGCGCAGGATGCCGTCCTGATAGACCTTCAGGCTCAGCTTGTCACCCGTCTGCATGACGCCGCCGTGCCCCGCGACGCCGTCGGACCAGGGCTGGACGTTGAACGCGAGAGAGCCCTTGTCACGACGCGACCACCAGTAGGTGCCGCCGTTGGCGGGACGCGTCACCGGCCCGAACCAGTCGCGGACCTGCCACGAGCCCGGTTCGTACGCGGTTCGCACCTCCTGCGACGAAAGCACCAGCTGCGGGCCGGTGTTGACGCCTTCGGACCACGCGGTGCCCGGCTGCGCGGAGAGATAGTCGGTGCGGGTGCCGGGGATGTCCAGGCGCTGAAGGAAGCCGGAGCCGTACTGGCGGTAGGGGCGCCAGCCCGTCCGGTACTCGCCGCTCGGCGTGCCGGCGCCACCATGGAACCGCATGTCCACGGTGGCCAGGTCGGACGGGCGGGGCCGGTAGGTCAGCCCGGTGGACGGGATCCGGCCGGGGTGCGGGGCCGACAGGTCGTAGACGTACGGGGAGTCGGGCACGCCCTCGGCGTGAAGCCGCAGCCGGCCGCTCCTCGCGTCCGCGATCAGCGGGGCACCGGTGCGGGCGGTGACGGTG
Source organism: Streptomyces sp. NPDC005281 (assembly GCF_040607495.1). NCBI lineage: Bacteria > Bacillati > Actinomycetota > Actinomycetes > Kitasatosporales > Streptomycetaceae > Streptomyces > Streptomyces sp. NPDC005281. Next base: position 168,765 of record NZ_JBEXGX010000019.1, on the reverse strand, counting down.
GCCACCGGGACGGCGCTGTAGCCGCCGTCGCCCGTGCCGACGTACTCGAAGAGCTTGCCGGGGCCGTCGTTGACGACGATCAGCAGCGCGGCACCGGCGTCGGCCGCTGCCCGGGCCCGCTGCGAACCGGTCAGCCCGTCCGAACGGGTGATCAGCGCGATCTTGCCCTTGCCGCGCAGTCCGGCGTACTCGGCGGGGGTGCCGGTGCCCGCGTACACCACGTCCAGGCGCTTGTTCCCGTCGTACAGGGAGGATCCGCCCTGGCCCTCCAGCTCGACCGGCCGGCCGTCGTCGGACAGCGACAGCAGCGGGTACGCCTTGCGCCAGCGGGTCTCGTACTCGAAGTCGCCCCGGGTCACCTCGCGGGTCGGCAGCACGTACATGGTGTCGTACTTGGCGGAGAGGAGGTACTGCTCGTCGACCTTGCCGTAGTCGTCGGCGGAGGCGGCGCGGTACCAGTTCATGGACAGCGTCCGGTCCTCGGTCCGGCGTGGGACCTCCGCGCGGACCTCACGGGTGAGACGCGCGTCGAGCGCGACGTCCCGGTCCTGGTCGAGGACGATCTCCGGGTCGCCCATGAGCGCCATGCCGGCCGAGTCGGGGCCGTGGGCGCCGGACACGTCCAGGTAGGTCAGCACGCTGTAGGTGCCGGTGCGCAGCCGCAGGTCGAGCACGCCGCTGTCGTCCACGTACTGCACCCAGGGGCCCAGTTCGTCGCCGAGGCGCTGGAACTCGACGTACCCCGCGGCGGGCTTGCCGGAACGGTCCTTCAGGGTCAGGTGGAGATTGTGACGGTCGTCCTCGCGGTACAGGCCGACCCGGGTGCGGGCGAGCGGGGTTCCGGTGGAGTCGGTCGCGGTGATCTGGCCCAGGTAGCGGCGGCCGTCGGCGCCCAGGTCCGGCCGGGCGATCGCGGTGACGTCGGCGGAGCCGTGCGCGGGCACGGTAACGGTGTCGGCCGAGAGGGCGAACATCCCCTCGGGCGCGGGCTTGCCCTTGTCGGCGGTCGGATCGACGTCGATCGGGCCGCCGCCCACCGAGGCGGTCAGCGCGAGGTTCAGCTCCACCGGCTCGTCACCGGTGTTGCGGTAGGTCACCGTGCGGTCGACCGGCCGCTCGCCCCCATGGGGCCAGGCGTCCATGCCGAAGTACGCCGAACCGGTCGCGGTCACCGTGGCGGCGGTGGCGGCGGAGAGATCGGCGCGGCCACTGCCCACCTGGTAGGCGGTGTACGACGGGAGCTCCTTGGAGGTGCTCATCAGCGCGTCCTTGAGTTCCCGCGCCTTCCAGTCCGCGTGCTCCTGCGCCAGGATCGCGGCGGCACCCGCGACGTGCGGGGTCGCCATGGAGGTGCCGCTCATCGTCCGGTACCAGCCGGTCGCGGCGCTGCCGCCCGCCTTGGCGGCGAGGATGTCCACACCGGGGGCGGAGATGTCGGGCTTGAGGGCGTAGTCGCCGTAGCGCGGGCCCTGGGAGGAGAAGTACGCCCGTTTGTCGGCGGAGTCCACGGCGGCGACGGTCAGCGCCTCGTCGGCGGCGCCGGGGCTGCCGAGCGTTCCCTCGCCGCCGGAGTTGCCGGCCGCGATCACGAACAGCGCGCCCGTCTCGTCGGTGAGGCGGTCGACGGCCCGGCTCATCGGGTCGGTGCCGTCCGAAGGCTCCGAGGAGCCCAGGCTCATGCTGATCACCCGGGCGCCGTGCCCGGCGGCCCACTCCATTCCGGCGATGATCCAGGAGTCCTGGCCGTAGCCCTCGTCGGAGAGCACCTTGCCGATCATCAGATCGGCGCCGGGTGCCACGCCCTTCTCGGCGCCGTCGGACGCGGCGCCGCTGCCGCCGACGGTGGAGGCGGTGTGGGTACCGTGGCCGTGCCCGTCCTCGACGGTCTCGTCGGGCACGAAGCTCTGCGACTCACCGACCCGGTCGGCGAGATCGGGGTGGTGGGTGTCGACGCCGGTGTCCAGCACGGCGACCTTGACCCCCTTGCCGTCGAGGCCCTTGCCCCAGGCGTCGGGGGCGCCGATCTGCGTGGTGCTGTCCTTCAGGGTCGCCTCGACCCGGCCGTCCAGCCAGATCTTGGACAGGCCGTCGCCGAGCCGGGGAGCGGCGGACGCCGCACCGTTCGGGGCTTGCGCGGTGGCGCCGGCGGAGGCCGCGGGCGCGACGGACCGCCACAGCTTGCGGGTCTGCTTCTTGGCGGCGCGGACGGACGTCGCGTGGATGGCGGGAAGGTTGCGCAGGCGCGTGGCGCCGCCGGGCGTGACCTGGGTGGACGGCGCCGTGCTCGAGCCGTAGCCCAGGATCAGCGGGATGCCGTCGCTGTTGGCGTCGTCGTAGCCCTGCTCGATGAGGGCGGTGACGTCGAACAGCCGCCGGTCCAGCCGGTTCGCGGCCAGGTAGGGCAGTACCTCGTCCGGGTAGACGTAGAGGTCGTCGCCGACGGTCTCGGTGCGCACGCCTCCGAGAGCGCCGGGCGGGCGGGTCACGTCGGCGGTCTGCTCGCCGCCGGCGGGGCCGGTGACGTGCACGACATCACCGGTGAGGAGGGTGACGGTGTGCTGCCCGGAGCCGGCGGCCGCAACAGGGTTCGCTTTTAAGGTGGCTGATGGCACGTCGGCCTGTGCGAGGCCGGGTGGCGAGGCCAGGGACGTCAGAACCGCGAGGGTGCCGGCCGCGGCCGCGAGCGGCCTTCGGCTTCTTCGGCGGGAAGGTATGCGGGAGATCATGGAGCGTTTTCTACCGGCCCGGACCTGCGGAGGGAACAGCGGGCCGATGGCACGAAAGCGCCACGTCTCACATGTGCCAGATCGACGAACTCCCCACAAATACAGGGGAGTTATCTCATTCGCCGCCCTCTTGGCCCCGCCGGTCCACGGCCCCGGCCCACCTCTCGGTCCGCCCTGCCGCCCCCTGCCCCCGCCGCCCCCTGCCTCTGCCCGACGGCCAGGATCACGAGCCGGCCGGAGAGCCGGCCGGCACCGTGGCTGCGGGCGCTGACGTGCTGACCCCGCCGGTCGAACCGGGCTCCGGGGTCTCCGCGGAACTGCTGTCGGGGGAGAACATCGCCACACCCACGAGCACCGCCAGCAGGAAGACCACGGCTCCGGCGGCCGCTCCCACGACTCGCCTCCGGTCCGCGAGGAGTTCGCCGACCCCCGAACGCGGGCGCCGGCGCGACCGGTGGCCGCCACCGGCGGTGTCCCGCATGACCGACGGCAGGGCGTACGTGGTCGCGGGCCCCGTGGCCCTCGTCTCCTGCCGGTGACGCCCCGGCTCCGGCAGCGCGGCCGGGAGCGGCTCGGGACGCCCCTGCCAGGCGCCCGAGCTGTACCAGGCGGCCGCCTGAAGCGCGGTGGGCCTGTCCCCGGGCTGCTTCGCGAGAAGGCCGAGCAGGTAGTTCTCGAAGGCGGGCGGCAGATCGGCGCCGAGCTCCCTCGGCGGGGTGGGGGCGGTGTCGAGGTGGTGATGGAGGACCGCGACGGGGCTGTTCGCCTGGAACGGCGGCCGCCCGGTGAGGAGTTGGTACAGCACGCAGCCCAAGGAGTACATGTCGGACGGCGGCCCGGCGGTCTTGCCGAGGGCCCGTTCGGGAGCAAGGTAGAGACTGGTGCCGACGATCTGCCCGGTCGCGGTCAGACCGCCCGCCGGATCGTCCATGAAGCGGGCGATCCCGAAGTCGCCGATCTTGACACTTCCCTCGGCGTCCAGGAGCAGATTGCCAGGCTTGATGTCCCGGTGCACGATGCCCTGTTGATGCGCCGCCGCCAGCCCCGCGGCGGCCTCGGCCGCGATCCGCGCGACCCGGTCGGCGGGGAGCGTCCCGGCGCCGGTGAGGACACCGGCGAGGCTGTCGCCCTCGACCAGCTCCATCACGAGGAACAGCCGGTTCTCATAGGCCCCGAAGTCCAGAACGCCCACCACATGACGATGGTTGAGCAGGCCCGCGGTCTGGGCCTCCAGACGGAACCGGGCCGCGGCCGTCGGGTCGGCGTCCTGGGAGAGAAGCAGTTTGACGGCTACGGACCGGCCGATCATCTCGTCGTAGGCACGCCACACCTCCCCCATCGCACCCCGCCCGAGAGTGGTCTGGAGCCGATACCGCCCCGCTATCAGCACTTGTGCTTCGTCCTCACGCCGTTGGGAATTCATCGAACGCCACGGGTCGATTCCCTACCGAGCATGAGTGATCATCGGGGCGCCGCAGCAGGTTGAGCCTACTGCCAACACGACGGTGATCAGACGCTGTTCACCTTCGACCACAAGATCGCGGAGAACCCTTCGGTGTGCCACCGGACTCTGACCGAACGTGACCCCGAAAGCCGCTCCAGGGCCTTCACCGACGACACGGCGGACCGACCAGGCGGCAGGCGACCGCCCGGCTCGCCCGGGAGACGGCCGCACGCGGCGTCGAGCGACCGCACCGGCGGTGGCCAGACCTGGTACCAGCCCGTGAACGAGATCCTGAACCGCTACGGGCTCACACTGCACACCACCTGCCCCGACAACACCGGCCCGCACGCTCGCCGTGCGGGCCGGTGCACCCGCCAAGGCCCGCCGTCCGGAGTACGGGCGTTCCCCGGAGGGACCCGATCCGGCCGGCGGGCGGGGCGGCGGGCTACGCCGGGTCGTGCACGGTGCCGGTGAACTCCGGCCCGTCGTGGCGCGTGCCGGTCGCGTCGTCGTAGAACCGCAGCCGCAGCCGTACCGTCTCCGCCGGCTCGGTCACGGTGTCGGAGACGACCGGAATGGTGATCTCGGCGCTCGTGTCGCCGGGCGGGACGGCGGCGTAGAGGGAGAGCCCGCGCAGCCGGGACAGGGGCCGTGAGGGCTGCGGCCCCTCGCCGGAGTTCAGCATCAGCCACTCGGGATCGACGTCGGTGGTGGACAGTTCGGCACCGGAGGTGACGGGCAGGACGACGACCCCGGCCGAGACCTCCACGTCTGCCGCCGCGGACAGGGACATCCGCCAGGTCAGGTGCCCGCCCTCGGTGGCTTCGGCGGCGGCCGGGGTCACCTCGACGGTGGGCGCCGGATCGTCGTTCCGCGCGGTGACACCACCCCGGTAGGCACCGGTCACCGCGCCGTGGACCGCCTTCACGAAGATGTCGTGGGACACGTCGTAGCCGTAGCGCGTGTTGCCCCTGACCTCGACCCGTACATCGGGGCCCGGTCCGCCGGGACGTACGGTCACCTCGCGCGAGGTGGTCCGGCCCGTGTCCGGATCGGCGACGAACAGACGCACCGTTCCGCTCCCGTGCCCGGTGACCGTGACCGGCACGTGGTACGTCCGCACCCCGGTGTCGCCCTCGGCGACGGTCAGCCGGCCGATGTCGACGCGTGCCAGGTCCGCGGCCCTCACCGCGGGGGTTCCGGCGCGCCACCCCCACGAGTCGACGAGCCACGCCCGCCCGGAGCCGGTGCGCGGGACGATCTCCAGGGACTTCACCCGGCCGAGGTCGACTCCCGCGCGAAGGGCGGGGGCCAGCGGCAGCCGGACCTCCTGGCCCCAGTAGGAGGCGGTGCGGTCGGTTCCGGGCAGTCCGTCGAGACGGACCTGTCCCAGGTTCACCCGGTGGCCGGAGGTGTCGGTGAGTCCGATGTCGAGGCGGGTGCCCCCGGTGTTCGGCGGAACGATCAGCCGCATCGCCAGAGCCGTGGAGCCGGCGATCCGGACGGGGCTCGCCGAGCGGACCCTGACCGTGGAGCCGGCCGCCGTCCACCGCAGGGCCACGGCACGCCTGGCGGGCTCCTTGGACGGCGCCCAGGAGGCGAAGTGCGGCGAGACACCGCCCCCGCCGGAGCCGAGGCAGGCCGCGGAGACGACCTCGGTCACCTCCTCGCACAGCCTGGCCCCGTCGACGGACACCCGCCCGTCCGGCAGGAACGCCAGAGTGCGGCGTCCGCCGACCGCGTGGGTGAGTACCCGCGCGGGACCGGCGGAGGGCGCGCGCCGGCCCGAACCGTCGAGCAGCGGCCGCACCCGGTCGTCACCGGCCACGAACAGCCGCGCGGCGGCGGCGATGTAGGTCGCGCCGGCCGTCTGCTGCTGACGGGCCGTCAACCTCGTCGCGGTGCCCGGCGAGCAGACCCGGTCGGGCTGGTCCCCGCTCCAGAAGTCGTCCTCCGCCGGTGCCTGGGCCTGGCCGGGTGTCCACTCGCTGTTGAAGAAGTTGTGGTCGGCGCCGACCATGTAGACGGCGCTGTGCAGGGCGGCGCCTCGGCTGACTCCGCGGGTCGCGTCGAGGTACATCTCGCCCTGGAGGTCGGACACATCACCGTCGCAGCCGGGCAGGATCGTCGCCGAGGGCACGTCGGGCGTGGGGTTCTGCCCGAAGACGGTGGGGCCGATGAGGACGGTGCCGCGGATGTGCCAGCGCACCGGCCCGCGATAGCCGTCCTGGTCCGCCGGGGCGCCGTACAGGCTGTCCATCGCGGCTCGGTTCACGCCCTCGCCGCCGCGCGAGTGGCCGACCAGCAGGACGCGCGACAGGTCGGCGGAGGCCGTCCGCCGCACGATCGGGGGCGCGGAGGACGGGCGCGCGGACCAGCCGGCCCAGCGGGCCAGGTGCTGCCGCACCAGGGAGGACCGGGCCTGTGCGCCGCCGTCCTCCGCCGCGTAGTCCTGCCCGTTGATGCCGTTGGCGGCGATGGAGACGGTCACATATCCCTGCGAGGCCAGCAGCTTCTGGTCGGCGAGGTACCCCCGGTAGCTCGGGATGGGCCGGGCACCCGCGTGGCAGGGCCAATCGCCGCTCGTGTCGTGGCCTCGGCCGGTGTAGCAGGTGGCGTGGCGGCCGTGCAGGAACAGGACCAGCGGCCGGTGTCCCCGGGCGTTCACGGGCGCGACCACCACGGCGCGCATCTCCACGCGCTGGGCGAGGCCGGGCAGACGGACCGAGGGGAGCTTGTAGTCACCGGTGGCCGTCCGGTAGGAGCCCGCCTTGCCGGGGTCCACGGCGTTCACGGGAAGCCGGGCCGAGGGCCGGGCCGACAGTCCGGGCCGTTCCCCGGGACCCTCCGGCCGGTCGGGCCTGTTCTGCCCGGCGCCCGCCGCGTCCAGGCGCCTTCCGCCGGTCCGTGCCTGGAGTCCGGAGCCCTTGCCGATCCGCTCCGGGCCGAGAGCGAGCCGGAAGGAACGGCCGTCCGGCGCGCCGACGGGCCGGCCGAGGAGCCGGTCCCCGGAATAGAAGGCCACGCCCGAGTCGCTGACGGGCACCGGCTTGTCCGAGCGCCAGACCAGCTGTCGCGCCGCTCCCTCGCCGGTGACGCTCCACCCGGCGGGAAGCGCGTCGTCGGTGTCCGCGTCCGGTGCCGGTCCCGCGGACCGCACGGGTCCGGCCGTGTTCTGCTGTGCCTGTTGTGCCTGGGTCGGTCCTGGTGATCCTGCGAACGCCGCGAGCAACACCGCAGCGGCGACCGCTATTCGCCGGGCACGTAACAAGTTTCTTCTCCTCCTGGTCGGCATTCACCCCCGTCGCCCCGTTGGTCCCGAAGCGCTCCCCCCGTCCCACGAGGACGGAGGAGAAAGCCGGAGGGTTGCCTCATGTCCCTGCCCGGACGTGTGACGTGTGGCCGTCCTCAGTCGTCCTCGGGGCAGAGGAAGTCGCCGGAGGGTCCCCAGCGCGTCACCGGGTCCTCCTCCGCGGCCACGGCTCCGCACCTCAGGTCGGTGATCCTGGTGCCGTTCCCGGTGATCTCCCGGACGTCGATCTCCTTGTTCACCGGATACTTGTGGCCCTTTCCGAAGGTCATGATCCCCGACTCGCCCACGTAGTCGGTGACTCCGGTCGACTGGAGGAAGGTGACCACGGCACTGGGGGTGAACTGCGGGTCGGTGACGGCGATTTCGTTCATCACCTTGAAGAAGACCTTCAGCGCGTCGTAGCCGGCGGCGGCGTCACTGTCGGGGGAAACGTCGTAGGCCTTGCGGAAGTCGGTGCCGAAGGCCCCCTTGTCGCCGGGCAGGCTGAACTGGTTGTAGAAGAGAGCGAGCGAGCCGTACTGCTGCGCCATCAGCTCCGGATGCAGCACCAGACTGGGAGCGGCGCTCTCGGACAGCACGGCGATACGGCCCCGGTGGGTACTGCACTGCTTGTCGTTCTGGAGGTTGTAGAACAGGTCGTACATCACGCCGGCCCGGCCCGCGTAGAGGATGAAGCCGTCGGTCCTGTGGATCAGCGCGCAGATACCGGCCGCGACGGAGGACGTCTGGCTGTCAATGCCCGATTCGCTGTACGGAACCGGATAGACCGGCCCCGCCGAACCGTAGGCGTCGGTGAAGCGCTTCTTCAGGTCCGCGCTGAAGTAGGTGTCGTGCGGGTCGAAGACCAGGACCGCGGCGGGGGCGGTGTGCCCCCGGGGGATCTTGGTCAGGGCGGCCAGCCGGGGCGAGCGCCGGGCGAAGGACGCCATGACGCGCGCGACCCGCTCGTCCGGTGCCGAGAGCTGGAAGTACGACACCGGGGAGTCGCCCTCGACCATGGGCTGGCCCGAGACACCGGTGCCGAGCACCGTGACGCCCTGGGCGTCGAGTTCGATGGCGGCCTGAAGGGACTCCGGACGGCTCTGGGTGAGACCGATGACCCCGGCGACATGGTCCCGGTGGATGCGGTCGACGATCATGCGGGCCACGTCGACACGCGTGTGGTTGTTCCTGTTCAGTCCGCCGTGCGATCCGAACGTGAAGTACTCCCCCGCGTTGGCGACGAGCAGCCGGATCGGCATCTGGGACTTGAGGTTCAGGTCGTTCACCTGTTTCTGCGCGAGCAGGGCACCCCGCAGCATCTGGAAGCCCGTCGGCACGGTCCGGCGTGACGTGGAGCCGACGCTCAGCGGAGCGAAGAAGACCAGGGTGCGATAGGGCCCGGTCCGGTCGACCTCCGCGTTCTGGCGGCCCAACCGGGCTTCGAGGGAACGCAGTTCGGATGCGTACAGGCCATGGGCGAGCTCGCACCCGTCGCTGCCGTCGGTGATCCCCACGCGTTCGCCCGTGCCGACCCGCGGACACCAGGTGTCGGTGGCGTGGGACGCGGGCCCGGCTCCGGCGCGGGGCCGGGTCCCGCCGAGCCCCGGCACCCGCGTCAGTCCGGCGGCGACCACAGCCAGCACCGCCAGCACGGCCACGGCCGCCACGGCGGGCCGCAGCCAGTCGCTCCCACGCCGCTCGCGGGAGCGCACGGTCCGCTGCACCGCGGGCCGTTCGGCGCTCGTCCCGTTGTCGGGCACCCGGGACAGCGGCACCGCGCGCACCGCTTCGACCGGCTGCCCGGAAGCACCCGCGGCGAGCACTGAGGCCACCGCCTGAGCCGTCGCGCCGTAGGTGCTCGGCCGGGCGTTCTGGCCCGGGATGCCCGGCCGGGGCAGGCCGACGGCGTACGGCGGGATGTCCGCCGTGGCCGCGCCCAGGACGAGCATCGGGCAGCTCGCGGTCTCCTCGGACACGGCGGAGAAGGAGTTCAGGAGTTTGCGGCTCGGGGAGTCGTCGCCGCCGACCGTCGGCAGGAGCAGGACGAACGGCCATCGCCGCCGTGGCCTGCGGGCGCTCCATACCGGCGGGCGGGCGGCCCGCGCCAGGTCGTGGATGAGCGCGGTCAGCAGGACCTGTCGGACCACGGCCTCGTCACGGGCCGACACGGCGGACGCCGCGGACCTGGCCGAGGCCGCCGGGTCCCCCGCGCCGGCCGGTGCCTCCCGGTCGGCCCTGTGCTGGGCCCGGGAACGCAGATGGGCGTCGCGCAGGGACAGGGCGGCGTTGAGGAAGCTGCGCCCGGGCTCGTCCAGCATGCCGCCGACCCACCGGAAGCGGGCACCGCGGTCGACGCGTACGCCGTACGACCAGCGCCACAGCCAGGCCAGCGGTGTGGTCACCAGTCTCGTGATGGCCGACCACTGCCGGGCGCCGAGTTCCTCGCCGAGGGCGGTGACCTCGGCGGCGAACCCGAACTTCCAGGCGTACTTGTCGTAGATCCGGTCGCGCAGCGCCCGCCGTTCGTCCCTGACGTCCCCGTCGACGATGGCGGCGCGCAGCACCGAGAGACAGGCGTCGAACTCCGTGAGCCGCAAGGTGCCGGACCCGTCCGGCATGGTGGCGCGCAGTTGCCTGGCCACCCGGTCGAGCAGGCGTACGTGGGGGCCGTCGCGCCCCTCGGCGTCCTCCGCGGGGTGGTCGCAGGCGAGCAGTTCCTCGTCGACGATCGCGTGGGGCGCGAGGCTGGCCAGGTGGCCCGCCCCGCCGGTGTCCAGGCGCACCAGGCGGTGGTGGTAGACGTGCACCAGGCCCGGAAGTCCCGGGTCGGGCTCGCCCTGTCCGGTGTCCGGCGCCGCGGCGCCGGTCGCCGTCGCACCCTGCGTGGCCGCCTCTGCCGCGGGCTCACGGGTGAGGAGCAGGGCGGGCAGGCGGTGTCTCGGGCTCTGCCGCCTGTGCTGGACGCCGGTCCGGCGGTCGATGACGTACCGGTCGATCACTCGGACGATGTCGTCGAAACCGCTGGGGAGGACGAGATCGTTCTCGTTCGTCCGATGGGGATGTGGCACGCGGGTCCTCCCGGCTGCTGAGAAACAGGAGGCGAGCCTAGGAATCTCCGGGCGTTTTCACGGTGCTTTGCTACTAAAAGGCACTCCTTGAGCGATGACGACCGCTTGTCTTTCGGATCGGACACGCGCGGTGGTGCGGGCCCGGCGCCGTGGCTCGGCGCCGGGCCCGCACCGCGTGCGTCAGGGCTGAAGGGGCATCGTCCAGCAGTTGGAGGTGGCGCGCTTGCCGGAGAGGCGGTCGGTCAGCCAGGAGATGGCGTCGCCCTGGTCGGTGATGAGAGGGGCTACGTGGTTGAGGACCAGTTTGTCGCCGAGGTTCGGCAGGATGATGGCGTCGTAGGTGACATCGGCGCCCTTGCGGCACCAGTCGACGGCGAGTTGACGCGCCTGGGCGTGCGGGACGATGTCGTCCTGGACGCCGGTGACCAGGCGCACCGGACTGGTCGGCTTCAGGTTGCCGATGCGCTGGTCGGCGAGCGTGGCCCGGAGGGCCGGCGTGCTCTCGACGAGGTCACTGACGGACTTGCCGTCCGTGGTCCAGGAGTTGCTCCGCTTGAACGCGTATCCGAGGATCGCGTCGCCGACGCACATCGTGGACAGGTCTTTCAGCGCGGCCTTCCCGGCGGCGTTGATGTGGGCGTCGGCGAAGGCCTGGAGGTCGGGGTCGGACTGGATGAAGCCGTTGAGGGACCAGCCCAGCGCGCCGGCGAGGGCGCTGCCGTCGATGCCCTTGATCACCTCGGTGAGGTTGGCGGGCGGTGCGCCGGCGTAGGTGCCGGCCAGCGTGATGTCCGGCGCGTAGGTGGGCTGGAGTTCGGCGGCGGACGCACTGGCGCCGCCGCCCTGGCTGTAGCCGAAGAGGCCGACGGGTGAGGCGGCGGCGACCGATGCCCCGGTCAGCCCGCGTGCCGCGCGGACGGCGTCGAGCAGCGCGTGGCCGCCGTCGAGGCGGTCGACGTACGTGTGGAGCCGGTCGGTCGCGCCCAGCCCGACGTAGTCGGTGACGACCACCGCCACGCCGGAGGCCAGGAGCCGGTACATCGCGAGGTCCTCGTAACCGACCGAGACCGTCTGGCCGTTGAAGGTGATCGGGTGCTGGAGGCCCATGGAGGCCGCGCACTGGTCGCCCTGGCCCATGGTGCCGGGGGCCACGGCCACCAGGGGGCGCGGCCCGCCGCCCTTCCAGTCGGCCGAGGGCTCGATGTAGGCACCGGTCACGGCGACGGGCTGCCCGTTGGAGTCGGTCGACTTGTACATCAGGCGGGTCGCGGTGCCGGGGAGGGGGCCGTCGAGACCGGGCAGGCTGAGCGCGAGGGGGAGGGGTTCGCTGCGGATCAGGGCGCCGTTGGCCGCGGGGAGGCTCGCGGGCGGGGTGTAGAACGAGGGGATGGTCACGCCTCGGGACACCACGTCCGCCGTGCCCGCGGCGGCCGCGGGGAGCGCCTGGACGCTCAGGCAGGCGAGAACCGCGAGCGCGGTGGCGAGGAGACGGCCGCGGTTGCGTGCGGCGGGTCCGGGGCGCGTGGAGGACGAGGGCCGCTCCGCGCGAGGGGCTCGGCCGGACACCGGCTGCGGCTGACGGGTGTTGTGGGGTCGTTCCATACGGCTCACTCCCTGCTTCGTCAAAACGTGGGGGTCGTGCGGGTGGCCGACGGCGTCGATGGCGCGACGCCGGTGATGGCTGGGGTCTCGGCGTCAATGGCGTGACGCCGGGTGCGGCTGGGGAGCCGGCCGAGCCGTCACCGCGGGACTGCCGGTGACGGTTCGGGGCCGGTGAGGGGGGAAGTGCGGTGCACGGACACGGATTTGGGCAGCACGGGACCGCACCCAGCCGCGTCGCGGAGGTGGACAGGACGAAGGGACCGCCCGCGCGCCGTCGGCTGGGCGGCGCGCGATTCGGTGTACGCCCGCACGTCGTACGACGCCGGGCGAGGCGGTATGGCCGTGAGGGTTGGGTTCTGTTCGGCGGAGCCCGGGGCTCGTGGCTGCGGCCCCGCCGTTCGGTGCTGTCTCCCGCTGTCCCGTGCCGCCTTGTTCCTGTGTGCGCTCGGTAGCCGCGGACGTCGAAGTCCCGTTCGACACCCGCTAGTTACTCTCGAGTCACATCAGGAGAGTAGGAGCGGATGTCACTCAGTGACAAGATGTCTGCGTGCGTCATTTCCGAGCGGCTCGCTATGCTGCCTCCGGTCGAAGAGACAGGGGTGGTGGGGCGAGGTGCGCGATGCTGCACCCACGGACCGGGCCACGGCGGCCGCGAGGCGGCCACTGGGCGAACGACGCAAGGAAGCCCTTCGTCTGGAGATAGCCCGCGAGGCCGTGCGCCTGTTCGTCTCACAGGGCGTCACCAGCACCACGGGGGACCAGATCGCGCAGGCCGTGGGGGTATCGACGCGCACGCTGTGGCGTCACTTCCCCACCAAGGAGAGCTGCGTGCGCCCGCTACTCACGGCGGGCCTCGACGCCGCCACGGATCAGCTGCGGCACTGGCCGCCCGAGACCGGCCTGCTGGACTTCCTCATCCGCTCCTGCCGCCGCGGGACCCTGCCGTCCGCGGACCCCGCGGTGCTCGACCTGATCCGCATGACCCCCACCGAGCCCGCACTGCGTGCCGTCTGGCTCCAGGCGCACGACGACGCGCTGCCCGTCCTCACCGAAGCCCTCGCCCGGCGCTGTGGCGGGAGCGCCGACGATCTGCGGGTGAAGGTGCACGCGGCCACCGTCAACGGCGCGCTACGCGCGGCGGCGGAGGACTTCGCCGTACGTTTCGCCGACGAGACACGGGCTTCGGAGGAGGACCTGGCCGCATGCCTGCACGCCGCCCTTCACGCGGCGTCGGAGGGCCTGCCGTACTGACACCGGCAACCACCCGTCGGGACACGTCAGTTGGAGCCGCCGGCCACGCGGGATCGGCGTGGGATCGGCGCTGGACGTGCGGCCGGGTAAAGAGTTCGCCTGGTCTAGTCCAAAGACCCATTTGGTCTAGTCCAACATATTGACGTGATCGCGACAGAGCCCGGAAGCTGGGGACTCCCCCACCCCTCTGGAGGCACAGTGAGACGTCTTCGCGCATGCCTGGGCGCGGCAGCCGCCGTGAGCCTGGCCGCGGTCGGCACGACCGCCCTCGTCGCGGGCAGCGCCTCGGGCGCGACCACCGCACTCAGCAACCGGTGGTACGCCGCCGCCCCCTACCTGATGCCGACCGACAACGACCCGCCGGACGCGGGCGCCATCATGGACGCGACCGGCCTCAAGGCGTTCCAACTCGCCTTCGTCCTGGCCCCCAACGGCGGCGGCTGCTCGCCCACTTGGGGCGGAACGTCGGCCGTGTCCTCGGACACCGCCGTGCAGTCGGTCATCAACACCATCCGCGCCAAGGGCGGCGACGTCTCCGTCTCGATCGGCGGCTACGGCGGCACCAAGCTCGGCCAGACCTGCTCGGACGCGGCCGCCACCGCCGCCGCCTACCAGCAGGTCATCACCAAGTACGGCCTGCACGCGATCGACTTCGACCTCGAGGAGCCGGAGTACGAGAACACCGCGGCCATCAAGAACGAGATCGGCGCCGCCAAGATCCTTCAGCAGAACAACCCGGGCCTGTACGTGTCGGTCACCACCGCCGGAACGGCGGACGGCACCGGCTGGTTCGGCAAGCAGATGCTGCTGGAGGCGAAGTCGCAGGGCTTCACCCCGAACAACTTCTCCATCATGCCGTTCGACGGCGGCTTCAACGGCGCCGCGTCCCAGACCAGCGCGCTCGCCAACTTCAACACGATTCTCCAGTCGACGTTCGGCTGGGACCAGGCGACCGCGTACGCCCACGAGGGCTTCTCGGGCATGAACGGCCGCAGCGACAGCGGCGAGTACTTCTCCCAGGCCGACTTCCAGACGGTGCTGGACTTCGCCACGAGCCACAACATGGACCGCTTCACCTTCTGGTCCCTCAACCGCGACCGTCAGTGCTCCCCCGCCGACAACGGCGGCCGTACGTCGGGCACTTGCTCCAGCGTGGCCCAGAACTCCTGGGACTTCGCGAAGTACTCGGTGAAGTTCGCCGGCGCCACCCCGCCCACCGGCACACCGACCCCGACGCCCACCCCGACTCCGACGCCCACTCCGCCGAGCAGCGGCTGCAAGACGGCGTGGAGCTCGGCCACGGTCTACACCGCCGGTGACGAGGCCTCGTACAACCACCACAACTGGAAGGCCAAGTGGTGGACCCAGAACGAGACGCCGACCGGCGTCGACTGGGGTCCGTGGCAGGACGAAGGCACCTGCTGACATCCGACCGGCTCCGGACGGGACACCCACAAGTGTCCCGTCCGGCTCCATCAGCTCCACCGGCGCCCGGGCAGCCGGCTCCACCGGGTCCCGACCCTGGGGCGAATGACCGCTTTATCCCTCGAAGTCACGCCGTCCACACGCGTTCTCCCTGCTCAGGGTCTTGTCGCTGCTCCAGATGCCTGGTCTTCTGTACGCCGGGTGTGCACATGGCGCCTCGCTTCATCGCGGTCCACCCACGGCCCGAGGTGACACGGGGCCGGCGGGAAAGGTGAACGACGTGGACTCAGTGGCTGGGCAGGACGTGCGCAGGGCGCTGCCCGATGGACTGGGCTCGGCGATACGCCGGACCGCCGAGGACATCGCCGCACTGCTGCGGACCGACGCCGACATGGTCCGCCGGATCCCCGGGGCCGAGTGGAGCGCGGGCGAGGCGGCCGCGCATCTGGCCCTGGCCAACGAACTGATGGCCCAGATAGCCGCGGGACAGCCACGCCCCTACGGGGACGGCACCCCCCAGAGCCTCGCCGAGGCCAACGAGCGGTCCCTTACGGAATTCACGGAGCGGCGGGCGGAACCCCTGGCCGCGATGATCGTCGAGCACGCCGAGGTCTGCGCGAAGGCCCTGGAGGAAGGCGCCCCGGAGGGGACCGTGGTCACTCCGCTGGGCACGATGAGTCCACCGGAGCTCGGGGCGTACCTGCTCACGCACATGCTCGGTCACGGCTACGACCTGGCACGCGCCCTGGGGCGGCCGCACATGCTCGACCGGGCCCGGGTCGCGCTGGCCCTGCCGTTCCTGCTCAGGGCGATGCCACGCGTGACCGAACCGCGCAACACCGCCGGCATGAACGCCCGCTATGCCATCCGCCTGTGGGGCGGTGGCTCGTTCGGCGTGACGCTGACCGACGGCGTGGTGACCGTCGACGAGCGACCGACGGCCGGACCGGACTGCACCATCTCCATCGAGCCGGTCACCTTCCTCCTGATGGCGCTCGGCCGCCAGGGCCAGGTGAGCCCTCTGCTGCGCGGCCGCATCCTCGTCCGGGGCCGCAAACCGTGGCTCGCGCCCCGCTTCCCCGGACTGTTCACCGCTCCCTGAGCGCGCGGACCGCGTCTTCGCGGCGGTCGTGAGGGGTTCGGGCGTGGCCCGGCGGCCGGGCCGAGCCCACGGTCGTATGTCGCCGAGGGGCCGTCGAGGTGGACAGCCGAGAGGGTCAGCCGAGGCTGCGGTCGAGGTTGAAGGCGGCGCTGATCAGTGCCAGGTGGGTGAAGGCTTGCGGGAAGTTGCCGCTCTGTTCGCCGGTGTGGCCGATCTCCTCCGCGTACAGGCCGAGGTGGTTGGCGTAGGTGAGCATCTTCTCGAAGGCGAGCCGGGCCTCGTCGAGCCGGCCCGCCCTGGTGAGTGCCTCGACGTACCAGAACGAGCAGATCGAGAAGGTGCCTTCCTCACCCTTGAGCCCGTCGGGGCTGCTCTGCGGGTCGTAGCGGTAGACCAGCGAGTCGGAGACCAGGTCCTCGCCCAGGGCGTCGAGGGTGGCGAGCCATTTCGGGTCGGTCGGGGAGATGAACTTCCCGAGCGGCATCATCAGCAGCGACGCGTCGAGGATTTCGCTGTTCTCGCACTGGGTGAAGGCGTTGCGGGTGGTGGACCATCCCTCGCTCATGATCCGCCGGTAGATCTCGTCACGGACGGTGCCCCAGCGGATGACGTCGCCGGGCAGGCCGCGGTGCCGGGCCAGTCGCATGGCACGTTCGATGGCCACCCAGCACATGAGGCGGGAGTAGAGGAAGGGCTTGCGGCCCCCTCGGGTCTCCCACACCCCCTCGTCAGGCTGGTCCCAGTGCTCGCACACCCAGTCGACGATCCGGCCGACGCTGTCCCAGTGCGTGCTGGAGAGCGGCTCGCCCCACTTGTCGTAGAGGTAGAGGCAGTCGACGAGGGCGCCGTAAATGTCCAGCTGGAGCTGGCCGACGGCCCCGTTGCCGACGCGTACGGGCGCTGATCCACGGTAGCCCTCGAGGTGGGTCAGCTCGCGTTCGGGCAGGTCACGGCGTCCGTCGATGCCGTACATGATCTGGAGCGGGCCTTCGGGGCCGACGTCCGCGGGGATGTCGCACTGGACGTTCCGGCAGAGGAAGTCCATGAACGCCCTGGCCTCGTCCTTGAAGCCGAGGCGCAGCAGGGCGTACACGCAGAAGGCGGCGTCGCGGATCCACACATAGCGGTAGTCCCAGTTGCGCTCGCCGCCGATCCGCTCGGGCAGGCTGGTGGTCGGCGCGGCGATGATGGCGCCGGTGGGGGCGTAGGTGAGCAGTTTCAGTGTGAGGGCCGAGCGGTGGACCATCTCCCGCCAGCGGCCCCGGTAGCGCGACTGGGACAGCCATCGCCGCCAGTAGCGCACGGTGGCCTTGAAGCCCTCCTCGGCCTCCGTCAGGGCGCAGAACCGCGGGCCCACCTCGTCGCTGATCTGGTCGAGGGCGAAGACCGCGGACTGTCCCTCGCGCAGTTTGAACAGGGACCACACGTCGTGCCCCGCGGCCTCGATGGGCACCGTGGCCGTCAGGGCGAGCTTGAGCGCCGGCGTGGCGAAGACGGCCTGGCCGGAGTCGATGCGCAGGGTGTGCGGGACCGTACCGTAGGCGAAGCGGGGGGCCACTCGCGCGCGAAAGGGCAGCGTTCCACGGACACACACCACACGGCGGATCAGGCGGTGCCGGTCGGCCTCGCGGGAGTCGTCGAAGACCGGCATGAAGTCCTGGATCTCCCCGACCCCGTCGTCCGCGAAGAACCGGGTGATCAGCACATTCGTGTCGGGGAAGTAGAACTGCTTCGTACGCGCCGGAACGTCCGCGGCCAGTTCGAAGCAGCCGCCCCGGTCGGCGTCGAGGATCGAGGCGAAGACACTGGGCGCGTCGAAGCGGGGGCAGCAGTACCAGTCGATGGTGCCGTCGGTGCCGACCAGGGCCGCGCTGCGCAGGTCGCCGATCAGACCGTGATCGGCGATCGGCAGGTAGCGGGGACTGCCCGTGCCGTACGGGCCACCGGGCGCGCCATGGGTGGCGTCGTCGGCTCCGACCCCGGAATGCGTGTCTGCCGTACCGGCCATACCGGCCTCCTCTGGGCCGTCACCCGAGCCTCCCCCTCCGCTCCAGGCTAACGACTCTGCCGAGGTCCGGGGTGTTCGAGCACCCGGATCCGGGCCGAGCCGCGCCTCCGGGGCCGGGTGATCAGTGCTTCAGGACGACCTTGGCGGCCACGATGATCAGTCCGAGGGCCAGGTTGACGAAGCCCTCGGCGACGACCAGCCCGCGGGGAGCGCCGGCCCGGGCGGCTCCGAGGCACGCCCACATGACCTGCTGGGCCACGGCGACGGCCAGGGCGATCCACAGGCCCGTGTTCACACTCGTCCCGAACACGGCACTGAGGGCCACGGCGACGGCGGGAAGGGTTGCCGCCTCGACGATGGACCACTCGTGCGCGCCGATCCGGCGGATCTGGCGCATGGACCAGGGCCGGCCGACCATGCGCTCCCCGGCGATCTGCGCGTACACATGGGTCGCCCAGAACACCACTCCGGTGATCACCAGCAGCACGACGGTCTCGAGCCGCGGGTACTCCCCCGTCGCTCCCGCCGTGGCCACCACGGAGGCGGCGAGGATCGAGCCGTAGATGGCGCCCGCGTAGTCGGTTCGGTGGCTTGCCGGCCGGTCTGTGCCATGTCCGGCCTCGGGCGGAACGCTGGAGCCACTCACCCGTTCAAGATAGGCGGCGGGGCATGGCCGCGCCCGACGAGTGGGCCGGCCGGGCGGACTCGCCGGGCACGGGCAGTCAGTGGGCCGTCCGGGCGGGCCCGCCGGGCACGGGCGGCCGGTGACGAGGAGACAGGGGGCCTCAGCCGCCGGGGCCGCGCCGCCGGGTGCCGGCCGGGCGGAAACATGCCGTGACCGTCTTCCCGTGCCGCTGGCACTTCATGTCCCACTCGTCGGCGAGCATCCGCACGATGCCCACCCCTCGGCCGGACACCGCCCCCGGCTCCGGGTCCCGCTGGAGCGGCAGTGCGGGGTCCTCGTCGTGGACACTCACATGCAGACAGTCGCCGTCCCAGGTGAGTACGAGATGCGCGTCGCTGTGGGCGTGGATGTGGGCGTTGGTGAGCAGTTCGGACACCGTCAGTACGACGGCGTCCACCGTCTCGGACTCCTCCGCCGTCCACGCCAGGGACTCCAGGTGTTCGCGGGTCCAGCGTCGCCCGGCGCTCACCCCTCCGGAAACCGGGAACGAGTGCGCCCAGCCCATCGCCTTGACCGCCATCGCCCGACCTCGCTTCCGCTCGTGGGCGTCCATGCTCTCTCGTACCGGCCCGTCTACCCGCAAGCCGTCCGTACAGTCGTCACCACCGCCCAAGGGCCCCGCACACATCGCGACGGCCCTCCTCACCCGCGCCACGGACGAGTTGGGGCAGGAGTTCATGTGCCCGGAACGGAGCCCGCGCGACATGTGCGGGAGTCAATTCCGCGGCACGACCCGAACTCCCCTTTGGGGCGAACCCGCACGCGAAAGGAACAACGGGCCAACAGTGTCCGTACTATCTGTAAGCCGGGGCACACGCATCGAGTGCGTCGCCCAGCCATACAGCCCGGTCAACACCAACACGCCATGCCCCGAGGCACCTTGCCGGTGTGTTCATGTACCGACCGCGCACCGAAGAAAGGTCCCGTCGTGCCCGACACCAAGAATCCCACCGAACTGACATCGCAGTACACGGCCCAGGTGGTCGCCGACCTGGAGCGCAACGCCAAGGAGCAGGAGCGCATCGGTGCGGAAATGGAGGCGTTGCAGGAGCAGTTGAACGCTCTGCGGCACGACCACTCCGTCCTCACCAACCTTCGTCAGGCGCTGGGAGCCACGGGCGCGCTCGCCGAGACCGGCCCCGAGCCGACGGCGGCGGCCTCGGTGCCCCGTCAGAAGGCTCCCGCCAAGTCCGCCGAAGGCAAGCGCGTCCGGAGCAGGAAGGCCGACACCGGGAAGGACACGGCGGCGCGGGCCTCCGCGGCCAAGAAGCCTCCGGCCAAGCCCTCCTCGACCGTCCCCTCTCTCATCGAGCTCATCCGCCGCTACCTCACGGAGCAGCGGGAACCGCGCTCCGCCGCGGAGGTCTCGACGGCCCTGGGCCAGACCCATCCCGACCGCCGCATCCAGACCAACGTCGTCCGGACCACCCTCGAGAACCTGGTGGCCAAGAGCCACGCCCACCGCGCGAAGCAGGGCAGTTCCGTGTTCTACACGGCCGTCGACGCCGAAGAGCCGTCGGTGGCGTCGCCCGTCGTGGAACAGCCGGTGAAGGCGGAGACAAAGACGAAGGCGGAGACCAAGGCGAAGGTGAAGGCGGAGGCGAAGACGGCCGGCGCCTGAACCGGTCGGCCCCGGTCCGCCGGAGCCGGTGAGGTGCGGTGCCACGGCCGCGGCGTTCGCGCCGCGGCCCGCCGCCGTGACACACCACTGAGGCCGTCACCTGGGCGCAGCGCTCAGGCTGTCCCTCGGCGCACAGATCAGCCCGTCACCTCGGCACACCACTCAGGCCCCCGTCCTGACGCTCCAATCAGGCCCCAGCCGTGACGCACCGCTCAGGCCCCCGGTCTTGGTGCAACGCTCAAGCCGTCACCTTGTCGATGAACGCCGCGAGGTTCGCCACGGTCCGGCGGATCTTCTCCTCCAGGGTCAGCGACTCGTGCAACCGCCCTCCCATGCCCGCGTCCCGCTTCCCCCGCACATACAGCGAGCAGGCGAGGTCGCTGCAAATGTAGGCGCCGACCGAGTTGCCCTGCTGCCCGGCCTTTCCCGCCTTGGCCGCGACCATCAGTGAGACCCCTCCGGTGTGGGTGGTGACACACATCGAGCACATGCTGCGCCGCTGCTGCCCCACCGTCGCGCTGGGGCAGCGCAGCATGAGGCCCTTCAGGCCGTCGTCCAGCTCGGCCACCACATAGGCGCGGTCGGGCGCCTGGGGGTCCCGCCAGCCGAGGTAGTCCAGGTCGTCCCAGGGCCGGTCGGCCAGGTCGCGCGGGACGGAGAGGCGCTTGGCCTCACCCTTGGTGCAGTTCACGAAGGCGGCACGGATCTCTTGCTCGGTCAACGGCTTCATAAGCCTCACGGTAATTTGCCTAAACACTTTAGGCAAATGCATAATCGGTTATGCCAAGGAGAGGAAGGGCAGGTAGGCCATGGGTCGCGCGGGACTGAACGCCGAACGCCTGACGCGGGCGGGAGCCGAGCTGGCCGACGAGGTCGGCTTCGATCAGGTGACCGTCTCGGCGCTGGCCAGGCGCTTCGACGTCAAGGTGGCGAGTCTCTACTCGCACGTGAGGAACTCGCAGGACCTCAGGACCCGGATCGCCCTGCTGGCGCTGGACGAAATGGCCGAGAGGGGCTCCGCGGCGCTGGCCGGACGCGCGGGACGGGACGCCCTGACCGCCTTCGCGAACGTCTACCGCGACTACGCCCGGGAACACCCCGGGCGATACGCCGCCGCGCAGCTGAGGCTCGACCCGGAGACGGCGGCGGCGAGCGCGGGCGTCAGGCACGCGCGGATGATGCGAGCGATCCTGCGGGGCTACGACCTCACGGAACCGGACGAGACCCATGCGGTCCGGATGCTGGGCAGTATGTTCCACGGCTATGTGAGCCTGGAGATGAGTGGAGGATTCAGCCACAGCGCCCCCGACTCGGGGGAAAGCTGGGCGCGTGTCCTGGACGCTCTAGACGCCCTCCTGCGCACCTGGCCCGCGCCCTGAGTCCCGCACCTCCACCGGCCGGGCACGAAGAACACCCGCGTTCCCGGTCCCGCGCCCGGCACCTACGGGCCTTGTCCCGGACACCGGCGACTCTGCCGCTGTCCGGGACAGGACCTCCGTCGTGCTCCCATGCCGACATCGTCCATCGCGGTACGTGGCATGCGCATTGCCGGTTCCCGGCAGTGTTGCTTAGGCTTTGCGTGCCGGTCACCGCCGAGAAGTCGTCACCGGGCCGTCGAGGAACCGGGGGACGAACTGATGGACCGGCAGATACCCGAGCAGTATCTGGAGGGCTATGCCCGGATACTGGCCGATGTCTCCGTCACCGGCAGACGCCTGACCCGGGAGGAGATCGAGTCCCGGCGATCCCTGGGTGAACGGGCCGCCGACGCCGGTCACGGACTGCCCGCCCTCGTCAGCGCACACCTCTCCGCCGCGCGCGGCGCCTGGCCCCCCTCCCCCGGTTCGGCGGACCGCGCACTGGCCGCCGTCCAGCAGGTCGTCGACGCCTTCGCCGAGGGCTACGGCAGGGCCCAGCTCCTCGCCGTACGCAAGGAGGAGGCCGCCAGGCGCGAGTTCATCGACGACCTCCTCTACGGGCGCAGCGACCTGGGCCGGCTGGCCGAGCCCGCGGAGCGCTTCGGTCTGCGGCTCTCCCCCACTCACGCCGTCGCCGTCGCGCAGGGCCCGAAGGCCTACGACGAGTCGGCGCCCGTGACCCGCCAGGTGGAACGGGCGCTGATCGCCCGGTTCGGCGACCGCAGTGTCCTGTTCACCACCAAGGACGGCCGGATGCTGTGCATCGCGCCGGGTGACCAGGACGACGTCCTCGCCCACTTCGCCAAGCAGGCGCACGCGGCGACCGACGGCGGACAGGTGGCGATCGGCCGGCCCCAGCCCGGAGCGGGCGGGGTCGTCCAGTCCTACGAGGAAGCGCTGAACGCCCTCGAACTCGCCGAGCGGCTGGGCCTGGACGCACCCGTGCTGCGCGCCGCCGACCTGCTGGTGTACCCCGTACTGACCCGCGACCGCCAGGCGATGGCCGACCTGGTCCTCGTCGCGCTCGGCCCGCTCACCGGCGCCCGCGGCGGCGCCCAGCCGCTCCTGGACACCCTGACCGCGTATTTCGACACGGGCTGTGTCGCCGCCGCGGCGGCCCGCCGGCTCTCGCTGAGCGTGCGCGCGCTGACGTACCGCCTCGAACGCATCCACCAGCTCACCGGCGCCGACCCCGCCGACCCGGCGCACCGCTACACGCTCCAGACGGCGGTCATCGGCGCCCGGCTGCTGGAGTGGCCCACGCGGAGCCTGTGAGTCAGCGGTAGTCGGGGTTCGGGGCGTCGGGGCGGCAGCCCGCGTCCCAGAGCGAACGCTGGTTGCCATGCGCCGGGATGCCCCCGGACCGCTTCAGCAGCGCTGCCATGTGCATCAGATTCCAGGTCATGAACGCGGTGTTGCGGTTGGTGAAGTCGTTCTCGGGGCCGCCCGAACCGGGGTCGAGATACGAAGGTCCGGGTCCCGCGGGACCGATCCATCCCGCGTCGGCCTGCGGCGGAACGGTGTAGCCGAGGTGCTGGAGGCTGTAGAGGAGGTTCATCGCGCAGTGCTTCACCCCGTCCTCGTTCCCGGTGATCAAACAGCCCCCGACGCGTCCGTAATACGCGTACTGACCATCGGAGTTGAGCACTCCCGAACCGCTGTAGAGCCTTTCGACGACCCGCTTGGTGACCGAGCTGTTGTCACCGAGCCAGATCGGTCCGGCGAGGACGAGGATGTCGGCGGCCATGACCCGCTCCTGAATGGCGGGCCAGTCGTCCGTGGCGAAGCCGTGCTCGGTCATGTCCGGGTAGACGCCCGGAGCGATGTCGTGGTCGACGGCTCGTACGACCTCGACCGTGACCCCCTGTGCTTCCATGATCGCGCTGCTCTTGTCCACCAGCCCCTCGGTGTGGCTCAGCTCGGGTGCCGGCTTGAGGGTGCAGTTGATGAACAGCGCGCGCAGGTCTTCGAAGCGGTACGCGTCGTCGGCGGCCGGGGTCGACGGTGACTCGGTCACGGGGAGACTCCTTCGTGCGGGGCAGCGGCGGTGGAGACCGGGGGACGGGGGTGACTCGGTGTCGGGTCCCGGCGAGGTGCTCGGGAGCAGCGTCTCCCGCGGACCCCGGCTTGACCCCGAACGACGCACGGGAACACGTCACCCGGGACGCATACCGCCGCGTCGCCGCCGCGGATTGCGCCGTACGGCGTACACCGCGCGGTGTCCCATGTGCCCCGCACCTCAGCAGCCCGTCCCGCGCCGCCGATATCGCCTTGCGCCCGACGTCTATGGTGGTGGTCGTGACGACTGAACGATGGGACCTCGGCGGCGACTTGGGCGTCGCGCGCATCGGCTACGGCGCGATGAAACTGACCGGCTGGCCGAGAGGCGAGCGGCCGGACCGGGACACCTCACTGGCGATTCTGCGCCGCGCCGTGGAACTCGGGGTGAACCACATCGACACCTCGTACTACTACGCACGTGACGGGGTCTCGGCGAACGAGCTGATCCGGGAGGCGCTGCACCCCTATCCGGACGACCTGGTGATCGTGACCAAGGTGGGCGCGCTGGTCGAGGGCGCCGACATCGCCCTGCCCGCGGCCGAGAAGACGGGCCTGACCGCCGACAACCTGCGCCGTGGCGTCGAGGCGAACCTGCGCTCGCTCGGTCTTGACCGGATGGATGTGGTGAACCTCCGGATGGGTGATGTGGGCGAGGCCGGCGGGGCGTCCCTGGCCGAGCCGCTGGAAGCGCTGCTGGCGCTTCGCGACGAGGGCCTGATCCGGCATCTGGGCATCTCCAACATCTCGGCCGACGAGTTCGCCGAGGCCCGCAAGATCGCGCCGATCGCCTGCGTCCAGAACCTCTACAACCTCTCGCAGCGCGATGACGATCCGCTCGTCGACGCCTGCGCGGAGGCCGGCGTCGCCTTCGTCCCCTTCTTCCCGGTCGGCGGCTTCCAGCCGGTAACCGCCGAGCACCTGGAGTCCGTGGCCGCGCGCCACGGCGCGACCACGCCTCAGGTGGCCCTGGCCTGGCTGCTGGCCCGGTCGCCCGGCATCCTCCTCATCCCCGGCACGGGCTCCCTCGCGCACCTGGAGGAGAACATCGCCGCCGGAACACTCGAACTGACCGCCGAGGACCTCGCCGAACTGGGGTGACGAACGCCCGGGGAACCGTTCCGCGCCGTCTGCAACCGAAGCGGCCCCGATCGTGTCTCACAGCACACGACTGGAGCGCGTGGGGGCCGCGATGCCCTCACGCGCCCACGTCTTGGGGAGGCATGGGGTCATGAGCACATGGGCGGTACCGGGGTACGCCGAGTCCCGCGAGCTCGGTTCGGGGGCGAGCGGTCGCGTCGCGCTGGCCGTCCACGAGGGGACCGGCCATCCGGTCGCGGTCAAGTACCTGAGTGAGTCGCTCCGTACCCGTCCGGGCTTCGTGCAGGAGTTCCGGGCGGAGGCGCGGCTGCTCGGCGGGCTGCGCAGCGACCATGTGGCCGGCCTCTACGAGTACGTGGAGGGACCGGAGGGCGCGGCCATCGTCATGGAGCTCGTGGAAGGCGTCAGTCTGCGAGCCCTTCTCACCCGGCAGGCCCCGCTCGATCCGGAGGCCGCTCTCGTCCTCCTCAAGGGCTCACTGCTCGGCCTCGCCGACGCCCACCGCATCGGTGTGGTCCACCGTGACTACAAACCGGAGAACGTGCTCGTCCGCCCCGACGGCACCTCCAAGCTCGTCGACTTCGGGATCGCCGCCACCGACGGCACCACCGCCGGTATCGCGGGCACCCCGTCGTACATGGCGCCCGAGCAGTGGACCGGCGCACCCGCCTCGCCGGCCGCCGACGTGTACGCCGCGACGGCGACGTTCTTCGAGTGCCTGACCGGCCGCAAGCCCTTCACGGGCGAGAACCTGGCCGAACTCGCCCTCCAGCACGTGGACGGGGCCATCCCCGCCGACGAGGTCCCCGAGCCGGTGCGCTCCCTCGTCCTGCGCGGCCTCGCCAAGGAGCCGGAGCAACGGCCCGCCCACGCCGAGGACTTCGTCGCGGAACTCGAGGCGACGGCCGGCGGCGCGTACGGCCCGGACTGGGAGGAGCGCGGCCGTGGCCGGCTCGCGGCGCTCGCGGCGCTGGCCCTGCTGCTGCTCCCCTCCACCCCGTCGGTGCCGCGCCACGCGACGGACGCGGCGCGCACGGTCCTCGGCGGCGCGCCCGACTGGCTACGGGCCTGGCGGCCGAGCCTTCGCGGACTGCTCGTGTCCGGGGCCGCCCTTGTCGCGGCCCTGCTGCTGACCTACGGCATCGACCGGCACGCCCCGGACTTCGGCACTCCCCGAAGGGCCGCGGAGGCACTGGCCACCACCAGCGCGCAGCCGGCCGGCGACAGCGGTCCCACGGCGACGCCGGACCCCGGCTCCCCGACGCCGTCCTCCTCCTCGTCCGTGTCTGCCTCGCCCACGCCGTCCGCTTCGGGGACGGACGCCACCACGCAGCCGTCGGTGTCGGCGTCCGCGACGGCCGGGTCCTCGCCTTCGACCACCGTGGCACCTCCGACGCCGCCGGCCTCACCGACGGCCGAGCCCACCTCGGCGTCCCCGTCGCCCAGCGTCACGGTCGGCGTCAAGTCGGTGGCGTTCAGCGGCTTCCGCCAGACCGGCACGGCGACGGCGGCCGCGACGGCGACCGTCACCACCGACGGAACCGGGCCGGTCACCATCACGGTCGCGTGGTTCACCGGTGAGGTCAGCGGCCAGGCCGGGACCCAGGACGGGGCGGCGGACACGTACCGGCGCAGCGGTTCGACCCAGTACACCATCGCCCTCGACCACACGTTCCTGGGGACGGGCTGTTACTGGGGCGTCCAGGCTCGCACCCAGCCCGCCTCCGCCGACGGCGGCGCCTGGCAGCAGCTTCTGACGCGGCGGTGCACGATCGGATGAACGAGAACCAGAGCGCCGAGGGCGCCACCTCCCCCGACGACGACTACAGCGCGACCGTGCTGGGCAGCCACTGGATCCAGCGGCCGGAGACCTCCGACACGCTTGCCCTCACCGGCGGTCCGGAGACCCTCGTCCTGTCGGACACCACGGCCGGGGAGGTCCGGCCCGACCGGGTCGAGGGCACCCTGCTGCGCTTCGGCCCCGGGGTGAACGCCGACACCATGCGCCGCCTCGGCGAGGTCCCCTCTGCCGTGCCGGTACGCCGCAGGACCTGGCGGCGGCATGTCCTGCCGGCCTTGGTGCTGCTGGCCGTCGTCGCGTTCCTCCTGTGGCACCGCACCGGGCCGTCCCTCGGGGTGGACGACGTCACTGTCTCCGCCGCGTCGCCCACCCCCGGTTGCGACGAGACCGCCGACATCACGGGCACGGTCACCACCAACGGCAGACCCGGCGAGATCACGTACCGCTGGGTCCGCAGCGACGGCACCTCATCGAAGATCCTGCACGAGGACCTGACGCACAATCAGAAACGTGCGCGGCTGCATCTTTTGTGGACGTTCCAGGGCGAGGGCCGCTACGCGGCCCGCGCCGAGCTCCACCTGCTGTCACCGGTGCGCCGAACCGTCTCGACCAGGCTCACCTACCACTGCCCATGATCCGCAGGAAGCGCTCGGCGGCGTGGCCCCGTCCGGACCTGCCCGGCGTGCGGTGACTTCAGCGGTGACTTCAGACGCTCGGCGGCGTGCACCCGCTCAGTCCGATGACGTAGTTGAGCTGGGGGCCGTAACCGGCGAAGGTGGCGATCGCCCGGGGAAGCAGGGTGCGGCAGGGGGCGTCCTGGCCGTCGGTGTACTGGACGGTGACGTTCACGGTGGTGTCGCAGTCGTCGACGACGGTCGTGTAGCGCCAGTCGCTGTAGTAGTGGACGCAGTCCGGGACCGTGGGCGCGTCGACGGCATCGCCCGCGAGCACCCCCTGGCCGGACTCTCGCGCGGTGGCGGGTGCGCCGGCGGCGCCCAACAGCCCCAGAACTGCGACGGACAGGCCAAGAGCCGTCCTGAGCCCGTGCGGATGTACGAAGCGGCTGACGGTGACCATGGAGGCGTCCTTCATGTCGGCGAAAGCGGCGGCCGTGGAGCCGCGACGCATGCCACCTTGCAACGCCTGCAAGACTTGCGCAAAGTCATGCAACACCTTTCAGTCGATGATGAACTCTCAACCGAATCACCGCTGTTCATGAAAATGCCCCGATCCGCGCCTTGTGCCCGCCACCGGCACCGCACGGACCCCGCCCGGCCGGACACCAGGGGCGTGATCGGTGGGCCCGGGCCGTGGGCGGCCCGGCGCGGGACGGACCGCCGGTCAGCTAGGCGCGGACGTCACCGAGGTCAGCCGCGCGATCTGCCCTGGTCCCGACGGCCCTGTCGTGGCTGGGTACGGCCTCGTCCGGCGCCACTGCGACGTGACGGCGCCGGGGGCGCGTCCGCGCTGTTGAAACCGGGCCCGCTCGGGGCGCTGAAGCCGCCGGGAACCGCGGGAGCGACCACGGGGGCACCGGCGGTGGCCGTGGGAGCGGAGGGCGTGGACGGTGTGCGGGTGCGGGGCACCGCACGGCCCACGACGCGGGTGTGCGTCATCAACGGGGCGCAGGCGGCGCAGACTTCCATCAGGGCCCACACCTGGGCAATGGCCGGATCATGACGCAGCACCAGCAGCACACTGCCCATGCAGTGCACCTGGCTGCCCTCGTGCGACGCGCACTGCGTCTGCCGGCAGGCGCAGGCGGCGTCCGCGTGGACGGTCGCCGCGCGGGCGTGCGCCCCGACATGGGCCTCGGCGAAGCGGCGCAGCGCCACGAGGTCACGGGACCGCGGCGGCATGGCACAGGGAGATGAGCAGGTGACCGAAGCGGTGCGGTCGCTGTGGCCGGAGATGCGGACGGTCCACGTGCGTCCCGGACGTCGCGCGGCAGGTGATTCGGAGTGTGGGAGGTCCAAGACCGGCAGTCCTTCGGCAGTGGGATGTTCGCGCAGATGCGCATGGAGTTTCTTACCCGCGCAGGCCGGTCAGTCATTCACCGGTGGGCCGCGAGCGTCCTCGAATCTACGAGCGATGGCTTGCGCGGACCCGGACTGCTGCCGTGCGGGGTTGCGATCTTCCCACAGCGGCGCGTCGGACGCGTTCAACCCGCCTGGGGCCCTGAGGATAACCCCGCCGTGACGTGCGGGTCCTCTGGGGTGCGCGAAGTTTGTTCCCGCGATGCCGGCTCGCGGGGTCAGCGGCCGGGACGGCCGCCCTTGATGCGGTTCCACAGGGAGCGGGTGGCACCGAATCCGGTCTCGTGGGCCCAGACGTGCGTGCAGGACGGGCACTGAAGGTGGAGCAGACTTCCAGTGGTGGAGAGCAGGTAGCGCCAGTGGTCGGAGCACGACCTCCGCTGCTCGCAGGAAACGCATCCGCGGCTGTCGGCGCAGTTCGGACACGTCACCCAGGCGCGCCTCCCGATGTCCGCCTGCGGGTCAAGCGGCAGCACGGCCGTCTCCACGGCGGGGAAGCACTCCGGCCGCGACGAGGTCGTCGTACACGCGCTGCTGCCGCTCGTCCAGACCGGAGTACAGGAGCGCGTAGGCGGCCTCCTCCTGGCGCATCACCTCGATCGGGTCCCAGTCGGGCCCGAGGACGGTCAGGACCTGGGCCTGTCGCAGGACCTCCTGGGCGGTGAGGTCGACGGTGAACTCGACCAGCGCGGGGGCGTCGGGCCGGCCGTGACCGGCGGAATGCGGGGCTCCGGCTTCGTCGGGGCCGTCGGGCAGCGGGGGATTTTGTGGGGCCATGGGTGAGAACTTAGGTATGCCTTTCTTGCCGGGACAAGAGGAGGTGGGCGAAGTCACAGCAGGTCGGGGCCGTGGTGACAGGTCTCGCGGCAACCCGAGAAGCCCGCCCCCAGGGACCGTACGGAACGTTCACAGCCGGACGACGCTTACGCATCCCTCACATCTCCACCATCTGTTGATCACATCATCGCTATGCTCCTGGAGCTCCATCCGCACCACCGAGGGGGGATTCCTCATGCGTATCCGCACTGCCCTGGCTGTCACCGCCGCCGCTGCCGGCACGCTCGCCGCCATCGCCACGGCTCCGGCCCAGGCCACGGAGTACTCGTCCGCGCTGAAGATCAAGGGCGTCCAGTACGACGCGCCCGGCCGGGACTCCAACAGCTGCTCCAGCGGCAACACCAGGAACGAATACCTGACGATCAAGAACTACTCGTCGAGCACGACCGTCAACCTCAAGGGTTACGTCGTCAAGGACGCCACGGGCAACAAGTTCACCTTCCCGGCGAACCACTACCTCGAGCCCGGGGACTACATCAAGCTCCGCGGCGGCCACGGCACCGACTCGGACGCCGGCAACGTCGTCTACCGCAAGAACTGCAACTTCATCTGGAACAACGACAAGGACACCATCTACCTGTACAAGTCCTCCGGCGCCCGGGCCGACGTCCACTCGTACTCCAAGTCGGCCAACGACCGTGACGGCAACGGCTACATCTCGTACCACGGCTGAGCGGGGCCCCGGAGCCCGTTGACCGGGCTCCGGAAGGCTGCCGGGCGCCGGCCGTTCGCCGGGGCTCGGCGGCCGAGGGGGCGGGGTAGTCGAGGGGGCGGGGGCTTTCGTCCGGATCCACGTCGTGCCAGGCCTGTCCGAGGGGATCGGGGGCAGACGGCGTTGGACCCGGGAGGAAGCGCGGCCCGGGCGGATCCGGCCGCACCGCGCTGCCCCTGGGAGTCCCCGATGCCGACCGCCGTACCGGACGAAGCTGCCGGAATGACCGGGAGCCGGACCGAAACAGTGGGCTCCGCCCGCTCCTCGCGCCGGCTGCCCCGGGGCGCGGGGCGGACCACGGCTCGCGTCGCCGCGCTGACCGCGTGCCAGGCGGCGTCGATGGTGGGCCTCGGACTGCTGATCACCGGTCCCGCCCGTGGGCTGTGGCCGCTGACGGCCGAGGACACCGTGAACGAGAACCTCGAACGGGTCCGCACCGGAACCCTCACCACGTTGTCGTCCATCGCCTCGGAGGCCGGCAACACCCTCACGGTCGTCTCGATCACGCTTGTGGCCTGCTTGGGTCTGCTTCTGATACCCCGCCTCCCGATGTGGCGTCAGGCGATCTTCCTCGCCGTCGCCGTCTCGCTCCAGTCACTGGTCTTCCTGGCCATCACCGAGTCGGTGGACCGCCACCGGCCGGACGTGGACCGCCTCGACGCTTCGCCGCCCACGTCGAGTTACACCTCCGGGCACACCGGGGCGGCGACCGCGCTGTACGCGGGTCTGGCGGTCCTCGCGCTGTCCCGGATCCGCGGGCCGTGGCGCAGGGTCGTGGCCGGGCTGCTGCTGCTCCTGCCGCTGCTCGTCGGCGCCGCCCGGCTCTACCGGGGCATGCACCACCCCACCGACGTCCTCGGCGGCCTCGCCAACGGCGGGCTGTCCCTGCTGATCGTGGGACGGGCCCTGCTGGTCGACCGGTCCGTGACCGCGGCACCGTCCGTCGGCGGCGTTCCCGCCGCCCGGACCGCCGACGAGCGTCCGCCCGGTTCGACCGCCGTGATCCTCAATCCCACCGTGACCGACGAGTCCGAGCGCCAGGAACTGCGGAGGACCCTCGAACGGCACGGCCACCGTGAACCCGTGTTCCTGGAGACCACCGCGGACGATCCCGGGGCCGGGCAGGCGGCCCGCGCGGTCCGCGAGGGCGCGACGCTCGTCGTGGTCTGCGGTGGGGACGGAACAGTCCGCACGGTCGCCGACGCCCTGGCCGGCAGCGGCGTACCCCTGGCTGTCGTCCCCTGCGGCACCGGCAATCTGCTGGCCCGCAACCTCGGTCTGCCGCTCTCCCCGGTCGCCGCGCTCGAAGCCGCGCTGGGCGGCGCTCCGCGTCGGCTCGACCTCGGAAGCATCGAGGGCGACGGCCTGCCGGCCACCCGGTTCGCGGCGATGGCCGGGGCCGGCCTCGACGCCGCGATGATGGAGCACACCGATCCGCGCGCCAAGTCCGCCCTCGGCTGGCCGGCCTACGCGCTGGCCGGGATCGGGACACTGCGCACACCCCGTATGCGGGTGACGATCCGGCTGGACGGCTCCCCCGCGTTCCGCCGCACAGCCCGCATGGTGCTCGTCGCCAACGTGGGAACCGTGCAGGGCGGGGTCACCCTCCTGCCCGCCGCCCGGCCCGACGACGGGCTGCTCGACCTCCTGGTCCTCGACCCGCGCGGACCGGGCGGCTGGCTGAAGGCCGTACGGACCCTGCTGCGCGGACGCGCGACCCCGCCGAGACCGACCGTCGTGCGCACCCTCGCGGCCGATGGCGACGACCACGACGGCGTCCCCGTCGAGTTCTTCGCCTTCCGGCGCGCCGAACTCACCTTCGACACGCCGCAGTCCCGGGAACTCGACGGAGATCCGGTCGGCCCGGGCCGGCGTCTCACCGCCGAGGTCAGGCCCGGCGCGCTGACCGTCCTGCTGCCCTCCAGGGAGAAGTGACATGGGTACCGCGACCAAGGTCCCGGAGACCCGTGCCATGAGCGGCGACGAGCTCTCCGCCGACGAGGCCCTGGCGTCGCTGCGGCGGTACGGCGGCTGGCCCCTGGTGCGCGACGCGTTCATCCGGTTCCGCTACGCCGACGGGTTCAGCCATTCCCGAGCGCTCGCCCTCCAGACCGTGCTGGCCCTGATCCCGCTCGCCATCGCGTTCGTGGGCCTGTCCTCGGCGCTGCACACCGAGGACATCGGCAGAGTCGCCGAGCTGACGATCCGCCGGATCACCGCGGGTCCGAGCGCCGACGTCGTCGACGACGCGCTGCGCCGCAGCCGGCACACGGCGGGCGACGGGGCGCAGGTCGCCCTGTGGCTCGGACTGGCCTTCTCCCTGGTCAACGTGACCACCGCGATGTGCCAGATAGAGCGCGGCGCCAACCGCATCTACGGGAACGAGCGCGACCGCGTCTTCCACCGGAAGTATCTCCGCGGCCTGGTGATGTCCCTGAGCGCGGGAATCCCGCTCGGCCTCGGATTCGTCCTGATGGTGGCCGGCGGCGACCTGGCGTCCGCCGTCGTGACGGTCTACCACCTCGACGGAGCCGCCAAGACCGCCTGGGACGTACTGCGTTGGCCCTCCGGCCTCCTCCTCGCCCTCCTCTCGGCCAGCGCGATCTTCCGCCGCTCGCCCCGTCGTCGCCAGCCCGGCTACACCTGGCTGGCCTTCGGCGCCGCCGTGTACCTGGTCCTCTGGACGGCGCTGACCTGGCTGTTGAGCCTGTATCTCAGGGTCAGCGGCAACTTCGACACGGTCTACGGCCCCCTCAGCGCCTTCATGTCACTGCTTCTCTGGGCCTATCTGACCTCGATCGCCCTGTTCCTCGGACTGTCCTTCGCCGCGCAGCTGGAGGCTGCGCGCGCCCGGCGCCCCGGTCCGGTCCGACGAGACCCGGGGGTCTGAATGACGGCGCGCGCAACGGTCAAAGGCCTGCGGGACCGCCGCCGGGCGACGGCCGACCGTCGATTCGGTGCCCGGCTGCTCGGCTCGGCCGCGGCCGCCGCGATCACCGCGGTGCCGTTCGGCCTGCTCCTCGTCCTGATCGAGGGACAGTGGGGGCCCCTTCGCCGACTGGACGCGGGCGCGGCCCGCCGGCTGCACGGGACCGCCCTGGAGCATCCCGCCTGGACAAGTGTGCTGCGCTTCCTCTCCGACCGGGTCTGGGACCCGGTCACCTTGCGTACGGCTGTCGCGCTGCTGACCCTCTGGCTGGTGTACCGCCGGGCGTGGCGTCTGGCCGCGTGGTCCGCGGTGACGGCCGTGGCCGGTGGATTCATCGGGCTCCTGGTGAAGACGGTCGTCGAGCGGGCACGTCCGTCGCTGGAGGATCCGGTGGCGCGGGCGCCCGGGTTCTCTTTTCCGTCGGGGCACGCGATGACCGCGACCACCTCGTTCGCCGTCATGCTGCTGGTGCTGCTGCCTTTGGTGCCGCGCTCCTGGCGCCCGCTGTGCTGGGGCGCGGCAGTGCTGTCCGTCGTCGGCGTCGGCTTCACTCGCGTCGCGCTGGGCGTTCACTGGTTCAGTGATGTGCTGGGCGGCTGGCTGCTCGGTCTGACCGTCGTCGCCCTCACCGCCTGGGCGTTCGAGGCCTGGCGGGCCGACACGGGCAGGCCTCCTGCCGCCGTCGGCGAGGGTCTGGAGCCCGAACTCACCGAGGATCGACCGGAAGCGGGGACCTCGGCGTGAGGGGGCGTCCCGCGACACCAGCCCGGACAGGGCGCCGTCGTCGCCGCCCCGGCTCAGGGAGTCGATCAGGGCCTCGGGTCGCGGTGTCGAGCAGGCTCCGAGCGGTGCCTGGACGGTCGGTGCAGTAGGTCGGGTCGGCGTCGAGGCCCACTCCGGCTCCCGGAGCCGCCCTGAGGCTCACATGCTCCCTGTCTCCCCCACAGTTCGAGAGTCGGCGCCGGAAAGGGGAGACCTCGCCGCGACGCTTCCCCCGAACGGCCTGTGGGCCCATGGTGTTGAACCGGCGCGGACGGCACACAATGGCCCGGAACCGACCCGAGGAGCATTCATGATCTTCATTACCGTCAAGTTCCGCGTCCGCCCCGAGGACGCGGAGAAGTGGCCGGAAATCACCGCCGACTTCACGGCCGCCACCCGCGCCGAGCCCGGCTGCCTTTGGTTCGACTGGTCCCGGAGTCTCGACGACCCGACGGAGTACGTCCTGGTCGAGGCCTTCCGGGACGACGAGGCCGGGGCGTCCCACGTCCAGTCCGCGCACTTCAAGGCCGCTCAGCAGACCCTGCCCCGCCATCTGACCGCGACGCCGCGCATCGTGAACGTGAAGATCCCCCAGGACGACTGGTCCCTGCTGGGCGAGATGGTCGTCGAGGAACAGCCCTAGGCGTACCCCGTCGGGGCGGCACGGCGAGGAGCGGAGGGGTGGTCCGGCCTTAGGCGTTGAGGACGATCTTTCCCGCGACGGTGCCGGACTCGGCCAGGCGCAGTGCCGCGGCGGCCTCGGTCAGCGGCAGCCGGGCGGCGATCCTGGCGGTGACGTCACCGCGCTGGAGGGCGTCGAAGACCTGTCCGAGGTCGGCACGCAGCCGGGCCCGGAAGCGGTTGCGGGTCAGGGCCCGGCCGGCCCAGATGTTGAAGAAGTACGCGTGGCGGCCGTTGGGCAGGGTGTTCCACAGCCAGACCCGGCCGAGCAGTTTGAGCACGGGCCACTGCTTGGACCCGGTGTCGTCGCGGGTGGAGGCGCTGCCGTAGGAGACGAGCGTGCCGCCGGGGGCGAGCAGGTGCCAGGAGTCGACGGCGCTGCGGCCTCCGACGTGGTCGAACACGGCGTCGACGCCGCCGGGCGCGAGTTCTCGTACGCGTGCGGCCACGTCCTCGGTGCGGTAGTCGACGGGGACGACGCCTTGTTCCCGCAGGGCGTCGTGGTGGCGTGCCGAAGCCGTGCCGATCACCTTGGCGCCCGCGGCACGGGCGAGCTGGACCAGGACCGAACCGACGCCGCCGTTGGCGCCGTGCACGAGGACCGTCTGCCCGGCACGGACCCGCGCCCTGCGGTGCAGCATCTGCCAGGCCGTGATGCCGTTGACGACCACGGTCTCCGCCTCGGCCGCCCCGACCCCGTCGGGCACCGGTACGACGTCGGCCGCCTCCACCCGCACATGACTGGCCCAGCCGCCCACCTTGACCAGAGCGGCGACCCGGGTGCCTGACAGTCCCGGGTCGACTCCCGGGCCCGTGGTGAGAACCGTGCCGACCAGGTCGTAGCCGGGCACGAACGGGAACGGCGGCTGGTCGTAGTACCGACCGCGGCGCATCTGCTGTTCGGCGAAGGAGACGCCGGTCGCCTCCATCCGGACGACGACCTGGCCGGGGCCCGCCACGGGCACGGCGCCGGTCCGGATCTCCAGGCCCTCCGGCTCCACCTTGCCCGGCAGGACGACCTCGACGAGCCCTTCGGCGTTCATGACGACCTCCACTGCGCTCCGCGCGCTGACCGTTATTAACTATCGCTTTAGTTAGAAGCTATAACTCATGGGCGTGAACGTCAAGAGCTTTCGTTATAGGTTCTAACTGCGATGGCGCCGACATGCCGGGCGGGCCCGCGATCACCTCTGAGTGGAGCGCCGAAACAGCGGCCTACGGGGCCTACGCCGCTGGTTCGGCGCTCCACTCGATCTCCGGCGGCGTGACGCGGGCGCACCGCGGGTTGCCGTGTTCGTCGGTCAGGCCCAGGCGCCCGACGAGGACACCCTCGCGCGCTGCCGCTGCCAGGACGTCAAAAGGCACGGCGTCGAGCATGAGCTTGGCGCGGCGGAACATGCTGAAGACGCCCGCCTGATCGACGGTTCCCCACGACAGATAGACGAACCGATGACCCAGCCGGTCCTGCACGTAGGGACCCTTCACCTCGACCCCCTCCGGCGAGGGTGTCGCGGTGCATTCGAGGGTCCAGGTCGCGGACGCGCCGTCGCCCGGCTGGGGGTCGAGCAGCTCGGCCGGGCGGTCGCGCCGTTGCACGGCCACGTGGATGTTGTCGTACACCGAGACGGTGCGGCCCTCGGGGGCCGGGCACGTGAGGCCGGGCAGTTCAACGGCGTCGATACGGATGCGCATGCGGGCCATCATGCCGCCGAACCACCCGGCGGCGAGACTCGCGAGACGTGCCGCCGCACCCCGGACTCCGTGCCACCCCCGGACTCCATGCCTCACACCGAACAACGCGCCGCACACCGGACATCGCGCTGCGGACGCCGAACACCGCGCACCCAGGCGCCGGAGCCCGGAGACCACGGTGCCGGTGGCGGGTCTCAGCCGGACAGTGCCGCCGAGACCACCGCCTTCGCCTCGTCCTGCACCTGGCGCAGGTGATCGGTTCCGAGGAACGACTCCGCGTAGATCTTGTAGACGTCCTCGGTGCCCGACGGACGGGCCGCGAACCAGGCGTTCTCGGTGGTCACCTTGATGCCGCCGATGGGCGCGCCGTTGCCCGGCGCCTCGGTGAGGACCGCGGTGACGGTCTCGCCGGCGAGCGTGTCGGTGGTGATCTGCGCGGGCGAGAGCTTGGCCAGCAGGGCCTTCTCCTCGCGCGACGCGGGGGCGTCGATGCGCTCGTAGGCGGGCTCTCCGAAGCGCGAGGTGAGTCCGGCGTAGTGCTCGGAGGGCGTCTTCCCGGTCACGCCGGTGATCTCGGAGGCGAGCAGGGCGAGGATGATGCCGTCCTTGTCGGTGGTCCACACCGAGCCGTCGCGGCGCAGGAAGGACGCACCCGCCGACTCCTCCCCGCCGAACCCGAGGGAGCCGTCGACCAGCCCGTCCACGAACCACTTGAATCCGACGGGCACCTCGACCAGCCGGCGGCCGAGATCGTCGGCGACCCGGTCGATCATTCCGGACGACACCAGGGTCTTGCCGATACCGGTCCCGGCGGGCCACCGCTCCCGGTGGGAGTAGAGGTAGGCGATGGCGGCGGCGAGATAGTGGTTGGGGTTCATGAGTCCGCCGTCCGGCGTGACGATCCCGTGGCGGTCGGCGTCGGCGTCGTTGCCCGTGGAGATCTGGAAGCGGTCGCGCGTCTCGATGAGCGAGGCCATCGCGTAGGGCGAGGAGCAGTCCATCCGGATCTTGCCGTCCCAGTCCAGCGTCATGAATCGCCAGGTGGGGTCGGTGAGCGGATTGACCACGGTCAGGTCGAGCGCATGCACTTCGGCGATGCGCCCCCAGTAGGCGACCGAGGCCCCGCCCAGCGGGTCGGCGCCGATGCGGACCCCGGCCGCGCGAATCGCGTCCAGATCCAGCACCTGCGGAAGATCGGCCACATAGGTGCCGAGGAAGTCGTGGCGGCCGGTGCCGGGAGCGGCGAGCGCCCGGGCGTAGGGGATGCGCCGTACGTCCTTCAGGCCGTCCCTGATGAGTTCGTTGGCCCGGTCCTGGATCCAGGAGGTCGCCTCGGAGCCCGCGGGGCCGCCGTTCGGCGGGTTGTACTTGAAGCCGCCGTCGGCGGGCGGGTTGTGCGAGGGGGTGACCACCACACCGTCGGCGAGGCCCGAGGACCGGCCGCGGTTGTACGTGAGGATGGCGTGCGAGACCGCCGGAGTGGGCGTGTAGCCGTCCGCGCTGTCGAGGAGCACCGACACGTCGTTCGCCGCGAGCACCTCCAGGGCGGTGACCTTGGCGGGTTCCGAGAGCGCGTGGCTGTCCGCGCCGAGGAAGAGCGGGCCGTCGATGCCCTGGCCGTCGCGGTACTCGCAGATGGCCTGGCTCGTGGCGGCGATGTGGTCCTCGTTGAACGCGGTCGCCAGTGACGAACCGCGGTGCCCCGAGGTACCGAAGGAGACACGCTGGCCGGGTTCGGCCGGGTCGGGGTGGAGCGCGTAGTACGCGGTGACCAACCGGGCCACGTCGACGAGGTCCTCGGGGCCGGCCGGACGGCCCGCTCGCTCGTGCTGCATGTACCCGCACCTCCACGTCGGTGGTTCATCGCTGGTGGTCCCATCTTTCCCCACGGAGCCGCGCTGCGGCACTGTGCCGCCACC
The DNA here is from genome assembly GCF_040607495.1 of Streptomyces sp. NPDC005281. Lineage (NCBI taxonomy): Bacteria > Bacillati > Actinomycetota > Actinomycetes > Kitasatosporales > Streptomycetaceae > Streptomyces > Streptomyces sp. NPDC005281. The sequence continues at coordinate 130,592 of NZ_JBEXGX010000019.1, read as the reverse complement.
ACGGCCGAAACCGTGCGCCGGACCGGGTCCTTCCGACGGGACGGCCGGACGGCCAGGCAGCCAGGCAGCCGGGCAGCCGGGGGGAGACGGCTACAGCGGCGCGGAGGTGCCTCGCCTTCAGCCGTAGCCCTCTTCCTCAGCGGGAGGCGGTCTGGGCGTGGGATTCCCCGCGGTCAGATGTTCGAGGACCTCCACCAGTTCCTGGCAGGCCAGTTCCACGGAACGCCTGGTGTTGCGCTGTTCAGTGATCACGGCGGACAGCAGGAGGGCGGTCAGGGCCATGGTTCCGTTGAAGGCCTGGAGTTTGATCATGACCTCGGTATGGCTCAGCCGGTAGAACGGACCGACGGCATCCGTGGCCGCGACGGTGGCCATGACGGAGGCGAAGAGGGCGCACACCAGGCTGCCCGCGAGCTCGAACCGCAGGGCCGCCCAGATCAGCAGCGGATAGATCAGGAACAGGACACTGATGGAACTGCGGGTGGCGATCGGCACCAGGATCACGGCCGCGACGAGGATCAGGGCGGCCTCCTTCCACCGTGTCAGGCTCAACGGGGTGCGTACGGCGTACAGCATCAAGATGATCGGCGTAATGATCAGGACGCCCATCGCGTCACCGACCCACCACGCCAGCCAGACCGGCCAGAAATCGCCCAGGGCGAGTTTGTCCGTGACCACCAGCAGGCCGACGTCCACGGTCGCGCTGATCGTCATGGCGCCCAGGGCCGCCAGGAACACCAGGGCGAGTCCGTCGCGGAACCGGCTGAGATCGGTGCGGAAGTGCACGGCGACCAGAAGGAGGTACGCGCAGACGGGGGCGACGGTGTTGCCCGCGACGATGCCGGTCGCGGAGGGCTGGAGCGTGGAGAACGAGGAGAGGGACAGGACGACGAGCAGGGCGCCGATCGCGATCCCGAGCCATGCCCGGATCCCCAGGATCAGCAGGGCGGCGACGGCCACGCCTGTGGGCGGCCAGATGGGCGTGAACACCGCTCCTTCGACAGTGAGCCGCCGCATGAGTCCCAGCCGCCCCGCTCCGTAGTAGCAGGCGGCGATCACCAGCGTCTGAAGAGCCAAGACGGCCGGTCGGCGCATCTCCTGTGTAGCCACCACAGAGCCATCAGACACCGCCCGGGCCCCGTCGGCGAGGCGAGCGCCCGCCTCCGCGCCGCGGGTGGGGGCAGGCTCGTCACGGGAGCCGGAGGGTCGGCGCGCCGTGGCGGACCACGAGCACGGCCGCGTCGTCTTCGTGCCCCACGCGCTCGGCGCCCTTGATCACCGCGGCGGCCAGCGACCCGGCCGACAGGCCCGCGACGGCGGCGATTCCGGCGAGCCGTACGACCTGGTCGAGCCCTTCGTCCACGTTCATCGCAGGACCCTCGACGACGCCGTCGGTCAGCAGGACGAAGACTCCGCCGGTGGTCAGCAGGTGCCGGGTCACCGGGTACCGCAGCCCGGCCTCGATGCCGAGCGGCGGTCCCCCTTCGTCCTCGGTGATGCCGGACTTCCCGTCCGCCGACGCCCAGACGCACGGTATGTGCCCGGCCCGCGCGCTCTCCAGCATGCCGGTGGCCGGGTCGAGCCGCATGAAGGTGCAGGTCGCGAAGAGATCGGAGCCGATGGACAGGATGAGGTCGTTGGTCCGGGCCAGGAGCTCTCCGGGTTCGCTCGTGACGGAGGCGAGGGCCCGCAGACCGACCCTGACCTGTCCCATGAACGCGGCGGCCTCGATGTTGTGGCCCTGCACGTCGCCGATGGACAGGCCGATACGGTCGTCGGGCAGCCGGAAGGCGTCGTACCAGTCCCCGCCCACGTTGAGGCCGAAGCAGGCCGGCGCGTACTGGACGGCCACGTCGAATCCCGGGGCCGAGGGCAGGTCGCCCGGGAGCATGCCCCGTTGCAGCGCGATGGCCAGCTCGACCTGTGAGCGCTGGAACTCCGCGCGTTCACGTGCCTGGGAGGTCAGCGATCCGAGCCTGGTGAGCAGCTCGTCGTCGTCGCCCGTCGGCAGCTTGCGGGACATCGACCACCCCGGAGGAAAAGCCGTAGATGAAATAAATGTCAAGAAAACGCCACTATCGGATGATAGCGAGCAAGGGGGCAGGACCCGACATCGGCGGGACCGGGTCCGTCGCGCCGGGGCCCGGGGCGCGGCCGGCGGAGGCCGTCGCCGATCGGGTCGGGCATGCGCCGCCGCACGGACGACGCCTCCGCGGGGCGGCTCTCCTCCGGCGTCAGACGGTCGTGTGGGGCAGGCGGCGGTCCAGCCAGCGCGGCAGCCACCAGTTCGCCCGCCCCATGAGGAACATGAGGGACGGCACCAGGACGAGGCGTACGACGGTGGCGTCGAGGACGACACTGACGGCGAGGCCGAGGGCGAGCATCTTCACCACCACGGCCGGTGAGCCGGTGAACGAGAGGAACACGGCCGTCATGATGAGCGCGGCGCAGGTGATGACCCGTCCCGTGAGCGCGAGTCCGGTGCCGACCGCCCGCTCGTTGTCGCGGGTCGCGCGCCATTCCTCGGCGATGCGCGAGAGCAGGAAGATCTCGTAGTCCATCGACAGGCCGAAGACGATGGCGAACATCATCATCGGCACGTAGGACTCGATGGGCACGGGCTCGCCCAGGCCGAGCAGGCGATCGCCCCAGCCCCACTGGAAGACGGCGACCAGGACGCCGTACGACGCCGCGGTCGTGAGCAGGTTCAGGGCGACCGCCTTGAGCGGGATGACCAGACTGCGGAAGACGACCGTCAGAAGCAGGAACGCGGCGACGAGCACGATGCCGATGATGAGGGGCAGGCGTTCGCCGACGGTGTCACGGAACTCGATCTGACCCGCGGTGCTGCCGGTCAAGTACCCTCTCGCGCCGGTGCCTTCGAGTGCGTCGGGCACGGCGGTGTCGGTGAGATCGGCGAACAGGGCCGCCGTCCCGGCCGATTGGGGGCCGGTGGTGGGGACGACGGTGGTCACGAGGACCTCGCCGTCCGGGCCGGTACGCGGTGGGGTGACGTGGGCGACGCCGTGCGTCTTCGTCAGTACGTCGGTGAGCCGGTCCGCGATCCGGTCGGCGGTCACGGTCGCGTGGGCGAGGTCGACGACCAGGGTGAAGGGGCCGTTGACACCCGGCCCGAATCCGGGACCACCCGCGTGGGCCGTCCAGTCGTAGGCCTCGCGGGTGGTGCTGCCCGCCGGATCCGCGCCGTCGTCGATGTGCCCGAGGCGCATCGAGAACAGCGGTATCGCGCAGAGGGCGACGAGGGTGAAACCGGCGGTGAAGAACCTCCACGGGTGCCGGGCGACCAGGCGTGCGTAGCGGTGCCATCCGTCGTGGTGACCGGCGCTCTCGGCGACCGGCGTGCGCCGGACACGGAGTACGTCGACACGGCGGCCCACGAGCCCCATGGCCGCGGGCACCAGAGTGAGCGCGGCGGCGGCCGTGACCACCACCGCGATGGTCGCGGCGAGACCCAGCCGCCCGATCATGGTCAGTCCGCACGCGTACAGGCTGAGCAGGGCCACGGCCACCGTGACGGCGGCGACCAGAACGGCCTTGCCGCTGACGGCGGTCGTACGGCCCACCGCCGTCCGGGGATCGTCCCCGTCGATCAGGTACTGGCGGAATCGTGTGATCAGGAAGAGCGCGTAGTCGATGCCACGCCGAGCCCGATCATCGTGGCCAGGGTGGGTGCCGAGGTGGCGAAGGTCAGAGTGCCGGCCACGACGCCGACCACCCCGAGACCCACGCCGACACTGATCAGGGCGGTGACCAGGGGCATGAGGGCGGCTGCCACGCTGCCGAAGGCGAGCAGCAGCACGATCAGCGCGGCGCCGACGCCGGTGGCCTCGGCGACGGCGTCGTCGGCGGGGGCGCGCACGATGTCGTGCAGATCGCCTCCGTAGCCGACGCCGATTCCGGCGTCCCTGGCGGGAGCCGTCGCCGTGTCGAGGCGGTCGGTGTAGCCGTGGCCGAGGGCTTTGAGCTTCTGGTCGAAGGACACCGCGGTGTACGCCGTCGCACCGTCGGAGCTGGTCACCGGCGCGGCGACGGCGGTGACATGGGGCAGGTCCTTCAGAAGGGCGAGGCTCGTCTCCAGTGCGGCGGCGTGGTCGGACGCCTTGCCCGAGCCCACATGGAAGACCACCTTCCCGCCGGCCGCGCCCGCGGCCGGGTCCGACTTCTCCAGCAGGTCCGCGCCGGTGCCCGTCTGGCTTCCGGGAAGGCTGACCTGGTCGCCGAAGGTCGCTCCGACCGCGTGCCGGCCCGCGAACGCGGCCGCCAGCACCAGCAGCCAGACGGCGATCACCCACACGGGGTGCCGGGCGCAGAAGGCGCCCGTGCGGTGCAGCGCGGGCGGGCGCGGCGCGACGGGAAGAGGCGCCGGGGCAAGCGAAGCAGGGGGAAGGGACACCGAGCCTCCAGAAGAAGTGGCAGGACTGCCACAACTTAACCGGGAAGATGGCAGTGGCGTCAATTGACAGTCATGCCATTTTTATCGAGGCAGCCCGAAGAGCCCCAACGAGACCGGGACGCCCCGAGGCGACCCAGGCAACCGAAGCGACCGAGGCACCCTGAGGCAACCGAGGCAAACCGAGGCAGTCTGAGGCGACCCGAAGTCGCCCCACGCCCCGGTGAACCGCCGACGAATGGGCCGACGGCGGTCAGCCGCCGGCCCAACAGCGCGGTGGAATAACGACGTTCAGCCGCCGACCCAACAGCCCGGTGGATTACCGACGTTCAACCGCCGGCCCAACGGCGCCGTGGAGCACCGGCGGTCAGCTGTCCGCCCGCCCCCGCCCCGACGCGCAGACGGACGCCGCACGCGCCGTCGTCACCGCCCGCTCCCCACCGGCGGCGGCCACCTTGAAGTCCAGGACCAGACCGGCGCTCTCGGCGTGGGCGCCGACGAGCGTGGTGCCCTGCGGGAGCTTCTGGATGTCGATGGTGCGCGGCTTGAGCTTCGCGGAGAGTGCAGCGGCGCCCGGCAGCGCGGAGAGCTCCGACACCGGCACCTCGCGGCCGAGTATCAGGACGCTCGCGGGGGTGATGGTGAGGCTGTGGGACGTGGTGGACAGCCCGGTGACCACCGTGACGGGCAGGCCGGCACCGCCCGCCGCGCCCGTGAGCGTGAGGCGGGTACCGTCCGTGCCCGTCTTCAGCCCGCCCGCGCCGGAGCCGCTCCGCACACCCTCGCTCCGGTCCAGGGCGTCGTAGGCGATGGTGGCGGTGGCGGTCCCGCCCGAGGTGGCGCCGCCGGTCGACACGTCACGCAGGTGGACGTCGACGTCCATGTCGGTGCCCTGACGGCGCACGCCCTCGGCGCTGACATGGACGGCGCCGACCGTGCCGGTGAGCGCCTCGAGTCCGGCGAGGGTGTCGTCGAGGTCGACCTGTACCCCTTCGGCCGCGCCGAGACGGCACGCGGCGGTCTTCGCGACCCGCCCCCGCACCTGGTGTTCCACGACGAGGTCGGTGGTCACGGCAGCCGCGACCACGGCGGTCAGGCATATGGCGGTGAGGGCGACGCGACGGCGATGGCTCACGAGGAGGTGGCTCCGATCATGGTCAGGAAGGTGAACGCCTGCGGGAGCAGCCGGTCGGGTTCCACGGGGACTCCGGCCGTACGGCGGTCGCGCAGGGTGCGCAGGACGGCGCGCGCGGCCGACAGCGCGCAGTTGGCGATCACGGCGGCCTGGAGGTCGGCGTCCGGCGCGTCAGCCGGGAGGCGCTCAAGGACGAGTGCGGTCAGGCGGGCCTCGAACTGCTGGAACTGCCGGGACAGGCCCTCACGCGCCTGTTCGCGGATCTCGCCGAGCGGATGGGCCAGCGCGGTCAGACTGCTGGAGGCGAAGTAGGAGACCGCGTCGGTGATGGCGCCGCAGGCCGCTTCCAGCGGGGTGTCACCGTCCGGCCGGGCCAGGAAGGCCTCCTCTATGCGCGCGAAGAGCTCGATCCCGTCCGGGAGAAGCAGGGCTTCCTTGCTGTCGAAGTAGCGGAAGAACGTCCGCTCCGACACGTTCGCCTCCGCGGCGATGTCGGCCACCGTCGTCTGCGCGAAACCCCGCTCGGCGAAGAGCCGTCCGGCGGCCTCACGCAGTCCGCGCCGGGTCTCTTCCTTCTTCCGCTCACGCAGACCGGGCCTCTCGGTTCTCTCTGGCATGGTGACACCCTCACCACTGGCGCCGGGTCTGTCAATTGTCACCCCTGCCATTTCGCCGGCGTGCGGGAGCCGCATCTGCCCCGTCCCGTCATCCGAGCGCCGTAGCCGGGTGATACCTCGGTACTACGCGCCTCACCTGAACCGAGCTCTGCGGTACCACGGATCCGGGACAGACATCTCCTAGCGTGGTTGGTGAGCAGTTCAGGTGGGGGGCCTGCCCCCGAAAGCAAGGGAACTTCGATGATCGAGGCACATCAGCTGACGAAGCGGTACGGGGAGAAGACGGCGGTGGACCAGCTGGACTTCGTCGTGAAGCCCGGCACCGTCACCGGCTTCCTGGGCCCGAACGGCGCAGGCAAGTCCACGACCATGCGCATGATCGTCGGCCTGGACGCGCCGAGCAGTGGCAACGTCACGGTCAACGGCAAGCACTACGCCCAGCACACCGCACCGCTCCAGGAGGTCGGCGCGCTGCTGGAGGCCAAGTCGATCCACCCGGGCCGTTCCGCCTTCGACCACCTCATGGCCCAGGCCTACACCCACGGCATTCCGCGCCGCCGGGTGGAGGAGGTCATCGAGCTGACGGGCCTCCAGTCGGTGGCCAAGAAGCGCGCGGGAGCCTTCTCCCTCGGCATGGGCCAGCGTCTGGGCATCGCCGCGGCGCTCCTCGGCGACCCGGCCACCATCATGCTCGACGAACCGGTCAACGGACTGGACCCCGAGGGCGTGCTGTGGATCCGCAACCTGCTGACCGGGCTCGCGGCGGACGGCCGTACGGTCTTCGTCTCCTCGCACCTGATGAGCGAGATGGCGCTGGTCGCCGACCACCTGATCGTCGTCGGACGAGGACGTCTGCTGGCGGACACCACCGTGCGCGATCTCGTCCAGCAGGCCGGCGGTGACACCGTCACCGTGGCGACCGACCAGGCGTCCAGGCTGCGCGAGGTGCTGGCCGGACCCGGCGTCGAGATCACCGGCGCGGCCGGATCCGAAGAGCTCCAGGTGACGGGTCTGACCCCGCGGGCGATCGGCCTCAAGGCCGCCGAGCACGGCATCCCGCTGTTCGAGCTGACCTCGCGGACCGTCTCGCTCGAAGAGGCGTTCATGGAGCTGACCCGCGACGCCGTCGAGTACCACGCCAGCGTCACCGTCGAGGCCCCTGGGAGGGCGGCATGAGCACCGTCACCGTCACCGACAGCCCCGCGCCCGCACCCGTACAAGCGGCCCGTCCTGCGTACAAGGTCACCGGACGCCGTGTGCTGCGCTCCGAGTGGGCGAAGCTGTGGTCCCTGCGTTCCACCTGGATCACCCTCGGCCTCGGGCTGCTGTTCCTCGTCGCCTTCGGCGTGATCGCCGCCGCGCACTACAAGTCCGAGCTCAACTCCGGGCGTCCCATGCACCGGGACGACGTCGCGGCCACCGCGCTCAGCCTCTCCGTGTTCGGTACGAACTTCGCGCAGCTGGCACTCGGCGTGCTGGGCGTGCTGATCACCGCGGGCGAGTACTCGACCGGCATGATCCGTTCCACCCTGGCCGCCGTGCCGCGCCGCCTGCCGGTGCTGTGGTCCAAGGCCTCGGTGTTCGGCCTGGTCGCGCTGGTCGTCGCCACCGTCGGCGTCTTCGTCGCCTTCACGATCGACAGCGGCATCGTCTCGGGCACGCCCGCGGCGCTGACCATGTCCCACTCCGGCGTGGTCCGCAGCCTGCTGGGCGCCGGCCTCTACCTCGGTCTGGTCGGCGTGATCGGCACCGCCCTGGGCGCCCTGCTCCGCTCGGTCGCCGGCGGCATCTCGGTCCTGGTGGCCTCGCTGATGCTGGTGCCCGGCCTGATCTCGCTGCTGCCCAGCTCGTGGCAGGACAACATCAGCCCGTACCTGCCGAGCAACGCGGGCGAGTCCATGTTCGCCCTGACCCACGACTCGACCTCGCTGTCACCCACCGCCGGTCTCGTGGTCTTCCTCGGCTGGACCGTGCTCGCGCTGGCGGGTGCCGCCTACCGTCTCGTCCGCACGGACGCCTGACACACCGCACGCCGGACCCCGCGTCCGATGTCCCACGACGGCACGGCACCCGACCGGATCACCGGTCCGGTGCCGTGCCGTCCGGGCACCGGCGCCGGGCACCGCATAGAACCCGTGGTGCCACCCCTACGAGGAAGCCCGCAGCCGCGTACGAGGACGCGGCGGACCCACAATGGACAGGTGAGACCCATGAGCGCGGACCGGTGACCCCATGAACATCGACGACACCGCCCCGCGCGAGCCGGCGGACGAACCGCCCTTCGCGGAGGCGGAACTGCCGTGGAACCACCCGCTGGCCCGCGCGCTGTCCCGTTTCGGCCGCCGGCTCAAGCAGGGCGACCGCAAGCGCCCCTGGATCCTCGACGCCTCGGTGACGGCGGTCGTGGCGCTGCTCTTCTGCGTGCCGGACCTGGTGCACGACCAGGACGGCCGGCACCATCCGTTCGACAGCCAGTTCACCCACCTGGCCTGGCCCTGGACACTCGCGCTCCAGGCCGGTCTTGTACTGCCTCTGCTGTGGCGGCGCAAGAGGCCCGCTCTCGCCTTCGCCGTGATCACCGCGGTCTTCATCCTCCAGCTGGCGCTGGGTGTCTGGCTGCGTGCCGACGTCGCCGTGCTGATCGCCCTCTACAGCCTGGTGCTGCACGGGGAGCTGCGACGGCTGCCCGCCGCCTGCGCGATCACGGCCGGCGCGTCGGGGCTGGTCGCCGTGCGTCTGCCGCCCGAAGTGCATTCCCTGGACGCGCTGTTCTTCCTGTTCAACACCATAGTCGCGGCCGTCGCGCTCGGACTGGCCGTCCGGATCCGGCGCGGCCAGCTGGCCGCCCTGCGGGACCGCGCGGCGCGCCTGGAGATCGAACGCGACCAGCGCAGCAAACTGGCCGCCGCCGCCGAACGCACCCGTGTGGCCCGCGAGATGCACGACATCGTCGGCCACAACCTCTCCGTCATCATCACCCTCGCCGACGGCGGCGCGTACGCGAGTGACGTCGCGCCCGAACGCGGGAAGCAGGCTCTGCTGCTCATCGGTGACACCGGGCGCCAGGCGCTGGGCGAACTGCGCCGCATGCTCGGCGTCCTGCGCGAGCAGCCCACGACTCCGAGCACGCCCGAGCTGAGCCCGCAGCCGGGGATCGGGGACATCGACGCCCTGTGCGAGCGGATCCGGGCCGCCGGCCCACGGGTCGTCCACCGCAGCAGCGGCGAACTGGGCACCCTGGACCGGGGCGTCCAGCTGGCCGTGTACCGCATCGTCCAGGAGGCTCTCACCAACGCCCTCAAACACGGGGGCCCCGAGACCCGCGTCGATCTCGCGGTGAGCGTCGAGGAGAACGTGCTGCGCATCGACGTCCACGACACCGGCCCGGGCAGCGGCACCGCCCGCCCCCGGCCGCACGACGACGAAGGACACGGGATCCCCGGCATGAGAGAACGCGCGGCGCTCTACGACGGGACGGTCGTCGCGGGGCCCGGCCCCGACGGCGGATGGACTCTGCGGGCCACCCTGGACCTCACCCCTCCGGCCGGGACCGACCTCGCTCCGTCGGCCGTCTCGGGCGGTGCGGCGTGACCAGCGTCCTCATCGTCGACGACCAGCCGCTGCAACGCCTCGGCTTCCGCATGCTCCTGGAGAGCACCCCGGACACCGATGTCGTGGGCGAGGCGTCCCACGGCGGCGACGCCGTCCGCAGGGCCGCCGAACTCCGCCCGGACGTGATCCTCATGGACGTACGGATGCCCGGGATGGACGGCATCGAGGCCACCCGCCGGGTCGTCGCCTCCGGCGGCCGCTCGCGGGTGCTGATCCTGACCACGTTCGACCTGGACGAGTACGCCTACGCCGCGCTGCGTGCCGGAGCCAGCGGATTCCTCCTCAAGGACGCCCATCCGGAGGAACTGCTCGCCGGGATCCGTGCGGTCGCCGCGGGCGACGCGGTGATCGCCCCCGCCCTGACCCGGCGTCTCCTGGACGCCTATTCCAAACACCTCCCGCACGACCCGTCGGGCGCCAGGCCCCAGGACGACCCCCGCGTCCACGCGCTCACCGAGCGGGAGTACGAGATCTTCGTGGCCATCGGCGAAGGCTGGAGCAACAACGAGATCGCCCAGCGTCTCGTCGTGGCGGAGTCGACGGTCAAGACCCATGTCGGCCGCGTCCTGTCGAAGGTGGGCGTCCGCGACCGCGTCCAGGCGGTGATCCTCGCCTACGACCTCGGCGTCGTCCGCCCGAACCCGCCCGACTGACGCACGCCCCGCGGCCCGTACGCGATCGGCGCGGTCACCACGGCCCCGCGTACCGGCGGGGCGTCCGCGGCGCGGGCCCGTCCGAGGCGGGCGGGGCGGCGCGACATTAGGGTCGGCGGTATGACTGACGACAATCTGCGCCGCGTCACCGTCGAGCGGACCGGCACCGGGCACTTCACGGGGACGAACGCCCGCGGCGGGACGATCGCCTTCGGTACGGGCGGGCCGGGCGGGGAGGACGCGTTCTCCCCGGTCGAGCTGCTGCTCGCCGCCATCGGGGGCTGCACCGCGGCCGATGTCGATGTCGCGACCGCCCGCCACGTGGAGCCCACGCGCTTCACCCTGACCGTGACCGGCGACAAGATCAGCGACGAGCACGGAAACCGGATGACCGACCTCGCGGTCACCTTCTCCGTGGCGTTCCCGGACGGCGAGCCCGGCGACCGCGCCCGTGCCATCCTCCCCCGGGCCGTCAAGAGCTCGCACGACCGGCTCTGCACGGTCAGCCGCACGATCGAGGCCGGTACTCCCGTCACGGTGACGGTCGCCGACGTCTGACCGCGCCGGGACCGGAGCCGTACCCCGCGGACGATCGCGCGACAGGGTGGAGTGGAGTCCGGTTTCCGGGGCAGACGGGCAACGTCGAACAGGTGGACGCGGGACGGATTGTATGAGCCAGTGGGTGAGCGAAGCAGGACAGCAGGGACAGCGGGGTGCACTGATCGAGGCATCAGTCGCGTACGACGGTGACTCCGCGTGCATCGCCGAGGCGCGGGCGTTCACCCGCGACTTCCTGGCACGGGTGCAGGCGGTCGCCGGGCTGCCCGTCTCCGGACGGGTGATGGGCATGGTCCCGCTGGTCGTCAGCGAACTGGTGACCAACGCGGTCAAGTACGCGGGCGGACCGTGCCTGTTGTCGCTCGAAGTCGGCCAAGGGGTTGTCAAGGCGACCGTGTGGGACTCCGACCCCACCCTTCCGGTGGCGCGCGCCGCCGAAGCGGGCCGCGTCGGGCAGCACGGGCTGGAGATCGTCATGGCCGTGTGCCATGCCTTCGAGGTGCACCGGGAACCCGTCGGCAAACGGATCACCGCAGTGGTGACGCTGGCCGACACGCCCGGACAGTGACATGAGCCACTCCGTCACCTGACGCCGACCCCCGTCACCCGAGCGGCCGCGGGCACCCGGCCGCAACCCAACTCGCCCTGGGCGGCCGCCCGGCGCTGCCGCGGCACCCCGACGGGAGCCCGCCGAGCCCTTGACGGGCGTTTGACGAGCCGAAACGAAATCGTGTCGCGTCACTGTGGCCGCCTTGCGGGACAATGGTGAGTTCGCGGATCTCCTTCGGCAGGAAAACGGGTGGTTAACACAGTGCGGCAGGCAGGTGTACTAGACGTCGGGTGTCACAGCGCTCTGCTCACCGTTGCGCGGCGCCGCGCCGGGGTGGCCATGGAGGAGGTGCTGTCCCGAAAGGTACGGCTCCAGTTGCACGAGACACTGGACGCCACGGGACGGCTGGACAAGTCGGGTGTACGCAGCGTGCAGCGGGCCGTGGCCGAGACGCTCGCCGAGAACCGGGGGGCCCTGCCCGAGGTGTACGCGTTCGCCACGTCGGTGATCCGCGACGCGCCCAACCGCGACGAGGTCCTCGCCCAGGTGGCCAGCGCCACCGGCACCCGGCTGCGGGTGATGTCCGGCGAGGAGGAGGCCCGTCTGGCCTATGTGGCCGCACGCCACTGGGCGGGCGAGCGGGCCGGTTCGCTGCTGGTCCTCGACATCGGCGGCGGGACGGTGGAGGTCGCTTCGGGCATGTCCAAGCAGCCCCGGACCGCCCACTCACTGCCGCTGGGCGCGCGGACGGTCACCCGCGCCTGGAAACTCGACGAGGCCGTGTCCTCGAAACGACGGCTCGCCGAGGTGCGCGACCATCTGAGCGACCGCCTCGCCGAGGTGGCCGACCTGCCGCGCGCCGATCCGGACGGGCGCGTCCTCGCCTGTTCCAAGACCTTCACCCAGCTCGCCCGCTACACCACCGCCGGCCGTGATCGTTCCGCACCTTCGCAGCGGCTGACCCTCGACGAGGTACGGGCCGCGGTGCGCGTTCTCGCCAAGAACGGGTCCGCGGGCCGCGGCCGTCTGCCCGGCATCTCCCGGCACCGGGCCGGGCAGTCCCTGGCCGGGGCGCTCGTCGCGGAAGCCCTCATGGAGGCGTGCCGGGCGACGAGCGTGGAGATCTCCCCCTGGTCCACCAGGGAGGGCCTGCTCCTGGAGCGCCTCGGGGCCCTGCGCACCAAGAGCGCCGGCGCCGTACAGCTCTGACGCGGACCGGTCACCGGTCTGTCGGTCTGTCGGTCTGTCGGTCTGCGGGACGTTCCCTTCCGCCTGCCGGCCGGGCAGGCGTCAACCGCCCGGACACCGAGCCGTGTTCAAGCCGCACGGGACCGGCACACGGCTCGCGGCGACCCGCCGCGAGGACGCCGGGCACCCCGGGACCGGGAACAAACCCGTACGTCCTGACGCTGACGTGAGCAGTCCGGCAGATGCCGGAGCACGGAGTTCCACCCGGTGCGGTGGACCCACCGGCGGTGCTGCTCGTGGAAAGGCGTGAGAGCGATGACGGCGTCCGGACAGTGGCGGCCTCGGGCTGCCGGGGCAGGTGAGTTGCCCCTGGTGACGTCCTGCGGCCGCAGGATCTCCGTGAAGGAACTTCGGCTGCCCACGCCGGGCCGGCCGATCGGTCGCGTGACCCTGGACGTGGGTCCCGACCAGGGTGACGAGCACGGGGTGTGGGCCTCGCTCACCCCCGCCGAGGCACGTGAACTCGCCCACCGTCTCATCGCCCACGCCGCCGGGGTCGAACCGGCCGGGCCGCCCGACCGGGAGGCGCCCCGAGGTCATGACCTGCCGCTCGGCACGACTCCCGGTCCGGCACGGTCCGTGCCGGACTCCCGCTCGGGACACCGCTCCGTCTGAACGGGCGCCGGCCGCCGGGAGCCGCCGCCGGCGCGTGACGGGGACAGCGCACGGGTGCCGGCACTCCCCCGGACCAGGGTGGAGTGCCGGCACCCGTGTGTATCAGCCGGCGCCGTTCAGGATCACGGGAACTGCGTGACCTTGGACGGGACGGTGTCCGTGCCCGAGGTGGGCGCACCGGTGCTGTTGATGACATGGGCGTACTGACCCTTGCCGCCCAGCGAGATCACCAGGATGTCGTGCATCTTGACCCCGGTCTTCACCGGGACCTGGAAGCCGTGCGCCTGGACGATCGAGGGGTCCGTGGTGAAGTTGCAGTAGCTTCCCAGACCCCAGGCCTCGTGCACGGCCACGGAGTCGGCGACCTTGTAGGCCGCGTATCCGACGATGCCGTCGTGGGTGACGGCGGCGGCGTTGGGCACGTCGTAAGCCTTCTCGTTCTGGAAGAAGATCGTGCGTCCGTTCTCTCCGTTCCACAGCACGTCGTACTTGTTGAAGTGTTCGACGAACAGGCCGGTCGCCAGGACGTCGTCACCGTTGACCACGAGGCCGTAGTCGGCGCGGTTGGTGTCCCAGCCCACCCCGTCCCCGTGGTCGGCTCTCCAGAGCCAGGTGTGGTCGATCACGACGTCGTCGCTGTTGACGACGACCGAGTTGGTGGCGAGGCCGGGGCCCGCGCCGCCGATCCGCACGAACACGTCCTGCATGGTGGTGGGGTTGGCGGAGTGGTCCGTGGAGGAACCCGCCGGGCCGATCTGGAGCAGGGTGTCGGAGTTGGACCGCCCGGCGTCGATGAGGAATCCGGCGAGCCTGACGCCGTCCACGTCGGCCACGTGCATGGCGTCGACGCCGTTGTCCGGCACGATCGTCGCGAGGCCGAGGCCCAGGACGACGGTGTTGGCCCGGGTCACGTTGATGGTCTGGTCGAGGTGGTAGACGCCCGGGGTGAACAGCAGGTTGAGACCCTGGGCGAGGGCCGCGTTGATGGTCGCCGCGGTCGCGCCGGACTTGACGACGTAGAACTGGTCCAGCGGGATGGACGTACCGGCCGTGTTGGGCCAGGACACACCACGGGCGTTGGTGCGCTTGGAGGGCACGAACACCTTGTAGGTGCTGCCGTCCAGGTAGAGGTAGGGCTTCTCGCGGGAGACCGGGGTGGTGTCCAGGGTGGTGTACGGGCCGGAGTCGAAGTTCGTCGCCGGTGCTCCCTGGACTCCCGTGAAGGTCATGTTCCAGACGCCGTTGGTCCAGCCACCGACGGAACTGTCACGGGTGTACCACTGCTGCTGGGAGTACGGGCCGACCGTACCGTCGATCTTGGAGTCGGCGATGTAGCCGCCGGAGGCCCAGCCGTAGCCCGCCGGGGCGAGGTTGAGCCCGCCCTGGACGTGGATACGGCGGAAGGGAGCCGCCTGGGCCACCGCCCAGCGGTCGGTGCCGTTGGACGGGGTGATCGACAGGTTCTCCGCCGAACGCCAGAAGTTCTGGGTGGCGTTGCCGTTGAACCAGCCCGCGTCCACGGTGATGTCGCCGTTGATGTGGACGTCGTCGGGGTTCTGTCCGAGGCCCGAGACCGAGGTGTAGAAGCCGAGTTGGGCGTTGATGCCGTTGTAGGTGCCGGGCTTCATCAGGAACTGGTAGCGGCCGGCGCCGAACTGGTTCGACTCCTGCTGGCTGAAGACCTGGTCGAACTTGCCCTGGAGATCGGGCGTGGAGGGGTCCACGACGATGACGTTGGGCCCGAGGTCTCCGCCGCCCTGCACGGGCGGGGTGCTGCTCCCCGTACCGGTGTGGACGGCGACCTCCCACAGCGAGTATCCGTACGCGGTCCCCCGGGTGGTCCCGTAGACGCGTACGTAACGGCCCTGGCCGGACACGTCGTAGGAGGCGGTGCCCCCGGTCCCGTCGGTGACGGACTTCAGGACGGTCCAGTTCTGGCCGTCCGTGGACGCCTGGAGCTGGAACGCCTTGCCGTACGCGGCCTCCCAGTTGAGGTCGATGCGGCACAGGTCCTTGGTCGCCCCGAGGTCGACCTGGACCCACTGCGGGTCGGCGAAGGCGCTGGACCAGCGTGTCGCCGTGTCGCCGTCGAAGGCTGCCGAGGCCGGGCTCGCCGCGTTCTCGGTGGAGGAGGCGGTGGCCGTCCTGCCCTGCGCCGCGTCGGACGTGTCACAGGTCGCGGGCGTGGTGGTCCCGCTGGTGCCGAACACCTGGAACTCCCAGAGGGAGTAGCCGTATTGGGTGGCCCGGTGGACGCCGGACATCCGGATGTAGCGGCCCTGGCCGGAGACGTCGAGGCTGTCGGTGCCCCCGTCGCCGCCCGTCACCGTCTTGATGTCGGTCCAGGTGCTGCCGTCCGGTGACGTCTGGATCCGGTAGTCACTGCCGTACGCGGTCTCCCAGTTGAGGACGACCTTGGTGATCGTCGCCGAGGCGCCGAGGTCGACCTGGAGCCACTGGGCGTCCGTGGCGGCCGAGGACCACCGGGTGGCGGTGTCGCCGTCGACGGCGTAGGCGGCGGGAGTGCCGCCGTTCTCGTCCGACGAGGACGCGGCCGTCTTGCCCTGGGACAGCGGGAGATCGGCCGCGGCGGCCGGTCTCTGCAAGGGCAGGGTGATGAGCGCGGCCATTGCGGCCAGCGCGACACCCAGGGTTCTGAGTTTCATGCCGTGACTCCATGCGGGTGGGGTGACGAGCGGGAGTGGACACACGTGATCGGCAGCTGAGGGGACAGCTGCTTGCAGGAAGGTGACCGTGAACCGGCTTTGCTGCGCTCTTAGTTCACGCTTTGATTTAAGTAATGAACCATCAAGGTGGCAAGTCCCGTGACACGAGTTTCTTCAACTCGTGTGCGCTTCGCCCGCGTTGGCGGGGTACCCAAGGGCTGTGACCTGGACGGGGGGCGTCACGGACGGGCCGGAGTCCACCTTGATCCGTCAAGGCTTGAAGGCACGGCAAGGACAAAGAGAAGCCCGCCCGGACCGCGACGGCGGTCCGGACGGGCGTGGATCAGGGGTTCTTGGCGGCCCGGGTCAGGGGGTGAGCCGCCACTGCCTGACATAGCCCACGTCGATCGACGCGAGATCGCGGACACGCAGCTTCCAGGTGCCGTCGACCTGCTGCGCGGAGGCGTCCACCGTGAACGTCTGGTCCACGTTGTCGGCCGAGCCCCCGCTGCGGTTCAGCAGCGAGTAGACGGTTCCGTCGGGGCCGACCAGATCGACCGTCAGATCACCGCGGTAGGTGTGGACGATGTCGACGTAGACCTCGGTGGCCGCCGAGGCGTTGCCGGGCCGGCCCGTGATCGTGATGGGCGACTCCACCGCCGGGCCCAGGTCGGGGATGTCCACCCGGGTGCTGTTGGCGTAGACGTACGCGATCCGCCAGTGGAAGGCCACCGACACGGCCGCGCCGGTGCTGTCGGTCACCGTGACCGTCGTGTCGCCGGTCCCGGGGGTGACGGGGACCCCGGAGATCAGTCCGGTGTCGCCGATGGCCAGGCCCTCGGGCAGACCGGTGGCCGTGTAGGCCAGGCTCGCGCCGGTGTTGGTGGTGTACGCGTCCACCTGGAGGGAGACTTCCTGGCCGACCCCCGAGGTCTGGTCGGCGACGGGGGCGACGTTGACCCCCAGGGCGATGCGGTCGCCGACGGCGATGCCCGCCCAGGCGTCGGCGACGGCGAGATAGGTGGGGCTGTAGGCCCCGAAGAGATCGCCCGCGGCCCGCAGGGTCGCGGTCCTGGCACCGTGGTAGTCGGTCGTCGACGTCATGTACGTCGTCAGCGCGCGGTACCAGATCCGGGCGGCGTTCTCGATGCCGATGCCGGTCACCGGCAGCCCGTCATGCGTGGGGCTGTCGTACGACACCCCGTTGACCGTCTTCGCTCCGCTCCCCTCGGAGAGCAGATAGAAGAAGTGGTTCGCCGGCCCCGAGGAGTAGTGGACGTCGATGCCGCCCAGCGAGGAGTCCCAGTTGTCGCGGGAGGAACCGTCCCTGGACGGCTTGTCCATGTAGCGCAGCGGGGTGCCGTTGCCGCGGATGTCGATCTTCTCTCCGACCAGGTAGTCGGGAACGTCGGCCGCGAGGTTCGCGTGGAACTCGACCGCCGCGGCGAAGATGTCCGAGGTGGCCTCGTTGAGCCCGCCGGACTCCCCCGAGTACGTGAGGTTCGCGGTGGCGCTGGTGACGCCGTGGCTCATCTCGTGGGCCGCCACGTCCAGCGCCGTCAGCGGCTTGGCGTTGTTCGTCCCGTCGCCGTAGGTCATGCAGAAGCAGCTGTCGGACCAGAAGGCGTTGACGTAGTTGTTGCCGTAGTGGGCCCGGCTGTAGGCGGCCACACCGTCGTTGCGGATCCCGTTGCGGCCGAAGACTTCCTTGTAGTAGTCCCAGGTCGCCGCCGCTCCGTAGGCGACGTCGACACCGGCGGTCTGCCGGTCGCTCTGGGTGCCGTCGCCCCAGACATCGTTGTCATCCGTATAGAGGGTTCCGGTGCCGGAGGTCCCCTGGTTGAGGTCGTAGGTGCGGTGGCCGGCGCGGTCCCCGTCGACCAGTTGGTACGAGGTTCCGGACGGCGTGGTGGCGAGCGGCACCGTACCCACGTACTGGCCCGTGCCCGTGCCCGTGCCCGTGTCGATCCCCTCGTACCGGGAGGCGACCTTGCCGGAGGACGCGTCCGTGACGACGTGCAGTTCGCTCGGCGTGCCGTCGCTCCGGACCCCCTCGATCACCGATTCCCAGGCCAGGACCGGGCGGGCGCCCGTCGCGAGGACCACGAGCCGGGGCGCCTCGCCGATCCCCGCTTTCGCGACAGCGGCCCCGCGTCCCACCGCGAGGGCCTTGGCCTCGGCGTCACCGGCGGCGATCCTCGGCTTGAGGCTCGGCACGGCGACCGCCGACCCGCTCGCCCGGGACACCGTGCTCCGGCCGTCCCTCAGGTGCACGACCAGATCGCCGCCGAGCACCGGCAGTCCCGCGTAGGTGCGCTCGTAGCGCGTATGGGTCGTACCGTCCCTGTCCAGGGCGACGTCCTTGACGACGAGTTTCTCCCGGGCGCCGAGGCCGAGCCGCTTCGCTGTGGCGCCGGCGGCCGCTCCGGCGCTCCGGACCAGCGCGGCGTGCCGAGCGGGCGACAGCGGGACCTCGAGGGCGGCGGACCGGGGCTCGGCGACGATCCGGGCGAGGGCCTTGGCGGGAACGGGGTTCCCTGAGGCGGCGATCTCGGTGACGGTCCTGGCGGGAGCGAGATCCGCCGCTGCGGCGGCCGCGACACCCGGCCGGACGGCGAGGGCCAGTAACGAGCCGGCGGCCGTGAGCGCGAGGACGGCGGCGCGTCTGCGCCGGCGGACGGAAACGTGTTGCCGGTTCAATGCCATCTCCTTTTGCGGGGGGTTTGCCCGGGTGGAGCCCCGGGCGTCCGGGACCGGCCGGGTGCGGCCGGTCCACGGCGGTCGGAGGGCCGGACGGCAGGCGGAGTCGGCACCCGGTGCCGCGCGACGGCGGTCGGGTACGCGGGGGCACGGGGCTCGCCTGGACCGCGAGGATGCGGGTGCGCCTGGCCGGAGAGGGGGTGAGCGAAGCGTGAACGTTCGACAGCAGAGTGGCATCACGTCGACAGTTTTGTCATGACGGCGACAAGACAACGGCTTGAACTGACCATGACCTACTGGGAGTTCACGGAACGCGCGAGATCTTTTCGGCCGCTGTGAGCCCGCTGTGAACGCGGTCGCCGGCCGGTGCCCCTAAGGCACCCTGCGAGGCCCGCTTCTCACGCGTCCGGTCTCAGGACCGACCGGCACTGGTGTGGTCGTGCGGCAGCCCGGACGAGTTGCCCGTCCGTCGGGGTTCATGATCGCGCAGCCAGTCGCGCACGGCGAGGGCGAGGGCGCACAGGATGGCCACGATCCCGGAGCCGACGGAGATCACCACAGCCGAACGGAAGTCGTGGCGGCCGGTGCCGAGCACCACGTAGAACAGTCCGGGCAGCGCTGCCGTACCGACGGCACCCCCCAGCCGCTGGGCCGTCTGAAGGGCGCCACCGGCCGCGCCCGCCATACGCACCGGCACGTCCCGGAGCGTCATCGTGACGTTCGGGGAGATCACACAGCCGCTGCCGAGCCCGCCGACGAACAGGGCCGGAGCCGCGTACCACAGAGCCTGGTCCCCCGGGGCGAGGCGCAGGATTAGCACGGCACCGCCCAGCCCCAGGGCGACGGCCGCGAGACCGCAGACAGTCAGCAGCCGGCCCAGCCGATCGACGAGCCGTCCGGCCACCACGGCCGCCGCGGCCGAGCCGATGGCGAAGGGTGTCACCGCGAGCCCCGAGCGCAGCGGGGAGTAGCCCTCGCCGTTCTGGAAGTACAGCGCGAACACCAGCCACACCCCGCTGAACCCCACGAAGTACAGGGCGGCGATGGCCGCTCCGGCGGCGTAGCCCCGCGTGCTCGTCACCAGGCCCGGGTCCAGGAGGGGCTGCCCGCCGGCCGCTGTCAGGCGCCGCTCCCACCACGCGAACATCGTCAGAAGGCCCAGCCCCACCAGGAAGAGCCACCACAGCCTTCGTACGCCGCTGGACTCGGCCAGGATCAGGGGAAGCATCAGCGCGAGGACCCCGCAGCCGAGCAGCAGGACACCCCGCAGATCGAGCCGCTCCCGGCGGCGCGGAGCGACCTTGGGCAGCAGGCGCAGGCCCAGCAGGAAGGCGACGGCTCCGACCGGCACGTTCACATAGAAGATCCAGCGCCAGCCCTGGGGTCCGTCGGCGAGCATCAGGATCAGCCCGCCGATGACGGGGCCCACCGCGCTGGAGATGCCGACGACGGCACCGAAGAGTCCGAACGCCCGCCCCCGCTCGGCTCCCCGGAACATCTGCTGGATGAGGGCGGAGTTCTGCGGTGCCAGGCACCCCGCGGCGGTGCCCTGGGCGAGTCGGGCCACGACGAGGAGCGTGATGGTGGGCGCGGCGCCGGCCGCGGCGCTGCACAGGACGAAGGCGGCGAGGGCGAGCAGGAAGATCCGTCGGCGGCCGATCGCGTCGCCCAGGCGGCCGGCCGTCACGAGGACCAGGGCGAAGGTGAGGGCGTAGCCGGAGACGACCCACTGGATCGACGGGGCGGAGGCGTGCAGGGCCCGCTGCATCGAGGGCAGTGCGACGGCCACGATGGTGACGTCCAGCAGGCTCATGAACCCGGCCGTCAGGGTGACCCACAGGGCGTGCCACCGTCGCGGGTCGGCGCCCTCGGCCGGCCCCTGCTCGTGGTCCCCTCGACCCTCTGCCCGCGTGTCCGGTTCCACGCCGGGGACTCCTCTCCGCCGCCCCCACCATCTTGGGCCCGCGGCGGCGTGCGGCAACACGAGATCCTGTGCGGCTCGGCACGGGTGCCGGACCTTCGCGGTACGGGCGTTCCGGGGCACGGGCACGCGGGGGCGCACGGCTGTGGGGCCCGTTCCCCGGAACGGGCCCCACGTGGTTCGGCCTGACGCCGTACGGCATGCCGGGCTTCCGAGCCCGGGCGTTCAGCCCTGTCCGGCCGGCCTTCCAGCCTTCGCGGCTGTTCGGACCTGTGCGGCCTTCGCGGCCGGCTGTTCGGGCCTGCCGGCCGTCACAGCCTTTGAAGCTGTCGACTGTCGGCCGTCGCGGCCCTTGGAGCTGTCGGTCGTCGCAACCCTCGAGCCCGTCGGCTGGTTCAGCCCCTGAATCGGCTGGTTCAGCCCTTGAAGACGTCCTTCGTCTTCTCCTTGGCCTGGCGCGCGTCGCCCTTGGCCTTTTCGGCCCGGCCCTCGGCGGCCATCCGCTCGTTGCCCACGGCGCGCCCGGCCGCTTCCTTGGTCTTGCCCTTGGCCTGTTCCATCTTGGCCTTGGCCTTCTGCTCGCCACTCACGATGTCTCACTCCCCATCACGATCGGCTTCGAGTGTCGAGGCATCGAGTGACCCGTCCTACCGCTGCCAAACGTGGAGATCGGGATTCACCGGTCCCGGATTCGGTGACCCTCCGTGATCGCGCGCGGTTCCGGCATGCCGGAACCGTTGGACTGGGCGAGCCTGGAGACATGGGCCGATGACCCTTCGATCCCTCCGGAGGGTCGCGCCCGTCCTGGGCGGCCAGAGCGAGGACGACGTCATGGGTGATGAGGTCTACCAGCCGGGAGCTCCCGACATCCGCGAGGACGAAGGCATCCTCGATCCGGAGGACACCCTCGAGTCCCGGGGCTCGGACCCCTTCGACGACGGATGGTCGGCGCCCGAGCGCCCGCTCGCGGTGGACCACCGGGGCACCACGGCGCGTGAGCAGCGCGAGGGGGAGAGCCTGGAGGAGAAGCTGGCCGAGGAGCGTTCGGATCCGTCGCTGGAGGAGCCCGACGAGGACGACGTCGACTCCCCGGCGGACGACGGAGGCGGCCTCCCGGACGACGGGATGGACACGGACCCCGCGGAACGGATCCTGGCCCTCGACGTGGGCGCACACGAGGACGCCGAGCACGACATGATCGCCGAGGACTCCGGTACCGACGACGGCGCGAACCCCGCGGAACAGGCGCCCGCTCATCTGATCCCGGAGGACGACACGCCCGAGCGGCTGCTGGACGAGGGTCAGCGCCGCCCCCCGGAGGACGAGGTCCGCCGGCTGCGCTCCAAGACGGACTCCTCGCTCTGAGACTCGCCCGGAACGCGGAACGTGGCGTCTCATCGGGCGGAGTGGGGAACGTAGCGTCTCATCCGGGACCGTGACCTGAGCGTCTCATCCGGAACAGTCACCGAGGCGTCTCACCGGAACAGTGGCCGAAGCGTCTCACCCGGAACGGCGACCGTAGCGCTTCGGCCGTAACAACCAATGTACGGACATGAGTTGACGGGTAGTCAGTCCTCACCCCTGACGATGTTCCACTCGGGGGCGGTGCGGTCCTGGCGGACCGTTTCACCGGCCGTCGCGGGAACGCAGGTCCGCGGGCCCGACTGCCTCCGGCGGCGCGTCTTCACCCATCCTGTCTCCGGTCGCGCGGTGCTCCTGGTGTCGATGTCCGCGGTCATGACTCGATCTCGTCCCTTCGTCATCCGGCCCCGGATGCTCCGCGTCCGGATTTTCCGCGTCGGGATTCTCCGCGTCCGCCCCGGTCGGGTCCGGTCCTTCCCGTGATTGCGGGCTGTCAGGACCGGGTCCCCCGTCGCGCCGGGGAGAAACAGGCTCGACGCCACGGAAGGGCCCCGCGGACGGCCGACCGGTTCCGCGGTGCCGTCCGCGCGCATCGTGCCCGATTCTCACTCCTCCTCGTCGTAGTCCTCCTCCTCGTCGTACTCCTGCGCCGCTTCGCCGTCCTGTTCGGGGAGCTCCTCGTCGTCCTCTTCGGGGAGTTCCTCGTCCTCGTAGCCCTCCGGATTCTCCTCGTCCTCCTCCGGGTATTCCTCGTCCTCGTAGCCCTCCGCGCCTTCCGCCTCCTCGTCGCCGGAAGCCGCTTCCTCCTCTTCCAGCGCCTCTTCGTGGGTGCGGACGACCTCACCGCCGCGTATCTCGCCGCGCCAGCCCTCGGCCTCCTCGTCGGTGAGCGTGACGTAGCGCTGGAAGTTCTTGAAGTCCAGCCGCAGACGGCGGCCTTGGGCGCGCCAGAGATTGCCGGTCTTCTCGAAGAAGCCGGAGGGGTAGTACTCGACGACGAGCACGACGCGGGTCAGGTTCGGCGTGAGCTCGTGGAAGCTGACACAGCCGCGTGTACTGCCCTTGGCACCTTCCGAGGTCCACTCGATCCGCTCGTCGGGGACCTGTTCCTGCACGGTCGCCTTCCAACCCCGGGTGGACGGGCCGACCTTCACCTTCCAGTCGCTGCCGCCCTCGCCGTCCTGGGAGGCGCTGCGCACACCCTTGGTGAAGCCGCTGAACTTCTCGAACTCGCACCAGTGGTCGTAGGCCTTGCGGATCGGCACGCCGACGTCCAGTACCTCGATCATGTTCATGACCTTGGTACTGCCGGACTTGGCCTTGCCTCCTCCCCCTCCCCCGCCCCCGAAGGCGTCCTTCACCTTGCCGACCACGCTGTCCTTTGCGCTCTTGGCCTTCTCCGACACGATCGCCTTCAGCGGCGACTCCCCCTGGAGAATGCGTGAACCGGCCCCGAGCAGGGGGCCGCCGTTCTCGGCGGCGTCGAAGAGGTGGTCGGTCACATCCGCGACCTTGTCCCCGGCCTTGTCCACCAGGTGTTCCAGCTGGGCACCGAGGTAGCCGGTGAGTTCGTCGCGCAGTGCGTCGAGGCCCGAGACCTCCGACTTGTCCTTGTCACGTTCCTTGGTGGCCATGGCACTACCTCCGGCGTCCGGAAGCCGTCTTGGCCGTCCTGGACGAAGACTTCTTCGCTGCGGTCTTCTTCGCGGGCGCCCGCTTCGCCGCCGTCTTCTTGGCCGGGGCGGTCTTCTTGGCGGCGGCCTTCTTCGCGGGGGACTTCTTGGCCGCGGTCTTCTTGGCCGGGGCCGCCTTCTTCGCCGGTGGCGTGGTCTTCTTCGCGGCCTTCTTCGCCGGCCGGTCCGCCGACGGCCTTCTCTCCGACGTCTTCTTGGCCGCGGTCCGCTTCGCCGCCGGCCTCGCGCCCGAGCCGCTCTCGTCCGAGGACGCGCTCTTCGCGGGGGCCTTCTTGGCGGCCTTCTTCGCGGTTCCCCTGCGGGGCGCGGGCTCGGCGGCACGCTTGCCCTCCGCGCCCCCGCCGCTCCGCCGCCGCCTTCGCGGCCGCTCCGGCTCCGGAGGTTCCTCGCCCTCCTCCTCGCCCTCCTCCTCGCCCTCCTCTTCCTGCTCCAGCTCCTCCTCGTCGGCTTCGCCGACCGGCCCCTCGGCCTCAGGCTCGCCGTCGTCCTCCTCGTACTCCTCATCCTCCTCGTCGTACGCGTCCTGGTCGGCTTCCCGCCCCTCGTCGTCCTCCGCCTCGTCCTCGTACGCGTCCTCCTCGGAGTCGTCCTCGCCGTCCTGGGCACCGTCGTCCGTCTCACCGACGCGCAGGGTGCGCTCATGGAGGGTGTCGGCCAGTTCACCGAGGCGGCGGTCGGCGGTGGCCGCCAGGGCCTGGCGTCCGGCGTCCATCAGTTCGCCCCGCATCTGCTCCTGGAGCTCCGCGACCCCCGGCACGTCCGAGAGCCGCTTCAGCCCCTCCTTGGCCAACTGCTGCGGATCGAGACCGAATCGCCGCCCTGCGACATAGGTCGCCAGCGTGAACGCGAGGCGGCCCTTCTTCGCACGTCCGAGCAGATAGCCTCCGGCCACAGCGGCGGCCAGAGCGATCTTGGTTGTGTCATTCATGAACTCTTTCCCTTCGGACCACGCAGCCCGCGCCTCCCCCGGGCCCGCGTGCTCGTCGGGGCGGCCTCGGGGCAGGTCGTCCTTACCTGACGCCCCAAGTACCCCTATATGATGAGATTGCACGCTTATGTTCGACTGTCTATGTCGGACCACGTCCAGGTCGGACTGCGCACACGCCTGACTGCGTCGTCCGTTCCGACGACCGGAGACACCATGGCCGCAGCAGAACCCGCCAAACGGCGATCGAGCGCCGGCCGCGATACGCCGCGCCGGCCCGCGGGCGACCGTGCGGCCCCGTCACGCTCCGCAGGCGCCGCCGGGGCCATCCGCTCGGCCGTGGAACAACTCGGCTCGCTGCTCGGCCGAGCCCCCGAGTCCGTTTCCGCGATCAGACCCACGGACGACGGTTGGGAGGCTGATGTGGAGGTACTCGAGCTGGAGCGCATCCCCGAGACCACCAGCGTGATGGCCACCTACCGGGTGACCCTGGACAAGGAGGGCGATCTGGTGGCGTACGAGAGGAAGCACCGCTATACGCGTGGACAGATCGACCGGCGCTGAGACATCACAGCCGGTGAAGGGAGGCACCATGAGCGTGGTGCCGCAAAGTGGTGGCGGCCTCGCCCGGAGCGGCGGATCCGGCAACCTTTACGACGTTCTGGAACTCATACTCGACCGCGGGCTCGTGATCGACGTCTTCATCCGTGTGTCCCTGGTGGGCATCGAGATTCTGAAGATCGACATACGCATCGTCGTGGCCAGTGTCGACACGTACTTGCGCTTCGCCGAGGCGTGCAACCGTCTCGACCTGGAATCCGGCAACAAGGCACCGTCCAAGCTGACCGACATCGTCGGCGACACCGTGGAATCCGGCGCTCGGGGCAAGTCCAAGGGAGCCCTGAGTGGCGCCGCCGAGGCGGTCACCGACACCATCCGCGAAGTGACGGCAAAGGGCGGCGGCGAGCAGGAGGACGAGCCGGAGGCGGACGAGGAAGCGGAGGAGGAGACGGTGGAGCGACGACGGCGACCGGCCCGGCGTTCCTCCCGGCGGGAGCGAAGCGCGTCTCGCGAGGAGGAGTGAGCCATGGCCGTATACGTCTACTCGATCACGTTCAAGGACCACCCGCTGCGCCTCGACGGTCTCAAGGGGGTCGGCGCTTCACCCTCCCCGCTGCGCACGGTGACCGCCGGACCGCTCTGCGCGGTCGTGAGCGAGGCGCCGGAGGAACTGCGCCCCAAGCGCCGGGACATCAGCGCCCACCAGGCCGTCCAGCAGCGTCTGCTCGCGGACGGCACCGTCCTGCCCCTCAGGTTCGGCTACACCGCCCCGGACGAGGACGCGGTCAAGGAAGCGCTGGAACAGCGCGGCGACGAATACGCCGAGGGGCTGCGCCGGGTCGAGGGCTGCGCCGAGTACAACCTGAAGGCCTCGCAGGACGAGGAGATGCTGCTGCGGGAGATCCTCGAGCAGTCGGAGAGCACCCGGCAGCTCAACCAGGCGATCCGCGACGGCACGGCGGGCCCCGACGCGCCCCTGCGGCTCGGTGAGCTGGTCGCGGGCGAGGTACGGGCCCGCCAGGAGGCACTGGCCTCGGGCGTGATCGAGGCGCTCCGCCCGTTCGCCCGCGAGATCGACTCCTCGCCGCCCGCCGGAACGGACTTCCTCAGTGTCTCGTTCCTGGTCAGTGACGAGCAGGACGAACTCTTCCTCGCCACGGAGCTGAGTCTGGCGCACCAGATGGGCGAGGGATTCGAGTTCCGGCTCAACGGACCGCTTCCTCCGTACAGCTTCAGCTGATGGAGACGTCATGGGACTGTTCACACAACTCGTCACACTTCCCCTGGCACCCGTGCGCGGGGTCGCCTGGGTGATGGACCAGGTCCTGGAGGCCGCTGAGAACGAGTACTACGACCCGGAGCCGGTGCGACTGCGACTCGCCGAGCTGGAGAGGCAGTTGAACTCCGGCGAGATCGACGAGGAGACGTTCGACCGGATCGAGGACGAACTGCTCGACCGGCTGGACGAGATCAAGGCCCACGAACAGGGCGGTCAGTCGTGAGTGAGCCACTCTCCGAACGCATGGGCGGCTATCCGTCCCGGGCCGCTCCGCAGTACGCGCAGGGCTCGTCCGCCAACCTCGCCGACATCCTGGAACGCGTCCTCGACAAGGGCATCGTCATCGCGGGCGACATCCGGATCAACCTCCTCGACATCGAACTGCTCACGGTCAAGATCCGGTTGCTGGTGGCCTCGGTCGACAAGGCCAGGGAGATGGGCATCGACTGGTGGGAACACGACCCCTCGCTGTCGTCGCGGGCCACTGACGAGCGATCGCTGGCCGAGCAGAACCGCCGCCTGCGCGCCGAGTTGAACGCCCTGCGCCGGGACAGGGGCATCCCCGAGGTGGAGCCGGAACCGCGCGGCACCACCCGCCGAAGGGCTGATCGCGATGACGACGAGTACGAGTGAACCGGTCACCTACGCGTACGCCGTGGCACGCGCCCATCCCGACCTGGAACGGTCGCTGACCGCACTGCCGGGAGTGGCCGGTGCCCCGGTCCATCTGATCGCCGAGGGCGGGAGTGAGGACGGGGGCGGGGACATCGTCCTCGTGGTGAGCCCGGTGCCGGCCGGGGACTTCCGCGAGGACGGGCTCAGACGTCATCTGGAGGACCTGGACTGGCTGGAGGCGGTGGCACGGGCGCACCACGCGGTGGTCGAGGAGGTCGCGGCCCGCACACCGGCGCTGCCGCTGCGCCTCGCGACCGTCTACGTGGACGACGGCAGCGCTCGCGACATGCTGCGCTCCGCGGTACGGCTGTTCGCCGGGCGTCTGGACCGTCTCGCCGGCCAGGTCGAATGGGGGGTGAAGATCTATGTCGAGGCGACCGCGCCGGCCACCCCGGAATCCGTCCCGGCGGCGGATGTCACGCCGGGGCGCGCCTACCTCAGCGCCCGAAGACAGCAGCGTGGCGACCGGGAGGCCGTGTACCGGGCGGCGCAGGAGGCCGCCGGGCGCGTGGGGGACGTCGCACGCGCCTACGCCACCGACCGCGCGGCGCACCGGCCCCAGCAAGGCGTCCTGGCCGGCGACGCGGGAGAGAACGTGTTCAACGACGCCTTCCTGGTGCCCCGCGGGCGCGGCGAGGAGTTCCGCGCCGAGGCCGCCCGCGCCGGAGACGGACTGGCGGGCGTCCGCGTGGAGGTCACGGGCCCCTGGGCGCCGTACTCGTTCGCGATGCCCGAGGACGGCACGGACGACGAAACGGCACGAGGTGTCACGCCATGACCGGGCCCGGTCATTCGGCCGCCGCGGATCCGCTGCCGGACCGTCAGGTCGCACTCGTCGACCTGCTGGACCGGCTGCTCGCCGGCGGGGTCGTCCTGGCCGGTGACGTGGTCCTGTCCATCGCCGACATCGATCTCGTACGGGTCTCGCTGCGCGCGCTGATCGTGTCCGTGAGCCGGGAGAACCCGTCACCCTGGGAACCGCCCGGTCCCGCGCGGGGCGGCCATGACGGCTGACGGCGACGGCACCCAGGGACCCGCGGATCCGCTGGAAGAGGCGGCGGAGGCCGCGGCGCGGGCCTTCCGGCTCCTGCCGGCCGAGCCGGCGGACGGGCCACGGCCGGGCGCGCGCGGCCGCCACGTGGCCGGGCGGATCAACACCGACCCCGACACGGTCGAGCGCGATCTCATGCGCCTGGTCCTGACGCTGGTCGAACTCCTTCGCCAGGTGATGGAACGGCAGGCGCTGCGCCGGGTCGACCAGGGCGATCTCAGCGAGGAGGACGAGGAACGGCTGGGAACGACGCTCATGGTCCTGCACGACAGGATGACGGACCTGTGCGCGAGCCACGGGCTCACCCTGGAGGACCTCAACCTCGACCTCGGCCCCCTGGGTCCGCTGCTGCCGCCGCCCGACCGCCCGGCGCGGTGAGGGTGCGCGGACGAGAAGGTGTCGTCAAGTCCCATACCACGCGCCACTCTTGAGGTTTTCGCTTCACCGCCGGGGCATCGGCCGGGGCTGCGTCCGTGCGGCCTGCGACCGGCTCGGCGCTCCCCTCTCGGCGACCGATCGGACCTGCTTGGTGAAGTACCGACCGGTCATTCCGCATGAGTTCACACATGTGCCGTTTGCGGTACACGGGGCGCGACTCTGATGGCTCCGGCACTCGCGCCCCGAACACCTGGGAGAACTACATGTCCAGACGCCATGTCAGGTCCGCAGCCCTTCTCACCGCCGCCGGGGTGCTGACCGGGGCGACGCTCGCCCAGCCCGACGCCTTCGCCGCCTCCCACCACCGGAACGGTACCCGGCACGTCCTGCTGATCTCCGTGGACGGACTGCACCAGTCGGACCTGGCCCGGTACGTCTCCCTGCACCCGGAATCCGCGCTGGCGCGACTGGCGGCCGGTGGTGTGCAGTACACCCACGCAAGGACCACCACGCCGTCCGACTCCTTCCCCGGCATGGTGGCCCAGGTGACCGGCGGCAGCCCGGGCACCACCGGCGTCTACTACGACGACTCCTACGACTCCTCGCTGCTCCCGGCCGGAACCACGACCTGCACGGGTGCCAAGCCCGGCGTCGAGGTCGACCTCACGGAGGACCTCGACAAGAACCAGGCCTCCATCGACGCCGGGCAGGGCCTCACCGGTCTGCCGGACAGCGTCCTGTCGATGACCGGCGACCCGGCGAGCCTGATCGACTCGGCGAAGCTGCCGGTCAGTCCGAGGACCTGTGAGCCGGTCTACCCGCACGCGTACCTCAAGGTGAACACCGTCTTCGAGGTCGCCCGCAAGGCGGGCCTGCGCACCGCGTGGTCGGACAAGCACGCGGCGTACGAGATCCTCGACGGGCCCTCGGGCACCGGCATCCAGGACCTGTTCACGCCCGAGATCAACAGTGACGCCCTCGGCTACCCGGCCGGCGACGACTGGACCAAGGACAACCAGGCCACCGAGCAGTACGACGGCTACAAGGTGAAGGCCGTCCTCAACGAGATCGACGGCTACGACCACAGCCGCACCCACAGGGTCGGCACCCCGGCGGTCTTCGGCCTCAACTTCCAGTCGGTCTCCACCGCGCAGAAACTGCCCGCCTCCGACGGCCTCAAGGGCGGCTACACCGCCAAGAACGTGCCGGGGCCGCTGCTGGAGAAGAACCTGGACTTCGTCAACTCCCGTATCGGTGAGCTGACTTCCGAGCTCGCGCGGCGCCATCTGGCCCACAGCACCACCATCGTCCTGTCGGCCAAGCACGGCCAGTCGCCGACCGACCCCGCCGCGCTCACCCGGATCGACGACGCCCCGCTGCTGGCCGGCCTCGACGCCGCCTGGAAGAAGCTGCACCCCACGGCCGGCAACCTGGTCGCGCACGCCGTGGACGACGACGCAATGCTGCTCTGGCTGACCGACCGCTCCCAGGCGGCCGCGGAGTTCGCCAAGACCTACCTGCTCGCCCGGAGCGGCACCGGGACCGACATCGCCGCCGCGCCCAAGGCGTTCACCCGCGGCGGGCTCGACAAGGTCTACGCGGGGAGGGCCGCGGCCCGCTACTTCCACGTCGCGGCCGGTGACACCCGGGTCCCGGACGTTCTCGGCCTGACGCAGTACGGCGTCGTCTACACCGGCGGCACCAAGAAGATCGCCGAGCACGGCGGCGCCCACGCCGACGACCTCGACGTCCCGCTGATCGTCTCCGGCGCCTCGGTTCCGGACGGCGTACGCGACTCCGCGAGCGTGCGGACCCAGCAGATCGCGCCCACGATCCTGAGCCTGCTCGGCCTCGACCCCCGCTCCCTCGAAGCCGTGCGCGAGGAGCACACCGCCGTACTGCCGCTCCACTGACCGGTTCGGCGGGGCGGGACGGAAACCCGCCCCGCCGAACGGCGGTTCACCGGTCCGTCACCCGCGGCTCGCGCACCACCGCGATCTCGCCGGGATCGATCCTCACCGAGCCCGACAGGGGCTTGCCGGTGAGGAGTTCGGTGGATCCCGGCAGGACGGGGATCTCCGCGCCCCGGCCCGCGTGGTCGATGAGGAACACATAGTCGGCGTCCCGGCCGCGCCGGCGGACGCTCTCCACCCCCGGTGGGGTGTCACCGGCACCGGCGACCTCCGCCTCGGCGCGGATGCGGTCCAGCAGCGTGCCGAGGGTGTCGGGGTCGGGAAGTGTCGCCAAGTACCAGGCCGTTCCCCGCCCTTGGGAGTTCCGCGTCACCGCCGGGACACCGGCCAGGGGTCCGTCCGTGTAGGTGGCGATGGCCTCGGCACCGTTCAGACGCACGCGTTCCGACCACAGGGTGGCCGTGGCGCCCGGGGGCACCTGGCCCGTCAGGCCGGCCGACTCGCCGGGCAGCATGGGGAAGACCTCGTCGCCGCGGATGCCGAGGGTCTCGCGGAACGCTCCCGGGTAACCGCCCAGCCTGATATGGCAGTTCTCGTCCACGGCACCGCTGTGGAAGCCGATCGCGAGGGTGCCGCCGCGCTCGGCATGGGCGGTCAGGTTGGCCGCGCCCGCGTCGTCGACGAGGTAGAGGCTCGGGGCGAGGACCAGGCGGTAGGCCGAGAGGTCCGCGTCCGGGCGTACGAAGTCGACGGCCACGCCGGACCGCCACAGCGGCTCGTACCAGGCGCGGACCAGATCCTGGTACCGCAGGTCACCGCTCGGCTGCGACGGCAGTTCCAGTGCCCAGCGGGCGTTCCAGTCCCAGACGATGGCGACCTCGGCCGTGCCGGTGCTGCCGCGCACCTCGGCAAGGGCCCTCAGATCTGCGCCGAGGCGTACCACGTCCTGCCAGATGCGGCTGTCCGTGCCGGCGTGCGGGAGCATCGCCGAGTGCCATTGCTCGGCGCCCGCCTTGGCGGCCCGCCACTGGAAGTAGGCGATGCCGTCGGCGCCGTGGGCCACATGGGCGAGGGCGTTACGGCGCATCTCGCCGGGGATCTTGGCCCGGTTGACGGGCTGCCAGTTCACGGCGCCGGTCGAGTGCTCCATGAGCAGCCAGGGCCCGCCGGCCAGCGACCGCGTCAGGTCGCCGCAGAGCGCGACGTCGATCTCGGAGGCCGGGTCGGCGGACATCAGGTAGTGGTCGTTGGAGACGAGGTCGAGTTCCGGCGCCCACCGCCAGTAGTCGAGCGCGTCGAACGTGTCCATCACCATGAAGTTGGTGGTGGCCGGCGTCGACGGGGCGGCCGCCCGCAGGACGTCCCGCTCGGCCGTGTACAGCGACAGCAGTTCGACGGAGCAGAAGCGGCGCCAGTCCAGCTGGTGGGTGGGGTTGGGGACGGCGCCGGTGGCCCGGGGCGGCAGGATCTCCTCCCAGTCGTAGTACCACTGGCTCCAGAACGTGGTGCCCCAGGCGTGGTTGAGGGCCGCCAGGTCGTCGCCGTACCGGGCGCGCAGCCAGCGCCGGAAGGACTGCGCGCTGGTGTCGCAGTAGCAGGCCGCGTTGTGGCAGCCGTATTCGTTGTGGACGTGCCACATGACCACGGCCGGGTGAGCGGCGTAGCGCTCGGCGAGGGCGCCCGTGACGCGCAGAGCGGCCTCGCGGTAGGCGGGGCTGCTCGGGCAGAAGGTCTGCCTGCTGCCGTACGTCAGCCGGCGGCCGTCGCGGTCCACCGGCAGCGCCTCGGGGTGTGCCCGGAAGAACCAGGCGGGCGGCGCGGCCGTGGGAGTGGCCAGGTCGGCGGCGATGCCGTTCTCCTGGAGGAGGTCCAGGAGCCGGTCCATGCGGCTGAAGTCGTACCGGCCCTCGGAGGGTTCCATGAGTGCCCAGGAGAAGATGCCGACGCTGACCATGGTGACGCCGGCCTCGCGCATCAGGCGCATGTCCTCGGCCCAGATCTCCTCGGGCCACTGTTCGGGGTTGTAGTCGCCGCCGTAGACGATGCCGGGGACGGACAGGGTGCGTTCGGTGGTCATGCGGCGCCTCCCGGGGACAGCAGGCGGCGCGTGGTGGCCACGCCCCACTCGTCGAGGGACAGCAGGCGGTCGCTGGAGGCCATCAGGCCGTCGGTGGCCTCGACATGGGTTGCCCAGCGTTCGCGGGTCTCCACGGCGGGCCGGGCCATCAGGCAGTCGGGGTCGTTGATCCACAGGCGCCCGTGCTGCCATTGGCGGCCC
This sequence comes from Streptomyces sp. NPDC005281, assembly GCF_040607495.1. NCBI lineage: Bacteria > Bacillati > Actinomycetota > Actinomycetes > Kitasatosporales > Streptomycetaceae > Streptomyces > Streptomyces sp. NPDC005281. Next base: position 97,790 of record NZ_JBEXGX010000019.1, on the reverse strand, counting down.
GCGCCGGTGAACTCGGCCGCGTCCTGGCCGGGTTGGCTGTAGTCGTCGGCCTCGGGGCGCCGGTGCGGTGCCGTGTCGGGGCTGACCCGCATGGCGTCGAACAGGCCGATGGACGGGAGGACCGGCGCTCCGCAGCCGAGGAGGTAGGCGTCGGGGCCGATGGCTTCGCGGATCAGGGCGATTCCGTCGCGGTAGGCGGTCAGCGCGTCGGCTCCGGAGTGCCGGGCGCCGTCCAGTGCTCCCGCGTAGAGGAAGTCGGTCTTGAAGTAGTCGTATCCCTCGGCGCGCAGGGTGGTGTAGACACCGGTCAGATAAGCCGCGGCCTCGGGGTGGGTGGTGTCGAGGGTGTACAGGTCGTGGTCCCAGTTGTGGCCCGCGTGCAGGGGTGCGCCGTCGGCGTCGCGGACCAGCCAGTCCGGGTGCCGTTCGGCGAGCTCGCTGTGCGGGGCCACCAGGAACGGGGCCGTCCAGATTCCCGCCCGCCGTCCGCGCGCCCGGACGGCGTCGGCGAGGGCGGCGCGGGAGTTGAAGCGGCCGGAGAGGGTGAGCCAGTCGCCGAGCGCGCTCTGGTAGCCGTCGTCGATCTGGACGACGTCGACGGGCAGTTCGAGGGTGTCCATCGCGCGGAGGTTCTCGTGGATGTCGTCCTCGGTGACGGCGGTGAAGTACTCGTACCAGGAGCACCACACCGTGGGCGCGGGCCGCGGGGCGGGGATCGCGAGGGCGTCGGCCCAGTCGGCGAGCGCGCCCTGGACTCCGGCCGCCGCGGGGTGGACGGACTCGACGACCGGGCCGTCCGCGCCGACCTCGGCACGGCCGTCCTGGACCGTCAGCCGGATCGAGGGGACCGGGCCGGCCGGGTCCGGAGCGGACCACAGCCGGACCGGGGAGCCGTCGCCCGGGTCCAGGGCGAGCAGTCCCTCGCCCTGGAAGGCGGCCGGTGGCACGGTGCGGCCGGGACGGTAACAGACCGTCGCCCAGTTGGCGTTCGCCGGGCGGTGGGGTGCGTCGTCGAGGGCGTAGGAGCCGCTGGGGCTCCAGGACTGCCAGCCCTCCTCGTGGACCCGTGCGGTGCGCGGGTCCACGGGTACGGAGGCTACGGGGGTGAAGGCCTGGGGCACGTCGTTCTCTTTCACGTGGAGCCGCCTGGGATTCTCAAGTGGAGTCGCCTGGGTTTCTCAAGTGGAGCCGTTTCAGCTCTTGTTGGCGCCGAGGGTCAGACCGCTGACGAACTGCCGCTGGAGCGCGAAGTACACGACGAGTGTGGGGATCGCGGTGAGCAGGGCGCCGGCGGCGACGAGGTTGGGGTCCGTGAAGTACTGGCCGGAGAGGTTGTTCAGGGCGGAGGTGATCGGCATGTTCTCGCCGGTCGAGATCAGGACGAGGGCCCAGAAGAAGTCGTTGTAGATCCAGATCGACAGCAGGGTCCCCAGGGCCGCCATCGCGGGCTTGCACAGCGGCAGTGTGATCTGCCAGTACAGCCGCCACACCGACGCTCCGTCGACGAGCGCTGCCTCGGTCAGCTCGTGCGGCAGCGAGCGCATGTAGTTGCTCAGCACGAACGCGCAGAACCCGGACTGGAAGGCCACGTGGATCAGCACGAGGCCGAGCGCGGAGTCGTACAGCTTGCCGCTCTCCGTGATGCCGGGCAGGTCGGTGAGCAGGTAGATCCGGTACAGCGGGGTGATGATGACCTGCTGCGGGAGCAGGTTGCCCGCCGTGAAGACCAGCAGCAGCGCGAGGTTGAGGCGGAAGTCGAAGCGGCTGACGTAGAAGGCGACCATCGACGACAGGAACAGCGTGAGCAGCACCGCCGGTACCGCGATCAGCAGTGTGTTCACGAAGTAGTGCGTCATGTCCGACTGTTCGAACGCGTTCTTGAAGTTGTCGAGGTTCAGTGTGTCCGGCCAGGACACATAGCCCTTGTCGCTGGTCTCGCCGTACGGGCGCAGGGCCGAGAACATCGCCCACAGCAGCGGGGCGAGCCAGGCCAGGGCGGTGCCGGCGAGGAAGACGTGCAGCAGCACGCGGGCGGGGCGGACGGGCGCGCGCTGCCCGCGCGCTCCGGCCGCGAGGGTGGGGGCGCTCACGATCGCCGCTCCTTCCGGAAGGTGGCCACCAGATACGGGATGATCACGACGAGCGAGATGACCAGCAGGACCACCGCGATCGCGGAGCCGTAGCCGATGCGGCTGGACTCGCCGATGATGTTGTTGGTCACCAGGATCGAGAGCAACTCGGTTCCCTGGGCTCCCTTGTTGAAGACGAAGACCAGGTCGAAGGCGCGCAGGGCCTCGATGACGGTGACGACGAGAACGACGGTGTTGGTGGGGCGCAGCGTCGGGAAGATGACGTGCTTGAACGTCTGCCACTCGTTGGCGCCGTCCAGCGCGGAGGCCTCTCTGAGGGAGGGATCGACTCCCTTGAGGCCGGCCAGGTACAGGATCATCATGTAGCCGGTGTGCCGCCAGGAGGCCGCGACGAGCACGGCCCACAGGTTGAGCTTGGGGTCGCCGATCCAGTCGATGTAGTGGCCGGGCCGGTTGGCGCCGATGATGCTGTTGATCAGGCCCGTGTCCGGGTTGTAGACGAGCTGCCAGACGAAGCCGATGCAGGCCATCGAGATGACGACCGGCAGGAAGAACGCCGTCTGGTAGACGCGGCTGAAGCGGATGTTCTTGTCGAGCTGGACGGCGAGGAAGAGGCCGAGCGGCGTCGGGATCAGGATGAGGACGACGAACCAGATGATGTTGTGCTGGACGGCGGGCCAGAACTGCGGGTTGTCGTTGAAGAGTTGCTTGAAGTTCTCGAGGCCGACCCACTTGATCGAGCCGAACCCGATGCCGTCCCAGGTGGTGAAGGCGAGCAGGATGGAGGCGAAGGCGGTGACCCAGACCAGGGCCACGTGCAGGACCGTGGGCACGCCCGCCATGAGGGCGAGCGTGAACCGGTCACGGCGGGTCAGCAGGCGGCGGCGGCCACGTGCGGCCCGCTTCGGTGCGGAGGCAGCGCCCGGAGGCGGCACGCTGGCCGCCTCCGGGGACTTCGTCGAGGTGTCGGTGGTCATGATGTCGCTCACGAGGTCGCGAAGATCTGCTTCTTCTGGCGCTCGATCGATGACAGCAAGCTGTCCACGCCCTTCGGATTCTGGAGGAACTTCTGGAGTGCGGGCTGCATCACCGTCGAGGTGAAGTCCGGCCGGGAGTCGCGGTCCATGAACTGGGTCAGTGTCTTGGCGCCGCCGATCATGTCGAACGCCTTCTTCTGGAGCGCCGAGTACGCGGAGGTGTCGGCCTTGCTGGAGGCGGCCACCACGCTCGGGTCGCCCTTGAGGTAGAGCTCCTCGGCGGCCGGGCTGCCCATGTACTCGAGGAGCTTGACGACACCGGAGTGGTTCTTGGGGGCCTTGCTCACCATGAGGCCGTCGGTGGGCGCCTCCACGGTGTCCTGGCCGTACGCGGAGTTGATCTCCGGGAAGGGGAAGAAGTCGAGGTCGTCCAGGTCGTCCTTGTTGGTGAACTGCTGGGCGACGAAGGTGCCGAGGAGATACATGCCGGCCTTCTTGGCGACCAGCGTCTGCGCGGCGTCCTGCCAGGTGCGGCCCATGAAGCCTTCCTGGTGGTACGGGAGGAGCTCGGCCCAGTGGTCGAACGTGGCCTTGACCTTGGCGTCGGTCCAGGATGCCTTGCCGGCCATGAGCTGGACGTGGAAGTCGTAGCCGTTGAGGCGGAAGTTGATCTGGTCGAAGGTGCCCATCGCGGGCCAGGCGTCCTTGTCGCCGAAGGCGATCGGGACGAGCTTGTCCTTCTTCATCTGCTTGCACAGGGCGATCAGTTCGTCCCAGGTGGTGGGGACCTTGTAGCCGTGCTGCTGGAAGACGCTCTTGCGGTAGAAGACCGCCCAGGGGTACGTGGTCATCGGGACGAAGTAGTACTTGCCGTCCTCGCCCTTGCTGAGCTTCTTCATCGCGTCGGGGAAGTTGTCCCCGATCCTGGCCCACACGTCGTCGATCGGCGCGGCGAGCTTCTTGGCCGCGAAGAACTGCATGCGGTACCCGGCGAACCAGTTGAACACGTCGTCCGGGGTGCCCTGCAGATACGAGTTGATCTGCTCCTGGAAGGTGTTGTGGTCCTTGGTGTTGACGTCGACCGTGATGCCGGACTGCTTCTTGTAGGCCGCGTAGACGTCGGCGAAGGCCTTCTTCGGCACGGCGTCGGACGCGTTGGAGCCGACCGTGACCGTCTTGGGGTCCGACGCCGTGCCGCTGCCGCCGCAGGCGCTCAGCAGGGGTATGCCCGCGCCGAGGGCGGCCGCGCCGCCGATTCCGCGGAGCAGGGTGCGACGGCTGGGTGTCGGGGCGGACGGTCCCGAGAAGGGAAGGTGCATGACGGCTCCTGAGGGCAGGGTTCGGTCGAGTTGGACGGCGGGGAGGCCGGAAATCGATCAGAAACCAACTCGACCGAACAACGTGGGCGTAATGACAGCCTCATGTCGTCACTGCGTCAAGACCTCGCGCTCGCCGTACCCGAAACGTGACCGACACGTCACGAACCACCCACGCGGGCTTCGGAAAAGAGCAGGCGCGACCAGCGCGAACTTCAAGGGCACCCACCTCGCCCGTTCGCGAACCGGCACACAACACCTGGCCCGACCGTATTGACGGTGTTGGCTTTTGCGACGCGGTTGCCCAAAAGCAAACACCAGGCGGTTGATTTTGTTTACAGGCAACGCAAATCGACTTGATGGTCATTACCCATCAAATGCGACAGACTGATGATGCGTCATGGGGCTGCGCACCCCGGCCGGGCCTGCGTCGCCGTCCAGTCTCGCGCAACGTAATCGATTACGCCACCGTCCCTCGACATCGATCCGGCAAAGCCGTGGAACGGAAACAGGTGTGGCCGGAGGGGCGGTTGCAGGCCCGGACTCAGGCGCCGGACCGGCGCCTGAGCGGTGTCAGACCGACCCGCGCGCCACGAAGGCCGCGCCGACCCGCACGGTCCTTCGCAGCGTCCGGCCGTCGATCTGCTCCAGCAGGAGCCCGGCCGCGACCCGGCCCACCTCGCGCGCCGGATAGCGGATGGTCGTCAGGCGCGGCCGGACCAGCGAGGCGAACTCGATGTCGTCGTGCCCGACCAGGGACACATCGCCGGGGATGTCGAGCCCCAGCCGCTCGGCCGTGTCCATCGCGCCGACGGCCGTGATGTCGTTGCCGCACAGCACCGCCTCGGGCCGGAGCCGCGCGCGCATCAGCCGTTCGAAGCCCTCCGCTCCCGCCTCACGCGTGTGCTCGCCATGGACGATGTGCTCCCGCGCGATGTGCAGCCCCGCCTCGGCCGCGTGCTCCCGTACGCGCTCCAGGCGCGGATCGCCGCCGGCGGCGTCCAGCGGGCCGGCGATCACGCCGATGCGCCGCCGGCCGGTGGCCACCACATGCGCCAGCGCCTCACGGACCGCGTCGTCGGCGTCGGGAGTCACCAGATCGACGTCACCGAAGGAGACGTCCGCGCTGACCACCGCGGGGATCCCGGCCGTGCGCAGCACGTCGAAGGCGTCGGTGGCGAGGCGGAAGGGCGTCATCACCACACCGGCGAACCTCTGGTGCACCGCCTCCTGGAGCAGCGCCTCCTCCTCGTCCCGCCGCGCCCCGGTACTGCTCACCAGTACGTGATAGCCCCGGCCGCGCAGCTCGTCCTGTATCGAGCGGGCGAGCAGCGCGTAGAAGGGGTTGGCGATGTCCGGCACGACGAGGGCGACCATGGTGGACTTGCCCGTGCGCAGACTCCGGGCGACGGGATTGAGGGTGAAACCGAGCCGCTCGATGGCCGATTCAACAGTTTTGCGCGTTTCGTCCGTTACCGGGCGCTTTCCGCTCAGTACGTACGAGACGGTGGCGGACGAGACTCCCGCGGCCCGCGCCACGTCGCTCATGGTCACCCGTTGCCGCATGCGCGTCCGCCCCTTCTCCGACCGCAACCTTACCGGCGCCCGCCCGCCCCGGGGTTCCGGCCGGTCGCGACCCGTCTCGCATCCTCGCAGGTCCGCGCCCTCGCCGGGCCGGACGTCCGCCACCGTCGCTCCCGCCGGGACCCCGGTCGCGCGGGCCGCCCGGACGGACCATGCCCGCGATCGGCGGTCCGCTCGAATACTTCGCGAGGACCCCAATACGGTCAATCGTCAACGAAACGTGCATAGTCACCCGATGGCGGAGGTCCGTGATCCCAGGGGGCCTCGCCTCCCGGCTCGTGGCCAAAGGTGACCATACTGGGAGGGCACACCACACCCCATCAGCAAAGTGACTCATGCCGAAGTCCTCCACAGAGCGTCCCACCGCCCCGGAAACAGTCTGGCTGGCCGCCGGGCGGCACACCGGCCCCGCCCCGCAGAGCGCTCTCCGGGAGCACCTGCGGGAACTGAAGAACAGCGAAAGGATCCAGGACTTCCTGGAGAAGGAGAACGCCACGACGCCGGACGGTCACGTCTTCGAGGCGCGCTGGTTCGTCGACGGCGACGTCACCGTACGGGCGCGGCTCGCCACCGACGGACGCGAGCAGACGGACGGCGAGCGGCGCTGGACACTGGCCGCCGAGGCGGAGCGGCCCTGGGATCCCGGGTGGTCCTCCCCCGCCGCGCTGCTCTGGCCCGAGCGGAGCGACCTCGCCTGGGAGCGTGACGCCGTGGCCGGGCTGCCGCTCCAGGACGTCAACCCGCTGCCCAAGGACGACGCGGCGCTGCGCCGGCTGGTCAAGGACGTCGCCCGGCACAGCTGGAGCATCAACGTCTTCGTGCACGAGGCCATGACCCCCGACGCCGAGGGCCGTCTCCCGCTGGTCCGGCTGCTGCCGCCCGCGCTGCGGCACCGCGTGGTGGAACACCGGGCCACGCCCGAGCAGTTCCACGCCGTGAACTGGGCGCTCGGCGACCTGGGGACGTCCGTGCCGCGCGGCGGGGCCGTCATCCTGTCCGGCACACCCGCGCGGATCGGTTTCGACGAACAGTCGTTCAGGGTGCGCAGCGTCTTCCTCGACGGCTCCGAACCGACCGAACTCCTCGACAAGATCGTCCAGTTCGCGGCGCTTCCCTGGCCGCTGCCGGACGACGCGGCGGCTGCCTTCACGGCACTGCGCGAGGACTGGCAGTTGCTGACCATGGAGGAGGAACTCGCCCGCGCACGCGCCCTGATGGCCTCGTACTCCGAAGCCCTCGAGGCCATGACGAAGTCGCGCGACCTGTACCGCGAGGCGACCGAACTCGCCCACGCGGCGCTCGCCGAGATGGCCGAGTACCGCGACGCGGCGTCCGCCGTACGGAGTTCCGCGCAGGGTCAGGACAAGCACCCGCTGACGAAGACGCTCCAGCGCGTGACCGACTCGCTGCTGCCCCGGCGGGCGCAGCGCGTCGACGCCCATCTCCAGGTAGCGCGTGAGAGCGAGCGGAGGGCCCGCGAGGCGTCCGAGTGACCCGGCGCGGGGGAACGCGGCCGGCCCGCCGGCCGCACCCCCGCGTCCTTAGCCGTTCGCGGCCTGACCTCGTGCCCCGGGCCCGGCCCTCCCGCGGCCGGGCCGGGTGCACGCGCCGCCGGAGCGTCTCCCGGCGCGGATCGCTCAGGCGCCGCGCCAGATGTTGGCGAACGCCGCGTTCTCGATGGCCCGGCGCTGGCGGACGGCTTCCAGTTCCATCACCGCGTCGTGCACGGCGACCAGGACCGTCGTCACCGACTCGTCCTCGACCGACGAGGTGTCTTCGATCTGTTCGGCGGGGATTCCGACGGTCTCGGCGAGTGCGGCGAGGACGGGCTCGTCCGCCGCCCAGCGATGCATCGCCCGGCTGCGGGCCGGCGAGTCCACCAACTCCATGCGCTCGCCGCCGAAGGGCAGCCGGCTCCGCCGTTGCCGGGTGAGCTGGCCGGCCTGCTCGAGGTCGGTCTGATAGGCCTTGGCCAGATCGCGCCCCCTGCGCCAGAGCCAGTCCTCGACCCTCTCGTACGGGACCTGCCGCACGAGCGAGGACGCCGCCTCACCCAGCAGCCGGTCGTCCGTCGCGGGCTGCCTCGCCGGTGTCATCCTGTCGCCGTCCAGGGTGATGACCTCATCGGCGAGAAGATCGATCACCTCGGCTCCGGCGAGGGCGAGCGACAGGTCGCCCTGCCCCACAGAACGTTCCGGCTCCTTGTCCATCGTGATGATGAACAAGTCCCTGGCCGTGGTCACGAACGGCTCCCCTCGGAGTACTTCGCCCGGCGCGACCGTCACGCATCGGATCCAGCGCATCCACCGCGCCACCCTCCGCCGCGATCCGGTCGCCCGCGAAGGAAGGGCACGTCACGAACGTGATCGTAACTCCCGGCGGACCGCTACGTCAGTGAGCCGCGTGCTCCGCCGGCAGGTCGAAGAAGTGCCGTGGCGTGATGATCTTTGCTTCCGGTTCCGGAAGAGGCGTGCGCCGAAGATACCCGGGCCGTACCCGACACCCGGGGCCGTGCCCGACACCCGGGCCGTACCTGGTACCCGGGCCGGACCCGGCACCCGGGGCACACCCACGTCCGGGCCGTAACCGACGCCTGGACCGTACCCGGCACCCGGGACACACCCCCGTTCACCGACCCCGCCTCGGACGGAGTCATGACGGGGCCGTGGACGAGCGGCAGCGATCGAGCGACAGCGAACGCCCTACATGCGGCCGGTCCGGCCGACGAGGTTACGTCGACCGGACCGGATGCCGCGCCCGACGTGCCGTCAGCCCTGGCGGGCCTTGAAACGCGGGTTCTTCTTGTTCACTACGAAGACCACGCCGCGCCTGCGGACCACCTGGGCCCCGGGCCTGGCCTTCAGCGAACGCAGTGACTTGCGTACCTTCATGGCTCTGTCCTCCTCCTGCCGGATTCGGCGCGCTCCGGCGGTCAGTGCCGGTTCGACGCCGTGCGGCCGTAGCGGCGCTCGAAGCGCTCCACCCGGCCGGCGGTGTCCAGGACCCGCGAGGTCCCGGTGTAGAACGGATGGCTCGCCGACGAGATCTCCACGTCGACGACCGGATGGACGGCGCCGTCCTCCCACTCGATCGTCCTGTCGGAGTGCGCGGTCGATCGCGTGAGGAACGCGACGCCTGCGGCACGGTCCCGGAAGACGACCGGACGGGATTCGGGGTGAATGTCGGGCCTCATACGGTTTCCCTCCTCGGTTGCGGCGGGTGCGTCCGCGGATACGGCGGTTACGTCCGCCTGGTGTACCCGGCGTACGGTCAGCGCTCCTCCCGGAACGCGACGTGCCGGCCCGCCAGCGGGTCGTACTTGCGCAGCACGAGCCGGTCGGGGTCGTTTCCGCGGTTCTTGCGCGTCACATACGTGACACCGGTCCCGGCCGTCGACTTCAGCGTGACGACGGGACGCGCGGTGCTGCGTGCCATGAGGCCCTCCTTCGCCCACCATGCGCAAGCCATTGACTAGCGCATGCCAATCAGTTACGTGAGCTGTAACAGCGAGCCCGGTGTCCGCATTCCCGGACCTCCGGCACGGCGCCCGGACCGCCGCTCGACGCGACTACACCCCGCGCACCACCCCGGCCACGACCGAGCTCACCGTCCGGCGGAGGACTTCCGGATCGGGCGGGGTGTCCTCGCGGCCCGCGAACAGCAGGTGACCGGTCCCGATCAGTGTGAGCGCCAGCGTGTCGACGTCCGCGTCCGGAGCGATGCGGCCGAGTTCCCGCTCGGAGCGGAGATAGGAACCGATCATGGCGGCCGCCTCGGTCAGCAGCGGAAGGCCGGCCGGGGTGGTGACCCGCAGCCGTGCGCGCAGCGCGTCCCGGGCCACGACCAGCCCGAGGATGCGCAACGCCAGCGGCCCGAGGACATCGCCCAGCGCGGCCGTGAGGTTGCCGACGACGGCGCCGGTTCCGGCGGACTCACGCAGGGCGGCGGCCTGGACGTCGAGCCGGGCGATCCGGTCCCGTACGAGCTCGGCGAGGAAGGTGTCGAAGTCGGCGAAGTGCCGGTGCAGGACACCCTTGGCGCAGCCCGCCTCCTCGGTGACCGCGCGGCTGGTCAGTGCGTTGGGCCCGTCCCGCAGCAGGACGCGTTCCGCGGCTCCGAAGAGCTGCTCGCGGGCGTCGCTCAGGGCCACCCCGGTCGGCATGATGCATCAGCCCTTCCGTGCGGGCCCGCTCCCGGGTCTCCCCGCGGGTCTGCTCACCGGCACCGGGTGGGCGCGTGCCGACCCGGTGAACGCACACTCGTTGACGAGTGGGCATGTGCCCACTCATAGTGGGCACATGCCCACTCTACCGTCAGGGGGATCGCGTCCCCCCGCGAGGGACCGCACGAGTACCGGCAGGCGGCGGAGTCGTTCGGCTCCGACGCCGAACGCTCCGACCGGGCACGGCCGCGTTATCCAGAAGCCCTGGTGGAGCGGACCCTCGCCGGCATCCCCGGCCCCGACGTCCTGGACGTCGGCTGCGGCACCGGGATCGCCGCCCGGCAGTTCCAGGCCGCGGGCTGCACGGTCCTCGGCATCGATCCCGACGCTCGCATGGCGGAGACGGCCCGGCGTCTCGGCACCGAGGTGGAGGTGGCGAGGTTCGAGGCCTGGGATCCGGCCGGGCGCGATGTCGACGCGGTCGTCGCCGCCCAGTCCTGGCACTGGGTCGATCCGGTCGCCGGGGCCGCCGCGGTGAAGCGGGTGCTGCGGCCTGGCGGGCGGTTCGCCGCGTTCTGGAACGTGTTCCAGCTGCCGGCCGAGGTGGGGCGGGCCACCGCCGCGGCCTGCCGGAGGGCGATTCCCGACTCCCCGTTCGACTTCGAGGTCATGTCGAGACCGGCCGTGGACGTGTATCGGCCGATGCTCGTGAAGACAGCCGACCAGATCCGCGCGGCGGGCGGCTTCGACGAAGCGGTGGAGTGGAGCTTCACCTGGGAGTGGACCTACACCCGGGAGGCGTGGCTCGATGTGATGCCGACCCAGGGCGCCCTGACCCGGCTCCCCGCCGACGCGCTGGCACCCGTGCTCGAGGAGGTGGGCGCCGCCGTCGACGCGCTGGGAGGCCGCTTCACGATGCCCTACGCGACGGTGGCGGTCACCGCACTGAGGACCGCGTAGGCCTCTTGCCTTCTCCGGAGGCTGTTCCACGGCCCACGCCGGCACGCCCCACTTCGGTGTGATCGCGCCCGGGACGGTTCCACAGGTCCGGGAAGAGCCTGGTCCATAGGTCCGACGGGGAAGGTGTCGCGCGCCGCCGCCCGCAGGGCCGTGAGCGGCAGGACTCCGCTCCGTCGGCCTACGGACTGCCTCGCCCGACACCTCCCCTGCTGACCCTTTCGGCCCAGCGGCTGACCCTCTCGACGCAGCGGCGCCGGGCCGTCGGCGGCCTTCCGCTCCCGGTGCGCCGTCGCCACCTCTCCCCGGCCCTGGCCACGGCCCCGGCCGACGGTGGTGACAGCGCGCCGGTGACGTTCAGGAAGGCTTCGTCGCGGTGACGGCGGTGACCGTCACCTTGTTGTCGCACTCGGCCAGCACGCCGTCCTCCAGGGCGAGTTGGTTCGCTCCGCTCCCGGGCAGCCCCACCACCAGGGTCGGGTACGTGACCGGAGTGGACCCGGACACGCAGTAGCCGTCGGCCTCGCCCTGGACCTGGACGAACGTCATCTTGATCCATGCCTTCGCGGCCGGCGCGAGCAGCACCTTGGACGACGAGCCCGTCCGGGTCACGGTCAGCGGGTGGTTCTTCTCCGGGCTGCCGTTGGCCGCCCCCGCCACGGTCGGATACCCCTGGAGGGCACAGGCCGCTCCGGACATGTTGGTGAACTCGACGATCGCGGCGCCGGTTCCGGTGCCCGCGGGCCGTACGTCGGCCTGGTACATGAACGCCTTCAGGGACTCCGCGGCGCACGTCTTCGTCTTGGTCGCCGGTGTCGCGGTGGCGGGGACCGAGGCCGGGGCCTTGGTGGTGGAGTCGCCCGCGGGCTTGGCCGAGGCTCCCGTCCCGGCGGACGGCGTGGCGGGCTTCGGGGAAGCGGGGGACGAGGCCGCCGGCTTCGACGCGGTGCCGCCCGACGGCGAAGCCGTGGAACCGGCGGTGTCCGGGCCCGGCTGGCAGGCGGTCATGAGAAGTGTGGCCGCCGACATGGCAGCCATGGCCAGAGCGGCTCCGCGGGCACGCGGCCCGAAATACGTCCCGTACTGCATGAAGTCCCCCGATTGCGATGTTCGGGTGCCGGTCGTTCACCGGCACTCGTCGCTACAGATCGCCGGACGGCTTCCGCGGTTCACGTGCGCACAACCCTGTGACACGACGGTGACGCGGCGGCCACGGATTCCCGGGGCCGCCGGTTCGTACAACGGCTTCCAGTCGATTCCCCAAGTCGGCGGCAGACTCCGCGCCTATGTGCGGTGTGCCGACCGCCGGGGCGGAGGCAACGGCGTCACGAGGCCGTGCCGGAGAACGTGAACTTGAATGCGACCACGCCGTCGGTGGTGCTGCCCTCGGCGGTCAGTGACGCCCCCGAGCCGTCCAGCCGGCCCCTGAACGTCGTACCCGCGGCCAGCGCGTGCGGGAAGCCGCCGGGCAGCTGGCCCATGTCGGAGCGGCAGGCGACGAGCAGGCCGGGCCAGTTGAGCAGGTTCAGGACGACTGCTTCGCGGTCGTGCGGGTCGGTCAGCCTGGCGTTCAGTTCGCCGCCGGACCAGCCGATGTCCCAGTAGGTCAGCAGGAGATTCGGGTCCCGGTAGTTGCCCGCCAGGTCCTGGCTGGAGACGGTACTGACCGACGAGGACCTGAAGGACACCGCGCCGGCCTGGGAGGGATAGCCCGCCGCGAAGAGCATCGAGAACGGATTGCTCTCGGTCTGGTCGCCGCCGGTCTGCGGCCTGCCCAGGTCGAGCGTGCTGTTCATGGAGTAGGTCTGGCTGCCCGCCAGGTGCCGCGATCCGTCGGTGGAGCAGTGGTCGTAGACGTCGACCGAGATGCTCGCGGTCCCGGTGTACGCCTTGCCCCACAGGGCCGACGCGCCCGACCCGCCGACCGGCACCGTGTCCTGGGCAGCGGCCGTCGTGGCCGCCTCCGTGGTCGGTGCCGGCGTCGGAGTCGGTACCTCGCTGGCCGAGGGCGTCGGCTCGGGCGAGGGCGGGGGCGCGGACGAAGGCGGTGCGGAAGCCAAGGTGTCTGCGGAGGCCGTCGAGCCGCCGGCCGTCGCCGTGCCGCCATGACCGCAGCCGGCCAGGGACACGCACAGGAGACCCGCACAGACCGTCGTGACCAGCCGGCCCCGGACGATTCCGGGCATGCTTCGAACCCGCGTCATGGCAGCCATGACACTCCCCTCCCCACACCGGGCTACCCCCCACGAGCACCCGGGCAGTGCGGGACATTACGCCGCGTGCGCATTCCTTCACCCGCCGCGAAGTCCTTCGTTACCGGATCGTTCCTGGCCACAGCGTCACGTGGGTGGACGGCGCGCGTCCGCGGGCCGAGCCGCTGGTGCACCATGGGCGACGAGACGGGCCGGCCCGACCGGCCCGTTCCTCCGAACTGGGGTGTGGTGATGGGCGGAGACCGGGGCCGGGTTCTCGTCGTCGACGACGACGCGGCGATACGACGGTCACTCGAACGCGGACTGCGGCTGGGCGGTTTCACCGTGGATCTCGCCGACGACGGCCAGCCCGCGCTGGACATCGCCCGGCGGACCCCGCCGGACGCGATCGTGCTGGACATCTCGATGCCGGGTCTCAGCGGGATCGACGTGTGCCGGACGCTGCGCGAGGAGGACAACGACGTACCGGTCCTGATGCTCTCGGCGCTCGACGAGACCGCCGACCGGATCGCGGGGCTTCAGGCCGGTGGGGACGACTACCTGGTGAAGCCGTTCGCCCTTCAGGAACTGGTGCTCCGGCTCCAGGCGCTGCTGCGGCGACGGCCGCCGAGAGACACCGACACCGTACGGGTGGGCGGGCTGTCGCTGGATCCCACGGCTCGCACGGTCAGCCTGGACGGGCGGCAACTGGAGCTGACCCGGAGGGAGTTCGAGCTGCTGCACGTCCTGGCGCGCAACACGGGCATCGTGCTCGGCCGTGATCAGCTCCTCGACCGGGTCTGGGGGTACGACTTCGATGTGCGCACCGACGCGGTGGACACCTTCGTGAGCTATCTGCGGCGCAAGCTGGAGGCGGCGGGCCGGGCCCGGATCATCCACACCGTCCGGGGCGTGGGGTTCGTGCTGCGCGACGACGGGCCGGAGGCCGGACGATGAGGCTGTCCACCCGCATCGCTCTGGCGGTCGGGGCGACCGTGCCGGTCCTCGTGCTGGCCACCGGCTGGCTGCTGCTGCGGCTGGTCGCGACGGATCTGCACGACCAGCAGGACGCACACCTGCGCCGGAGCGCGGCGGCCGTGGCGAAGGACGCCCGCGGGCTGCTGCGCGCGAGTGCCGCCGACCGGTCGGCGGCGGTCGAACGGACCCGTGAGAGGCGGCTGTTCACCTCCGCTCTGGACGTCGGCGTACGGCTGATCGGTCCGTCGGAGACGTTCACCGGCGGCCCGCAGCCGGACCAGGGGGCGGCGCTTCCCGCGAGCGCGCGGGTACCGGTCACGCTGCGAGCCGGCGGGGTCTCCTGGCGGGTCCTGTCCAAGCAGGTGTCCGGTACCCGTCCCGGGGTGCGCGGCACGCTCTGGCTCTTCGCACCCGACACCGCCGCCGACACCCAACTGCGGCTGGTGCGAAGGCGCGTGGTGACTGTGGCGCTGCTCGCCGCGCCGCTGTCGGGGCTGCTGGCCGGTGCCGTGGCTGGGCGTGCGAGCCGTCCGCTGCGGCGGCTGCGGGACAGTGCGAGCGGTCTTGACCCGCGGACGACCTCCGCGCGCCTCGACCACGTGCCGGCCCGGATCGCCGAGGTCGACGATCTGGCCCGCACCCTCCAGACGGTGCTGAGCCGCTACGACGAACAGGCGGCGAGAACCGAGGAAGCGCTCGCCACCGCCCGTTCGTTCGCCTCGGCCGCCGCGCACGAACTGCGCACCCCGCTCATGAGCATGCAGACCAATCTGGAGATCCTCACCGAGCATCCGGCCCTCCCGGCTCCCGACCGGGACGAGGTGCTCGACGATCTGCGCCGCGAACACGCGCGGCTGCTGGGCCTGTTGGTCATGCTGCGCGAGCTCGGCCGCGGTGACCTGGTCGAGGCGGACGCGTTCGGCCCGGTGGACCTCGCGGACGTGGTCGAGGCGAGCGTCCAGGAGCAGCGGCGGCGCCATCCGCTCGCGCACATCACCGGCGACTGGCCTCCGGGGCTGCGGGTCCACGGCTGGGAGCCGGGACTGCGCACGGTGCTCGACAATCTCCTCGCCAACGCGCTGGTGCACGGCGGATGCGCCGGTGGACGCCCGGCCCACATCGAGATCACGCTGCGCGCGAACGGCGATCACGCCGTCCTGTTCGTCGACGACCGGGGGCCGGGTATCGCGCCCGAGCGGCGTGCCGCGGTCTTCGAACGCTTCGAGCGCCGCCCGGACAGTCCTGGGTCGGGCCTCGGGCTCACCCTGGTCGCCCAGCAGATCGACCTGCACCGCGGCCGTGTCCGTGTTCTCGAACCGCCGGCCGGAACGGGGACCAGGATCGAGGTCGTGCTCCCGCTCCTGGGCGGCGGGGCCGGTACGGCGGCGACGCTCCCCGCGCAGCGCAACTGGGTGATCACGACCGCCGGTGTCCGGCCACAAGAATTCCACAAAGAGGACTCCTAACGTGCCGGACGTGCGGGCAACCGCACCGGAACGAGGAGGAGTTCAGCATGTCGAGGACATCGAGGAAGCCGGGCGCGTCCAAGGCCAGGACGACCGTCGTCTCGCTGGTGGCGGCGGGCGCGCTGCTCGCCGCCGCGGGCGTCGCGTCCGCCGCCGGCACCGGGACGCACCCGTCCGGCGCGCCGACGGGTGACGGCGCGAAGGCGCTCTGCAAGCGCGCCCCGAAGATCGACCAGAGGATCGACCGCATCCTCGGCCGGCTGAACGGGGACGCCTCGCAGCGCGGTTCCATCGCCAGGCTGGAACAGCGGGTGGCCAACGCCAAGTCCGCCGGGCACACGCAGATCGAGACCTATCTCGACAACCGGCTCACCTTCCGGCGTTCACTCGTCCCGACCCTGGAGAGCCGCAAGAAGGACCTGGCGTCCGTCGAGAAGTGGTGCGCGAGCAACGACAACGGAGCCGGCTCCTGATGCGCGCCGGACGTCTGGCGCTGGCGCTCACCGTGACCGCGCTGCTCCTGACCGCGTGCGGCGGCTCCGGTGACACCGGGAACGCTCCCGCGTCCCCCGGCCCGGCCGCCACGGATGTCGCCCATCTCCAGAAAATGGTCGACGGCGCGGAGTCCGCGGCGAGTTCGGCCGAGTCGGACATGGCCCACGACTGACGCCGTGGCACGCGGCGTTCGCGCGTGGAGGGACCGGTCCGCCCCGGCGACTGCGGAATCGGTGGCTGCTTCCCCTCGAACGCCCCGACAGCGTGCGGGAGTTCACGCCGCCGGGGCGTCCGGGGGTGAGGCCGGCCGGCCGCGCGGTCCGGCGACGGGAGCCCCCGGAAGTCCTAACCCGGCTGTTCCGATGGCTCCTTGGACATCGGGCGTACGGCCTGGACGTACGTCAGCCACGGTCGGACGTCGCCACTCCCCCGGATCCCGAAGCCCGCGCCGGTGATCAGTCCGTCCAGCAGGTCCGTCCGGTTGCGGGACATGGCGTGGCCCAGGCCGCCGTGCACCAGATGGCGCCCGACGGCACTCCGCGGCGGCCGGAACTCGACGACCAGCAGGCGCCCGCCCGGCCGCAGGACGCGCCACATCTCCCGGAGGGCGGCCAGCCGCAGTTCTTCCGGCAGGTGGTGCAGCATCAGGCTGGTGACGACGGTGTCGAACGACCCGTCCGGGAAGGCGAGGTTCTCGGCGACCCCTTCCCGGTAGGTGCACACGGCGCCCCGCCCGGCCCGGTTCCTGCGTCGTGCGTAGGCGAGCACCGAGGGCGACGGGTCCACGCCCGTCACCGTTCCTCCGGGTCCGACGGCGGCGGCCATGCGCCGAGTCAGATACCCGGTGCCGCAGCCCACGTCCAGCACGCGGTCCCCGCTCTCGGCCCCGCTCAGCGCGGCCAGCCGGGAGAAGGCGCGGCTCCGCCGGCCCGCGAAGCACAACGCGCCGCACAGTTCGTAGGCGCGCGGGGCTCCGATCGTCGCTCCTGGGGTGTCGGCGTGCGGCTTTCCCTGCATGAGGCGCCCGATGGACATATCGGCCACCCTCCTTAACTTAGTTGCGACTAAGTACGTTGCTAACTTAGTCGCAACTAAGAAAGTGCGCAACCGCCTACGATGACCCCTGTGACCGGCACCGAGAAGACCCCCGCCCACCCGGGCAAGCCCCGTACCCGCACCCGGATGCCGGCCGCCGAACGGCGCGCCTCGATCCTGGATGCGGCCACCGAGGTCTTCTCCGAGACCGGCTACGAACGCGGCAAGGTCTCCGACATCGCCCGGCGCGTCGGGGTCACGGAACCGGTGGTCTTCCAGAACTTCGGGTCAAAGTCCGCGCTCTACCAGGCGACCCTCGACCACGTGACCACGGCGGTCACCGCACTCCTGACCGAGGCCGCGGACACCGGGCGCCCGGTCCCCGACGTACTGGCCGCCTTCCTGGACCCGGCCCACCTGGACCGCTTCCACCAGCGCGGCGCCCACGGGTTCCTCTTCGCGGACGCGGCGGCCCTGGCCCACGATCCGGCCCTGGGCGAGGCCGCCCGGACCGTTCACCGGAATTTCGCCGAAGCCCTCGCGGGCCTGCTGCGGCGCGGCCAGAGGGCCGGCGACATCCGCGAGGACATCAGCGCCGACACCGCCGCCTGGTGGCTGATCTCGCTGCTCGCCGGACGTCCGCTGCGCAGCGCGGTGATGCCGGACCGGGCCGCCCTGGAGGCCCGGTTGACGGACATGGCCCTACGGTCACTGCTCCCCACGAGCTCCGAGCGCGCCCCCGAACCCCCGGCCGGCGATCCGCCGCCCGGCGCCTGACACGAAGGACCCCTGCCGGTACGCCGCTTCAGGGTCCGCATCGTGGCACCCTCCCGGCCGCATCGCCTTGCGGCTCCGCCGAGCCGTAGAATTATGGTTTTGTGGACCAAAAGGAACAACAAGGGCATGTCACTCGGCATGTCATCCTCCGGTGATCCAGCCGCCGAAGTCGTCCCATGACAGCGGGGACGCCCGGCCGGACGCACAGCAGAGGTGATTTCCGGTGACTGCCGCCACTCCGCTGATGGTCGTCGACGGCGCGGGAGTCGTCGTCCGGTGGAGCCGCAGAGCACGCGAGATCTGGCTGCGCTCGGACTCCGAGGCGGTGGGCCGAACGGCCCTCGCCCTGGTCACGGCCGACATCGGGGACCCCGGCGGCGGCTCAGGACCGGACACGGACCCCGGATCCGGCCCCCTGGTCATCCACGACGTCGACGGAGAGCCCGTCGACCTCCGTGTCCAGGTGGTGCCGCTCTCCGACGGCGCGGTCGCCTGGGGCGTCTTCGAGGCGGGCCCGGGCGCCGTCCTTCGCGACACACCGACCGCGGTCTTCGACATCCTGCACGCCAACACCCACGAGGCGTTCCTCGTCCTCGACCCCGCGCTGCGCGTCCTCAGCGTCAACGAAGCGGCCGGCGCGCTGTGCGGCGTCCCGACGGACAAGGCTCTCGACCGGCCGGTCGGCGAAGTATGCCGTCCCGCTCGTCCGCAGGAATTCGAGGGTCTCCTGCGAAGCGTCCTCGCGGACGGCAAGCCCGTCACCGACTACGCCGTGCGGCTCGACCCGGTCGACGGTTCGTCGCGGGAGCGCTTCGCGAACGTCTCGGCGTTCCCGCTGAGGAACGGTCGCGGCGTGGTCCTCTCCATGACCGACGTCACGGAGTCCATGCGGAGCGAAAGGCGGCTGGCCGCGCTCGGTTCGGTACGCGAGCGGGTGGGCCGCAGCCTGGACGTCGTCACGACCTGCCAGGAGCTGGTGGACGCCCTCGTTCCCGGCTTCGCCGACATCGCGGTGGTCGAGGTGGTCGACGCGGTGGTGCGGGGCGAGAACCCTCCGCTCAGCCCCCTCGGGCGCGACGTCCCGCTGCGCCGGGCGGCCTTCCGTATCGAAGGACCCGCCGAGAGGGCGCAGGCCCATCCCGTGGGCGACGTGAGAGCCGTGCCCTCGCCCACGCCGTACTCGCAGGTGCTCACCGATCTCAGACCGCGAGCCGTCACCCTGGACAGCACCACCCCCTGGCTGGACGCCGATCCGGAGCGGGCCCGCGCCATCCGCGCCTCAGGCGCCCGCATGCTGCTCACCGCCCCCTTGGCGCTGCGGGGCGCCGTACTCGGACTGCTGAGCCTCTATCGCGTACGAGCGCACGACGCCTTCGACGAGAACGATCTCGCCGTCACCGCCGAACTGGCCGCGCACACCGCGCTGAGCCTCGACAACGCCCGCCGCTACACCCGCGAACACACGATCGCGGCGGCGCTGCAACACCATCTGCTGCCACCCGAGCCCGCCTCCCAGACGGCCATGGAATTCGCTCCGCTGCACGTCCCGGCCGACGCCGGAGCCGGTACCTGGTACGACGCGTTCGGCCTGCCCGGGGCTCGTACCGCACTGGCGATCGGCGAGGTCAGCGGAAGCGGCATCGACGCCGCGACCGCCATGGGCCAGCTCCGGACGGTGGTCCATTCGCTGGCGGCGCTCGACCTGGAGCCCGACGAACTGCTCGCCCGACTCAACGACGCGGTCGTACGGCTCGCCCACGAACGGTCGGCCCTGCCGTCGAGCGATCCACTGCGCCGGCAGCCGCTCAGGGCCAGCTGCGTCTACGCGGTCCACGACCCCCTGCACGAAACCTGCGTCATGGCCTCCGCCGGCCATCCCGCGCCCGTCGTGGCCCACCCCGGCGGGGTGGTTCACGTCCCGCAGGTCCCGACGGGTCCCCTGCTGGGCAGCCGGGACGGACCTCCCTTCGCCGCCACCTCCGTACCCGTGCGGGACGGCAGCGTCATCGCACTGCGCACCACGTCGTTCCCGGTCCCCGACGGGACGGACCGGGACCGGGCGGACCCGCTGCGGGAGGCGCTGACCCGGCTGGACCGCCCTCTCGGCGAAGTGAGGGACGACGTTCTCTACCGGCTGCGCGACACGGCGGGCCGTCACGACGTCATTCTGCTGCTGGCCCGCATCCGGGCCTTTCCGCCGGACCAGGTCGCCACCTGGCACCTGGACTTCGAGCCCACGGCGGCCGCGCAGGCGCGCCACCACGCCAAGGACCGGCTCCGGAAGTGGCGGGTGAGCGAAGAGACCGCCTACGCCACCGAGTTGATCGTCAGCGAACTGGTGACCAACGCCCTGCGGTACGGAGCGCCACCGATCCGGTTGCGACTCGTCAAGGACGCCACGCTCACCTGCGAGGTCGACGACTCGGGCGGAGCGGCTCCGCGCCTGCGCCACGCCCGTACAGCGGACGAGGGCGGACGCGGACTGTTCATCTGCGCGCAGATGAGCCACAACTGGGGCATCCGCTACTCCGCGGAGGGCAAGACGATCTGGACGGAACAGACACTGCCGTAGAGCCCCGAGACGGTCTCCTGAAGGGGCCGAGGGGGCGCAGAGACGGCCGCGCAACGGCTGCGGGTGGTGGTGCCGGCACGGCTGCGGCTGCGGCTGCGGCTGCGGCTGCGGAGGGGAATCCAGGGTGCCGCGTCTACCGTGCCAGGTCGGCCGCGACCTCGCGCGCCGCGCGGGCCCCCGATGCCAGCGCGCCCTGGACCGAGCCCGTGGCCCGGTGGTCTCCGCACACATAGCGGCCCGGGGCCACCCGAGCGGACAGGCTCAGCGGCTGCGGGGGCGGCATCGCGGGCAGGGCGTCCGGAACGGTACGGACCGTCAGCAGGTCCCAGCTAGCGGTGTCGGTTCCGTACACCTCGGCGAGCGCGTCGCGCAGCCAGGTCTCCCGGCCCTCCTGGTCGTGCCCGAGGACCGAGGTGGCGATCAGCGACATCCCGGGCGGGGCGTAGCCGCGGACCACTTCGCTCAGGACGCAGGTGTTGAGGAAACGCCGCCTCGTGTCCGTCAGCAGGACGGGTTCGGCCAGCGGAGAACGGGTCGCGGCGTGGTAGTACGTCGTCACGACCCGGTAGGCCGGAAGGCCGAGCCCGGGCAGCAGGCGGGCGGCGGGCCCCGGTCCGGTGGCGACGACCACGGCCCGCGCGGCGAGTTCACCGCCGGCCTCCAGCTCGACCCCGTCGTCCGTGAGCCGCGTGACATGGGTGCCGAGACGTACGGCGTCCGGGGGCAGCCCGTCGGCCAGCAGGCGCGGCACCGCCCCGATGCCGGCGCCGGGCAGACACAGGGTGCCGCGCAGCATGCTGCGCCAGACGAGATGGAACACCCGGCCGGAGGTCTCCAGCTGGTCCTCCAGGAAGACACCGGACAGGAAGGGCCGGAAGAACCGCTCGACGAACTCCTCGGAGAATCCGGCCGCCGCGAGCGCGGTACGGGTCGTACGGTCCTCGCCGCGCTTGAGCCATGAGGCGGGAGCGAGCATGTCCCGGCCGGACAGGGCGGCCAGCGCGATCAGGTCACGGGTTCCCGCGAGGCGCCCCGGGAGCAGGTCGCCCAGCCGCCTGCGCCCTCGGGTCGGATCCTCGAAGCGCATCGGCCCGTCCTCCGTGTGCACGACGACGCCGGGCGTGAAGGGCCGCAGCCGCAGGTCGCGCAGGGTCATCCGACGCCTGACCTGCGGGTAGGAGGTGTTGAAGACCTGGAAGCCGCGGTCGACGACGAAGCCCTCGTGGGGGTCGGAGCGCATCCGGCCGCCCACCTCGTCCGAGGCCTCCAGGAGCCGCACCCCGAGGCCGTACCCGGCGAGATCGCGGGCGCACGCCAGTCCGGCGAGCCCCCCGCCGACGATCAGGACATCGGGCACACCACTCTTCGCGGTCATGGGAACCATCCTCCGAGCAGCCGGTCCGTCCGCGCGCCGGCGGGCGCGCGTGGTGGTCCGGGCACGGGCCGACGGCCCCGCGCCGTCGCACGCGCCCTCCTGGACCGATCTTCCCGCCGGGCGGGCCGGGCGGATGCGGGGCCACGCCGGTGGGGACCGCACCGCGCGCCCGGAGGGCCGCATCGCAGGGCGCTGATCTTTCCAGGGACTTCAGGGACTCCGGGGGCGCCAGGCACACTGGGGGCCAGGGGTTCTTCAGAGGCCGTGGGCACTCCTGGGACTCCAGGGATTGCGAGGACTCCAGGGACTCCAAGGAGTGCGGAGGCGGAATAGATCGGTATGGCCCACTGTTACCCGTATGTGAAGCGGAGCGGCCTCCGCACACCAGGTAAGCGGCCCCGGCTGGTCTCCCCCGTCCAGCCGGGGTCCCCTGTGTCCGTTCTTTTACGGCGCCCGGAGACGACGAAAACCGCCGGTGCCACCCGAAAAAAGGGGGCACCGGCGGCCGGCGTCGTGTCAGTGGCCGGAGCCGTAGTGGCCGCCGAGCTGGTCACGGTAGTGCGGATCCCCGAGGTGCTTTTCCTTGTCGAATTCCGGTGCCGACTTGATCTGGTCCTTGGTCTGGGCGACCTGGATCGTCTTGTCCTCGTGACTGATCGCTGTGATCGTTCCGGCGGGCAGCAGGACCTCCTTGCCGAAGATCCAGACGCCGGTGTCGACGACGATGTACTGAGAACCGACCTCGCCGGAGTGCTTGTCGACCTTGCCGATGTGGCCGTCGGCCGCCTCCACCCGGTAGCCGGAGAGATCGGCGTCGGGCGTGTACCCGCTGGTCGGGCCGTAACCCCAAAGGTTCTCGTTCACGAAGAAATCCTCCAACTCGTCCGCGGATGCGCGCCGCGCCTGTGAATGGGATTCACGGGCGCTCCATTCGATGACCGGATTGCGGTCACCCCTTTTCTCGGCGCGCTTTCCGCTGAAGACCGACGGGTGTCCCCTTCCGGCCCGTTGACACCCCCTCACCGGAAATTGCCCGCGTTCGCCGGCGGGGTCGCCACCGTTCCTCCGGACCCCCACGGCGTCACACAGGTTCTTCACAGATCCGGTCCGGCGTGTCCTGAAACCGATGGTTCAGCCGAAACTCGTCGCGGTCTGGACCACTGACGCCAGGACCGGGCGGACCGAAGCGCCCCGGATCCGGCCGGAGCCGGGTCCGGGCAAGCACAGTAACGTTTCGCCGAGTAATCACTCGGCACCCCAGAGTGATGACCGCACCTCCGCGCCATCGTCCGGTGATCACTCTTTCGAGTTACGCACTTTTCCGTCATGTATCGCATCAGGCGCACGAAAGCTCCACAGAGACACCACTATGTGACGCGACGAACGCGTGACGACCACGTCTGAGGGGGGCTGTGGCGTCGCGTCAGGGGGTGGCCGCTCCATGCGAGCGGTACTCACCCCTGCCCGGGGAGGGGACTTCACCGCATGAAGCGGACCATTCGCACGACCGTGCTCGCCGTCGGCGTGCTCATCGACCTGTTCGGCTCAGCAGGCACCCGCATGCCGGCGGCCGTCACCGAGCGGACCGCCCACAGCCCGGACAACTGAGCCGCGCACCGACCGAAGGTCCCGGCCGCTCCATGCGGGCCGGGACGGGCCCGACCACCCCAATCTCGGCCGTGGAGCACACATCCATGCACGTTCCCCGCGGCGCGCGCCGCCTCAACGCGACGCGCGTCACCCTGCTCACCGAAGGCACCTACCCGCACAGCCACGGTGGCGTGAGTGTCTGGTGCGACCAACTCGTCGACGGCATGCCCGACATCGACTTCGACGTCATCGCCGTGACCGGCACCGGACGTGAACCGCTCGTGTGGGACATCCCCGCGCAGGTCACGGACATCGTCGCGGTCCCCATGTGGGGGCCCGCGCCCGACGGCCGCCCTCCGCGCGGGCGGCGCCGCAGGCAACTCGTCACCGCCTACGAACAGTTCCTGACCGCTCTGCTCGACCCCTGCGCCGAGGACCGGTTCGCCGGCGCGCTGTACGCGATGGCACGGGCCGCGCAGGACGGGACACTGAGTCCCTTCCTGCGCGGCGACCGCGCGATCAGCGTGCTGACCGGGGTGTGGAACCGCCCGGGGCTGGCCGTCCGCGAGGCCCGGCCCACCCTGCACGACGCCATCACCGCGACCGCTCTGCTGGAACACGCGCTGCGCCCGCTGACCGCACCGCTGCCCGAGCACGGGGTGGCGCACGCGGTCAGCGGCGGCGTCGCCGCGTTGCCGGGCCTGGCCGCGCTAGAACGGCACGGCGTCCCGCTGCTGCTGACCGAGCACGGCGTCTATCTGCGCGAGCGCTACCTCGGCTACCGCACCGCCCCGTACCGCTGGCCGGTCAAGGCGGTCGTGCTGGGCTTCTTCCGGCTGCTGGCGGAGGAGACGTACCGGCGCGCGGCCCTGATCACCCCGGGCAATCGCTACAACCGGCTGTGGGAGGAGCAGGGCGGTGCCGCACCCGGCTCGATCCGTACGGTCTACAACGGCGTGGACCCGGCCTCGTTCCCGCCGGCCGGTCCTGAGCCGGAGCGCCCGACGCTGAGCTGGGCCGGACGCGTCGATCCGATCAAGGACCTGGAGACCCTGATCCGGGCGTTCGCTCTCGTACGGGCCCGGCACCCGGACGCGCGACTGCGGTTGTTCGGCGGCACACCGCGCGGCGGCGAGGCCTACCGCGAACGCTGCGAGGCACTGGCCGCCGAGCTGGGGCAGGCCGACGCGGTCACCTTCGAGGGCCGGGTGGACGACATCAAGGACGCCTACGCGGCGGGCAACGTCGTGATGCTCTCCAGCATCAGCGAGGGATTCCCGTTCACCCTGATCGAGGCCATGTCGTGCGGGCGGGCGACCGTGTCCACGGACGTGGGCGGGGTGCGCGAGGCCGTCGGCGACAGCGGCCTCGTCGTCCCGCCACGCGACCCGGGCGCCATGGCCGCTGCGGCGCTCGAACTGCTCGGTGACCCCCGGCGGCGCGCCTCGATGGGCGAGGCCGCACGGCTGCGCGTCATCGAGCAGTTCACCCTGCGGCAGACCGTCGACACGTTCCGGACCATCTACCTGGAACTGTCGACGCTCGGCCGGATCGTCCCGAGCGATGCCGGGGCGGCCTGCGCCCCGCTCGCGGTACCGGGTGGCCGGGCGGCCGCGTCCAAGTCGAGGAGCCTGGCCGGATGAGCGGTCCGATGGCGCTGGAACCCGGCGGCACGGGTGACGACACGCTGTCCCTGCGGCTCGCCGACCGTTCGCCCGCCCGGTCCGCTCCCGGACCCGGCGCGGACCGGGACGCGGTCGACCGGCTCGCCGCCGAGCTGGCGGAGGGCATCGGCCCGGCCGTTCACCCGTACGAGGTGGCGGCCCTGCTGGAGTCGGAGGGGCTGACCGCCGAGATCATCCAGGAGCGGTACGGGCATCCGAACCTCTTCTCGCTCGCCTCCGCGCTGTACGAGCGGGTGCCGCGCACCTTTCCCGAGCCGCCGCGACCGGACAACCCGTGGCGCCCGGACCATGTGCGCTGCGGGCTGCGCGGGGCGCTGTTCGCCGTGCCGGGCCTCGCCTATCTGCTGACCGGGAAGCTGTGGCACGCGGGCCGGGATCTCGACGTCCTGGTGGTGGCCGGACTCGCCTCCTGGGCGTGGGGCCAGGCGCTCGGGCACCGCGCCTACCTCCGCATGACCACAGGCCGCCGCGAGGCGGGCCTGACCCTGCTGAAGGGGGCACCGCTCGGCGCGCTCGCCGCGACGGGATCCGGCGCGCTGTTCGCCGGCTCGGACACCGCGATCGGGGTCGCCGCGGCCCAGTCGATGTATCTCGCGGCGGCCGGGGTGCTGCTCGTGCTGGGCGGGGAGCGGCTGCTGCTGGCCGCGCTCACCCCGCTGATCGCGGGCACGGCGGCACTGCCGTGGTGGGATCCCGGGACCGTGCCGCGCGTCGCCCTGCCGCTGCTGTCCGTGCTCGGCGCGGTCGCCGCGGCCGGGTGGGCGCTGCGGGCCACCCGCGGAACGCCCCCGGCCACCGGCAGTGCCCGTCCGTCGCCGCTGCAGTCGCTGCCGTACGGCGTGTTCGGGCTGTCCGCCGGGGTGCTGGTGCTGCTGGAGGGCCGGCAGCATCCGTACGCCGTGATCGCGCTGACCGTGAGCATGGGACCGGCGGAGTGGCTGCTGTACCGGTATCGCGGGATGTCCGTGTCCGCGCTGCGGGCGACGGCGACTCCGGCCGCCTTCCTGCTGCGTTCGACCGGCGTCCTCGGTCTCTGCCTGCTGTCCTACGTGCTCCCGCTGCTGCCCGCCGCCCTGCTCACCGGCGCGGAGCCGGCCCCGCTGTTGCTGCTCGCGGCCACGCTGTGGACCGCTCTGCTGCTCCAGGCCTTCGGGGCGGCCTGGCAGCCGGCCGCGGTCTGCCTCACGGCGGCCTGCGGTGCCGCCTCGGCAGTGGCGCTCCGTTCCCTGCCGGGCGCCGTCGTCCTGACGCTGTCCTGCGGCACGGCCTGCCTGTGTCTCACGGCCTGCGCCGTGCGGCTGCTGGGACGACCGGCGCCGCACGCCTGAACCACCGCCGCACAGCCCGCCCGGACGAGTCCGGAGGGCCACCGTGCCTCCGTCCGCTTCACCCGTCACATGAACCAAAGCATGAGCAACCAATCGGAAGGACCCACGAGTTGACCACCCAACCGCTCGCCGCCGTCACCGGAGCCGAGGGTTTCATCGGCTCCCACCTCACCGAGGCGCTGGTCGCCTCCGGGCATCGGGTGAGGGCCATGGCGCAGTACAACTCCTTCTCCTCGTACGGCTGGCTGGAGACACTGCGTCCCGATGTCCTGGACCAGGTCGACATCGTCCTGGGCGACGTGCGGGACCCGGGTTCGGTCCGCGGCCTGGCCGAAGGCGCCGACTGCGTCTACCACTTGGCCGCGCTCATCGCGATCCCGTACTCCTACCAGGCACCGCACAGCTATGTGGACACCAACGTCACCGGCACCCTCAACGTGCTGGAGGCGGTGCGCGCGCTCGGCACGCCCCGCCTCGTGCACACCTCCACCAGCGAGACCTACGGCACCGCCCAGACCGTGCCGATCACCGAGGACCACCCCATCAACACCCAGTCCCCGTACGCCGCTTCGAAGGCGGGCGCGGACCGGCTGGCCGACAGCTACCACGCAAGTTTCGGCACGCCGGTGGTGACGCTGCGACCGTTCAACACCTTCGGCCCGCGCCAGTCGATGCGCGCGGTCATCCCCACCGTCATCGGCCAGGTGGCCGCGGGCGAACGCGCCATCACCCTCGGCGATCTGCGGCCCACCCGCGACTTCACCTTCGTCGAGGACACCGCCCAGGCGTTCCTCGCCGTGGGCACGGCACCCGCGGACCGGGTCGTGGGCAGGACCCTCAACGCCGGTACGGGCGGCGAGATCTCGGTCGGTGACCTGGTGGCGCTGATCGGCAAGGTGATGGACACCGCCCTCGACGTGCGCGAGGACTCGGGGCGCATCCGGCCGGCCAACTCGGAGGTGATGCGGCTGGTCGCCGACGCCACCCGGCTGGCCGAGGCGACCGGCTGGAGCCCCGCCCACGATCTGGAGCAAGGCCTCGCACGGACCGTCGAGTTCTTCCGCGAACCGGCGAACCTGGCCCGCTACAAAACCGGCATCTACAACATCTGACCCCGTCCGGCCCGTCCCACGAAAGAAGAACCTCATGCACGCAGTGATCCTGGCCGGAGGCAAGGGCGTCCGGTTGCGGCCCTACACCACCGCCCTGCCCAAACCGCTCGTCCCCATCGGCGACCAGCACGCCATCCTGGAGATCGTGCTGCGCCAGCTGGCCTCGACCGGCTTCACCAGCTGCACCATCGCCATCGGCCACCTGGGCGAGATCATCCGCGCCTACGTCGGCGACGGGTCCCAATGGGGCCTGGCGGTCGACTACTCCACCGAGGAGAGTCCGCTCGGCACCATGGGGCCGCTGCTGACCATGCGCGACCGGCTGCCCGAATCGTTCCTCGTGATGAACGGCGACGTGCTCACCGACCTCGACTTCGGCGACGTTCTGCGGCAACACCGCGGTTCGGAAGCGCCGTTGACCATCGCGACGTTCGCGCGCCAGGTGCGCATCGACTTCGGTGTGCTGACCACCGACGAGCGCAAGGTGGTCGCCTTCACCGAGAAGCCGAGCATGGACTACCGCGTCTCCATGGGCGTGTACGGCCTGTCGCTCTCCACGCTCGAGAACTACACGGCGGGGCTGCCGCTGGGCTTCGACGAGCTGGTCCTCGACCTGCTGCGGAGTGGGAACGAGCCGCACGCCTACGAGTTCGAGGGCTACTGGCTCGACATCGGCCGCCCGGACGACTACGACCGGGCCAACGCCGAGTTCACCACCCGCAAGTCGCTGTTGCTCAAGGGAGCCTGACCACCGCATGCGCATTCTCGTCCTGGGCTTCACCGGCTATCTGGGCGGCCATGTCGCCGGGCACCTGCGCACCCTGTCGGGTGTGCGGGTGTTCGGCGGCGGGCGCTCGCCCGCCGCCGAGTTCGGCATCGACCTGGCCACCGCCCGCCGGGAACGGCTGGCCGCGACCCTGGCGGCGGCCGCACCCGACGCCGTCATCAACTGCGCCGGCGCGACCGGCGGCGACGCCGTGACCCTCTCCGAGGTCAACTCCCGTGGCCCCGCGGTCCTTTGCGCGGCGCTGCGTGAGGCGGCCCCGGCCGCCCGGCTGATCCATCTGGGCTCGGCCGCCGAATACGGTCCAGGTGTCCGGGACACCGGCGTGACCGAGTCCGCGGCCACCAGCCCCGTCACCCCGTACGGGGCCACCAAGCTCGCGGGAACGGTCACCGTGACCACCTCCGGGCTGGACGCGGTGGTGCTGCGGGTGGGCAACCCCGTTGGTCCGGGGGCGCCTTCCACAGGGCTGCCGGGCCGGATCGCGGGACTGCTGCGCGACGCCGGCCCGGACCCGGACGCGGTCGTCCGGCTGGGTGACCTCTCGGCGTACCGCGACTTCGTGGACGTACGCGACGTGGCCCGGGCGGCGGCCTCGGCGGCGACGGTCCCCGGGCAGCTGCCGCGGGTTCTCAACATCGGGGGCGGCAAGGCCGTCCCGGTGCGCGACCTGGTGGGCGGCCTGGCGCGCGTCGCCGGATTCCGGGGGCGTATCGAGGAGAACGGCGGCGGTTCGGCCCGCTCCGGCGAGGTGTCGTGGCAGTGCTCCGACATCACCGCCGCCGAGGCGGCACTCGGCTGGCGGCCGACGCTGACGCTCGACGACTCGCTGGCCGCGCTCTGGGCGGCGACGGGGACCGTTCCCGTCCCGCGGGGCGAAGGCGACCGGAAGCCATGAGCCTGCTGATTCCGCTGTACGTCCACCCGGGCGAGGACCCGGGCGCCTGGCACCGGCTGATCGGGGCGGCCGACCGGACGTACGGGGTCGTCATCAACCCGGCGGACGGGCCGGGCGAGGGCCCGGATCCCGCGTTCACCGCGGCGACGGACGCGCTGCGCTCGGCGGGCGCCCGGCTGCTCGGCTATGTCGACACGGACTACGGCGCGCGCGATCCGGACGTCATAGCCCACGAGGTCCTGCGGCACCGGGAGTGGTACGGAACGCAGGGGTGTTTCCTCGACCAGGTTGCTCCGACCTCGGCGGCGCTGCCCGGTTGCAGACGGCTGGTGCAGAGTCTGCGCCGGCTCGGCGCGGCTCCGGTCGTGCTGAACACGGGCGTTCATCCGGCGCCCGGGTACGCCCGCCTCGCCGATCTGCTCGTCACGTTCGAGGGCCACTGGTCCACCTATGTGTCGGCGTTCAGCAGACCGGTGTGGACAGCGCGGCACCCGCCCGAGCTGTTCTGTCATCTGGTCTACGGCGTCCCCGAGGCGCTCGTCCCGCTGGCCGTTCGCACCGCGCGCGAACGCGGTGCGGCGGTGGCCGGGCCGGTGACGGGCGAACTCCCCAATCCATGGGCACGGTTGACGCCCGCCCTCCTGGAGCCGTATGCCTCCGCTCCCGTCAGCGACGGTTCCGACAGCGGGTGACAGGGCACGACACGGCCCGACACGGCGGGGCCCTGGTCGCCCAGGACCCCGCCTCACCCCACAGGGCACTTGGGGCCGTCGGGCGGTCAGCCCCTCAGTCCGTCAGTCCCTCGGTCCGTCAGTCCCTCAGTCCCTCAGTCCCTCAGTCCCTCAGTCACGACCAGAGCTGGTAGACATTTCCGTCGTTGCACGCGTGCGTGTAGACCTTCTTGGCGTCGTTGGCGTCGAGGCACTCGCCGGTGGCCACGTTCTGGAGCTTCCAGCCGCCACCCGTGTTGATCTCCCGCCAGCGCTGGTAGTCGTTCCGGCCGCTGCTACAGGCCTCCACGTACGCGTCGCTGTCGGTGTACCCGGCAAGGCAGGACCCCGGGACCTCCGCCAGCCGCTCGATCCAGACACCGCCTCCAACATTGACGTCGTGCCACTTGGCGGCGCCGAACGAGCAAGGGTAGAGGCCCACGTCGTTCCAGCCGAGGTGGTGGTCCCACATGCCGCTGAGACAGCCTCCGCCGTTCTGGTGGTTCCACACGACGTCACCGTCGGCATGGGCCGCCACGCTCGTCGTCAGTACGAGGATCGGACCGAGCGCCATCGTTCCGATCACTTGAGCAACGCGCTTGCCACGCATGTCTGTTCCCCCAGTTTCATACTTCGGTCGGTTGCGCTTCCTGACCCGCACGGGGTCAGGACCACACAGGCGCCGACTCCCCGTCTACGCCCCGGCAACGGTATGCAGCAGGCCACCGCCGAGGGGTGCGCGAAGGCTCCCGGGAAGCGTCCCGCCGTCGTCTCACCTGCGTGACCTGCGACTTGGGACGCCGGACAGCCGAATTCTCGGGACGTCCCGCGATGCGCGCGCGTCGACCCGCCAAGGGAGCGGGGGACGGCGACCGGTCACTGGTACCTCATCCACCCCCTCGGAGCGATGGCATGTCTCGGTCAAATCTGCGAGGCTTTCCGGTGCCGTCGCCCTGACCCCAGGGTGACGGCACGGAAATCTCACCAAGCGACCGCGCGCACCCGCGCGCGGCCCGCGGCCACCCAGCGGCGCACCCCAGTCGTCCCGGGCGGCCACCGAGCAGGCCGGAATCCCGGCCGCCTCAAAGGAGTTTCGTGTGAGACCGACCCCCCTCAAGGCCCTGGCGGCACGCGTCCTCGTCGTCGCCGCCCTGGCCGCAGTCTCGCTCCCCGGCACCCCCGCGGCAGCCTCGCCCAGCACGGCACCGGCCGCGGCGGCCGCCTGCACACCCGCTCAGGTCGTGACCAACGGCGGCTTCGAGAGCGGCACTTCGCCCTGGACCCAGTCCTCGACCACCGTCATCACCAGCCGAACCGGCCAGAGTGCCCACGGCGGCACCAGCTTCGCCTGGCTGGACGGCGTCGGCAGCACCCACACCGACACGCTCTCGCAGAGCGTCACGATCCCGTCCGGGTGCAGCAGTGCCAGCCTCACGTTCTGGCTGCACATCGACACGGCGGAGACGACCTCGTCGACGGCCTACGACAAGCTGACGGCGAAGATCGGCAGCACGACGCTGGCGACGTACTCGAACCTCAACAAGGCGTCCGGGTACGCCCAGAAGACGTTCGACGTCTCGGCGTTCGCGGGCCAGACCGTCACCCTCGCCTTCACCGGCACGGAGGACTCCAGCCTCCAGTCGAGCTTCGTCCTCGACGACATCGCCCTGAACACCTCGGGTGGCACGACCCCGCCGGCCGACTCCACCCGTACGCCCTCGGCCCCCGCGTACACGGTCAGCCTGACCAGCAACACGAGCGGTACCGGCTGGACCGGGCACGAGAGCGTGACGTTCACCAACGCCTCCTCCACCGCGCTCAGCGAGGTGTATCTGAGGCTGTGGGACAACTACCACGGCACGTGCTCGGCGATGCCCATCACCGTCAGCAACGTCAGCGGCGGCACCGCCGGTTCCCTCTCGGTCGCCTGCACGGCCCTCCAGATCAGCCTGGCCTCACCGCTGGCACAGGGCCAGAGCGCGACGATCGGCTTCGACCTGGCCATCACCGTGCCCAGCGGCGCCGACCGCTTCGGCTACGACGGCGCGTTCGTCAACATCGGCAACGCCCTGCCCGTACTCGCGGTCAAGGACGGCTCCGGCTGGCACCTGGACCCGTACACGAACAACGGCGAGTCCTTCTACTCGCTGGCCGCCGACTTCAAGGTGACCCTCGACCACCCGACGAGTCTGCTCGTCCCGGCCACCGGCACCTCGGTCGACACCGCCGGCTCCAGCGGCCGCACCGTCACCACGGCCACGGCCTCCAAGGTCCGTGACTTCGCCTGGGCCGCGGGTCCGTTCACCAAGATCTCCGGCACCTCCACCGCGGGCACCGCGATCAACATCTACTCCGTGTCGGGCATCAGCTCATCCGACGCGCAGTCGATGCTCTCCACCGCCAAGTCCGCGGTGGACGCCCACGCGGCGCGCTTCGGCGCGTACCCGTACGGCGAGCTGGACGCGGTGATCGACAACAACTACTGGTTCGGCGGCATGGAGTACCCCGGGTTCGTCCTCGACCTGGTCAGCACCACGGCGCTCACCCACGAGATCGGCCATCAGTGGTTCTACGGGATCGTCGGTGACGACGAGTACAACAGCCCGTGGCTCGACGAGGCGTTCACCGACTACGCCACCGACCTGGCGCAGGGCAAGACCGGGACCAGCTGCTGGAGCAGCGTCTCCTGGGCCTCGTCCGCGGAGAAGATCACCAACTCGATGGCCTACTGGGACGCGCACTCGTCCCGCTACTCCACCGTCGTCTACGGCTACGGCAAGTGCGCCCTGCACGACCTGCGGCGCGTGCTCGGCGACACCGTGATGACCAACCTGCTGAAG
Organism: Streptomyces sp. NPDC005281; assembly: GCF_040607495.1. Lineage (NCBI taxonomy): Bacteria > Bacillati > Actinomycetota > Actinomycetes > Kitasatosporales > Streptomycetaceae > Streptomyces > Streptomyces sp. NPDC005281. The sequence continues at coordinate 64,867 of NZ_JBEXGX010000019.1, read as the reverse complement.
AGCTACGCCACTTCGCACTGGTACGGCGTCTCCACCACGGCCGAGTTCAAGGCGGCCGCGCAGGCGGCCACGACCACGGACCTGACGTCGTTCTGGACGACCCACCGCATCGACGGCTGACGCTTCTCGCGGCAGCCCGTTTCGCTGTTCGTCGCGGCGACGCCCTCGGGCGTCACCGCGGCGCGCATGTCCGGCCGGGTCGCGGGCAGGTTCCGCCGTACGGCGGCTCCCGGTCCGGGAGCACGGCACCCGATCATGGGATCCGGGAGCCGCCGGGCTCGGCGCGAGGAGACATCATGCTGTTGGTACCGCCCCCGTTCGACCCCGAGCTGGCTGCCGCCCTCGCGGCGGTCGGACCGTCCGTGCCGTCCGGCCCGAGCCTGGCGGACATCGCCGCCCTGCACGCGCTGCCCGAACCCGCCGTGCCCGTGTACGACCTCACCGACGGCGGCGCCTTCACGACCACGGACCTGACGGTGCCGGGGCCCGACGGCGCTCCCGGCGTCTCGCTGCTCGTCATCAGGCCCTCGGCACCGCCCGCGAACGGGCCTCGCCCGGTGATCTACCACTCCCACGGCGGCGGCATGGTCCTCGGCAACAACCGGGCCGGGGTGGAGCTCGTCCTGGAGTGGGCGAGGGAACTGGACGCGGTCGTGGTGTCCGTGGAGTACCGGCTGGCCCCCGAACACCCTTACCCGGCCGGGGTGGAGGACGTCTATGCCGGTCTGCTGTGGACGGCGCGGCACGCCGGGGAGCTCGGCGGTGATCCGGAGCGGATCGTCGTGGCGGGCGCCAGCGCGGGCGGCGGCCTCACCGCGGCACTCGCCCTGCTCGCCAGGGACCGTAGGGGGCCCCGGCCGCTCGCGCAGGTCCTGATGTATCCGATGCTCGACGACCGCAACGACAGCCTGTCCGCGCACCAGATGGCGGGCGTCGGCGCCTGGGACCGTACGGCCAACGAGACCGCCTGGACCGCCGTGCTGGGCGATGCCCGCGGCGGCCCCGACGTGCCCGCATACGCCGCGCCGGCCCGGGCCTCGGACCTGTCCGGGTTGCCTCCGGCCTTCCTCGACGTCGGCTCCGCGGAGACCTTCCGGGACGAGGTCGTGGACTACGCGTCCCGGATCTGGCAGGCGGGCGGGGTGGCCGAGCTGCACGTGTGGCCCGGCGGCTTCCACGGCTTCGACGCCTTCGCCCCGCACACCGCGCTCGCCCGGACCGCCCGCGCGGCCCGCATCGCCTGGCTGCGCAGACTCCTGGCACCGTGAGTACCCGCGCGGCCCGCGTCGCCCTGCCGCGCAAACTCCGGAGACCGTAAGTACCCGCGCGGTGCGAGCGGGTGCGGTGCGAGCGGGCGCGGTGCGAGCCCGGCCTGACCGTCGCGCCGTCGCGTTCGTTCAGACGGGGAGCAGCCGGCCGATCAGCGCGCTGAGCTGCTGGACGTTGCGGCACTCGTGCATCTCCACGAGTTCCGCGTAGGCGAGGGCCGCCGAGTCGCCCGTGCCCCACTGCGAGCGTGCCTCGGGGTTCAGCCAGTAGGCACGGCGGGCCTGCCGGGTGAGCTGCCGGACGGCGGGCAGGTTGGGGTCGCTCATGTTCGTACGGGCGTCGCCGAGCACGAAGACGGTCGTCCGGGAGCCGACCGCGCCGGTGTACCGCTCGGCGAACTCGCCGAACGCGACCCCGTAGTCGCTGCTGCCGTGCCAGCCCGTGATCTCCGCCTCCGCGCGGATCCGGGCGCTCAGCCCCTCGGGGTCGGCGGCGCCGGGCCCGATCAGCCCGGTCACCTCGTCGACCCGGTTGACGAAGGCGAACACCCGCACCTTGCTGAACTGGTCGTGCAGCGCCTGCACGAGCAGCATGGTGAAGTCCGAGAAGCCCGACACCGACCCCGACACATCGCACAGCAGCACCAGTTCGGGCCGCACGGGACGGCGCCTGCGCAGCACGGGGCGCATCGGCACCCCGCCCGTGGACAGCGATCCGCGCAGGGTGCGCCGCAGATCGACGGTGCCGCGACGGGACCTGCGGCGGCGCGCGGCGAGACGGGTGGCCAGTTTGCGCGCGAGCGGCTGTACGGCCTTGCGCAGTTCGGCGAGCCGGTCACGGCCGGCGAACAGGAAGTCGACGCGGTCGGCGGTGGGGGCGACCGCGCGCCGGGCGATCTCGTCGCGGTCGCGCCGCTCGGCGATCCGGCGCCGTGCCTCCGTCGCGACCTGCCTCCGGAACACCTCGATACGCTGCCGGATCTCGTCCTCCAGGAGCCGGTCGGTGAATCCCTCCGCACCGCCCCGCGCACGCACGCCGTCCCGCACGCGGGCCATCAGCGTCTGCGGCCGCAGCCGGTCGAGCGTCTGGTACGACGACCAGCCGTCCGTCGCCGTCGTGCCCCCGTAGCCGCCGAATCCGTCGACGGCCTCGATGGCCAACCGCGCCATGAGTGCCTGGTCGTCGGCGGCGAGGGCGGCCGCGAGCCGGTCCCGCAGACCGTCCCGGTCCGCGGGTGCGACGCCCTCCGGCACTCCGACGCCTCGCGGGAAGTACACGTCGAAGACGGGGTCGAACACCCGGCGCTGGCCCGGGTTGTGCAGGAGGGTGGCGGCCAGCCCCTCGCGCAGCCGGTCACGGTCGGCGAAGCCCAGCGCCGCCACCGCCCGCGCGGCGTCCACGGTCTCGCCGGTCCCGATGCGCACGCCGTGCGAGCGGAGCGCGCCGACGAGTCCCGTCAGCCGGTCCGCGACCCCGTCCGCCGGGGCGGTCCCGCCCGCGGGCGCGGCGGCGTTCACACGGCGCCCAGGTCGAGCTTGGCCGCCGCCTTCAGTACGTCGTCCTGATGCTTGAGGATCACGCCGAGGCTGTCCCGTACGACGTTCTCGTCGAGGGTGCTCGCGCCCAGCGCGAGCAGGGTGCTGGCCCAGTCGATGGTCTCCGCGACGGAGGGGACCTTCCGAAGATCCATCTCCCGCAGCGCCCCGACGACCCGCACCACGGACTCGGTGAGCGCGTCGTCGAGCTCGGGCACCTTCAGCCGTACGATCCGGCGCTCCAGCTCCTCTTCGGGGAAGCCGATGTGGAGGAAGAGGCAGCGGCGGCGCAGGGCCTCGGACAGTTCACGGCTCGCGTTCGAGGTGAGCACCACGAAGGGGCGGCTGGTGGCGGTGATCGTGCCCAGCTCGGGAACGGTGACCTGGAAGTCGCTGAGCACTTCCAGGAGCAGTCCCTCGACCTCGATGTCGGCCTTGTCGGTCTCGTCGATCAGCAGGACCTTGGGGTCGTCGCCGCGGATGGCGGTCAGCAGCGGGCGCGGCAGCAGGAACTCCTCGGAGAAGATGTCCGTGCGTGTGTCGTCCCATGTCTCGTCCCGGCCGGCGGTGATGCGCAGCAGCTGCTTGGCGTGGTTCCACTCGTACAACGCCCGTGACTCGTCCACGCCTTCATAGCACTGGAGGCGGACGAGCCGGGCACCGGCGACCTGTGCGACGGCCTTGGCGAGTTCGGTCTTGCCCACGCCTGCGGGACCCTCCACGAGGAGGGGTTTGCCGAGCCGGTCGGCCAGGAAGACCGTGGTGGCGACGGCGGGCGAGGCCAGATAGCCCGCGTCGGCGAGGCGTGCGGAGACGTCGTCGACGGATGTGAACAGCAACGGGGCCTCCAGCACGCGCGGACGAGGTCGGACTCACTATCTAAGCGCTTGTTCACCCTCGCTGTCACGTGTGACGACCCCCACGGGACCGGGAGGCCGCCGCCTGTCCAGCCGTACGGCACGGCACCGGCCCGCGTGACCGACGGACCCCGGCACAGCACCCCGGGAGCCGCCCCCGCCTCAGGAGACCCGCAGTACGATCTTGCCCCGCCGGTGCTCACGTTCGAGGGCCGCGTAGGCCCCCGGGGCGCTCTCCAGGGGAACGATCCGGTCCACCTGCGGGATCAGCCGGCCCGCGTCGACCAGGGCGTTCAGCTCCTCCAGACCGGCCCGGTCCGGCTCGACCACGAAGAACACCGCGCGGGCGTCCGAGCCCTCAGGGGGCTCCGGCGGCTCGACGACGCCGACCAGGACCCCGCCGGGACGCAGTACCTGCCAGGAACGGGCCAGGGTGTCTCCTCCGACGGTGTCGAAGACGACGTCCGCGTCCTTCACCTCGTTCTCGAAGCGCTGCTCCGCGTAGTCGATCACCGTGTCCGCGCCCAGGCCCCGCACGAAGTCGGCGTCCCGGTCCGCCGCCGTGGCCGTCACCTCGGCCCCCAGCGCGGCCGCCACCTGGACGGCGAACGAGCCCACACCCCCCGCGCCGCCGTGCACCAGCACGCGCTGTCCCGGCTCGACGCCGGCGTGGGTGACAAGGCCCTGCCACGCCGTCAGGCCCGCGAGCGGCAGTGCGGCCGCGCGCTCGTGGTCCAGCGACCCCGGCTTGGCGGCGAGATCCGCCGCGGGAACGGACACGTACTCGGCCGCCGCTCCGTCCCGGGTGAAGGGGATCAGCCCGTAGACCGCCTCGCCCGGCCTGAAGCCGGTGACGCCGTGGCCGAGCTCGGCCACCACACCGGAGAACTCCTTGGACGGCACGATCGGCAGTCGCGGGCGGCCGTCGTCGAAGCTGTCGGTCCAGGTCGCGTCCCAGTCGAGCTCCCCCGGGGTGACCGACGCCGCCCGCACCTCGATCAGCACGTCACCGTGCCCGGGGACGGGCTTCGGCGCGACCTCGTAGATCAGCTCCTCAGGCCCGCCCCGCCGATGACCGCGTACCGCGCGCATCGTGCCGTTCATCCGGTTCCTCCTCGTCGGGACGGCACACGGCCGCCGTCGAGGCGGTCCCCGTCGGGCTCCTCGGGCTCCTCGGGCTCCTCGGGCTCCTCGGGCTCCTCGGGCTCCGGCACGGACCGGCCGTTCTTCACGATAGTTCCGGGACCGGCGGCTTTCCTGCCGGGCAGGCACCGGGCGCTCCCGCGAACGGGCTCGGGCGGACGGCGGGGAGCGGGAGGGCGAGAGCGGGCGGCCGACAGCTGGAGGACGGCAGCGGGCGGGCGCCGGGCGGCGAAAAGGTCTGACCCGTCACCACGGGGGGAGTGACGGGCCAGACCCTGGGTCCACGGTGCCATGCCGGAACCGTGTCGCGCAGTACGTTCGCGAAGACCGTACGGCGGTCAGTCCCTGAGGCGGTCGATCTGCCGGATCTTGTTGGTCGCGTCGAGGGCGGCGACCTTGTAGGACTCGGCGAGCGTCGGGTAGTTGAAGACGGCGTCGACGAGATAGTCGACCGTTCCGCCGCAGCCCATGACCGACTGCCCGATGTGGATGAGCTCGGTCGCGCCGGTGCCGAAGCAGTGGACGCCGAGGAGTTTGCGGTCCTCGGGCGAGACCAGCAGCTTCAGCATGCCGTGCGAGTCGCCGATGATCTGTCCCCGGGCCAGTTCCCGGTAGCGGGAGATCCCCACCTCGAACGGCACGCATTCCTCGGTGAGTTGGTCCTCGGTCCGGCCGATGAAACTGATCTCCGGGATGGTGTAGATGCCGATCGGCTGCTGGTCGAGCATCCGGTTCACCGGCTCCCCGCAGGCGTGGTACGCCGCCGTACGGCCCTGTTCCATCGAGGTGGCCGCGAGTGCCGGGAAGCCGATGACGTCACCGACGGCGTAGATGTGCGGCACCTCGGTGCGGTAGTGCTCGTCGACGGTGATGCGGCCGCGCGGGTCGGCGGACAACCCCGCCTTGCCGAGGTCGAGTTCGTCGGTGAGGCCCTGCCGCCCCGCCGAGTACATGACCGCGTCGGCGGGTATCTTCTTGCCGCTCTCCAGGACCGTGAGCGTGCCCCGGGAATGGCTCTCCACGGAGGCGACGGTCTCGCCGAACCGGAAGGTGACGGCCAGCTCGCGCAGGTGGTACTTCAGCGACTCGATCACCTCGACGTCACAGAAGTCGAGCATCCCGGACCGCTTCTCCACCACCGTGATCTTGGAGCCGAGGGCGGCGAACATGGAGGCGTACTCCATGCCGATCACCCCCGCGCCGACGATGACCATGGAGCGCGGCACCTGCTCCAGGTTCAGGACGTTGTCCGAGTCCATGATCGTCCGTCCGTCGAAGGCGACGGTGTCGGGCCGCGCCGGGCGCGTGCCCGTGGCGATGACGATGTGGTCGGCGCTGAGCCGCTTCTCGTTGCCGTTCGCCTCGGTCAGGGCGACCGTGTGGTCGTCCACGAACCGGCCGACGCCGGCGAACAGGGACACGTGGTTGCGGGAGAGCTGGCTGCGGATGACGTCCACCTCGCGGCTGACCACGTGCTCGGTGCGAGCGGTCAGATCGGCGACGGTGATGTCCTCCTTCAGGCGGTAGCTCTGGCCGTACAGATCCCGCTGGCTGAGGCCGCTGAGATACAGCACCGCCTCACGCAGCGTCTTGGAGGGGATGGTTCCGGTGTGGATGGAGACCCCGCCGACCATGTCGGGGCGGTCGATGACGGCGACCCGACGGCCGAGCTTGGCCGCTGCGATCGCGGCTTTCTGTCCACCCGGGCCGGATCCGATGACGAGCATGTCGAAGTCGCGCACCAGCGGAGTCTGTCAGCCCGGGCCCTCTTCCCGGAAGGGCGAACGGGCGATCCGTCGCCCGAGTGACGAATGAAGCGGCGGCTCGCGGTGCCGCCGCCGGGCCGCGTCCGGCCGCGTTTCGAGGGAACGAGACGGCATGCCGCCGAACCAGGACTCAGCGGCGGGCGAACGCATGCCGGAACAGGACACGGAACGCTCCCTTGTGGGCTACATTCAGTAATCCTTGGCATCGGCGCCTCCTGGGGTGAGGTCGCGTCGAGGAGAATTCCGGAGCGGCCGAATGCATCAGTCCCACCTTTCTGCACCGCCGACTGCGCGCACCCAGGGGGGACTTGCCGACAGTCTTCGCGAAACGGCGCTCAAGACGCCCGATCTGCCGCAGCTCGCACGCCGCGCCGAGGGCCGGTCGGACGACTGGATCCATGTGACGGCGGCCGAGCTGTGGGACGAAGTCGTCGATGTGGCAAGGGGGTTCGTCCGGTCCGGTATCCGGCCGGGCGACCGTGTGGCCATCATGGCGCGCACCCGCTACGAGTGGACGGTGCTCAGCTATGCCCTGTGGTCGGTGGGCGCCGAGATCGTGCCGGTCTACCCGACGTCGTCCCACGAGCAGGTCGCCTGGATCTTGCAGGACGCGCACTGCGTGGGCGTGGTCGTGGAGGACGAGCAGGGCATCATGACGGTCGGCTCCGCGTGCGCCGCGCTCCCGTTCCTGCGCCATGTCTGGCAGTTGGACACCGGGGCGATGGCCCAGTTGATGGAGCGCGGCCGGACGATACCCGCGACCGCGATCGACTCGCTGCGCCGGATCGTGCTCGCCGACTCCACCGCGGTCGTCGCGTACACCTCCGGCACGACGGGACAGCCGAAGGGCTGCGCGCTGACGCACCGCAGTCTGGCGAGCCCGTGCGACACACTGCTCGAAGGCTGGAGGAAGACGGCGGCTCCGCCGGACACGCAGCCGGCCGTCCTCGCCTTCCTGCCCTTCTCCCACGCCTACGGGCTGATGATCCAGGGGATCTGTCTGCGCGGCGGCATCCTGATGGGCCACGAGCCGGATCTGCGGGAGGAGACCCTTTCCGAGGCCATGCTCTCGTTCCGGCCCACCTATCTGTACGCCGTCCCGTCCGTGTTCGAGAGGATCTACAAGAACTTCGTGCGGGCCTCCCAACGAGCAGGTCGCGGCGTGCTGTTCGAGCGTGCCGTACGTACGGCACAGGACTTCGCCCTGGCCGAGGAACAGCGGCGGCTCGGCACGGGGCCGGGCCCGGGTTTCGATCTGCGGCTCCAGCACTCCCTGTACGAGAAGACGGTGTACAAGCGGCTGCGCGCCGCGCTCGGCGGGCGGGTCTGCGGCGCGGTCTCGGGCGGATCGCCGCTGAATCGTGAACTCGCCCTGTTCTTCGCGGGAATCGGCATCTTCATCCACGACGGATACGGACTCACGGAGACCAGCGGAGGGATCACCGCCCAGCCGGTCGGCCGGGAGAAGTTCGGCACCGTCGGGCAGGCCCTGCCGGGCACGGAGATCGAGGTGTCCGACGACGGGGAGATCCTCGTGTGGGGGCCCTCCGTGTTCCAGGGCTACATCAACGACGCCGCGGCGACCGCGGCCTCGTTCCGCAACGGCTGGCTGGCGACCGGGGACATCGGCCGGGTCGACTCCGACGGCTATCTGACCATCACCGGACGCAAGAAGGACATCATCATCACCAGCGGGGGCAAGAGCGTGGCCCCGGCGGCTCTGGAGGAACGTCTTCGGGTCCATCCGCTGATCCACCAGGCGGCCGTCGTGGGCGACAACAGGCCCTGTGTGGGCGCCCTCATCACCCTGGACCCCGAGTTCGTGACGCACTGGCGGGCGGCCCGGGCCAAGGGTGAGTCACCGGCCCGGGACGCGCGTGAGGAGAACGAGCTGCGCGAGGAGGTCAGGCGCGCGGTCGCGGCGGCCAACAGCACCGTGTCCCGCTCCGAGTCCATCCGCGTCTTCCGTGTCCTCCCCGAGCCCTTCGACCTGTCCAACGGGCTGCTGACGCCTTCGCTGAAACTGCGCCGGGACGCGATCGCCCAGCGGTACGCGGCCGAGATCGAGGCGATGTACCAGACCTCGTCACGCGTTCCGCGGGAGGCGGCGATCGGCGACCCGTCGATCCTGGACGACTCGGACAACGTGTTCCGCTGACCTCGCCGAACGACTCACGGGGTTCCCGGGAATCCGCGCCCGGTGAGCCGTTCCCGTGGACGACCCTGTTCCGCCGGGACCCGGTGGACTACTGACGGCCTCTCAGATACTCCTCAGCCGGAACCGGCGGCACGTGTGGCGGGTGTTCGCGCGCGGGGCAGGCGCATGGTGAAGACCGAACCGGTGCCGACCTCGCTGGTGACGGAGACGGTTCCGGCGTGGGCGGCGACCAGTTGCCGGACGATCGCGAGGCCCAGGCCACTGCCGCCGGTGCGCCGGCTGCGGGACTTCTCCGCCCGCCAGAACCGGTCGAAGACGCTCGCCAGATCCGCGGGAGCGATGCCGGCGCCGGTGTCGGCCACCCCGAACACGACCTCGTCCGCGTCGCGGTGCGCGAAGAGGGTTATCGTGCCGCCGGCCGGGGTGTGTCGGGTCGCGTTGGACACGAGATTGCCGAGCGCCTGCCGCATCCGTACGGGGTCGGCGTCCAGCCATGGTGTGCCGTCGACCTCGGTCACCAGCCGGATGCCGGCCGCCTCGGCGCCCACCCGGTGTGCCGCCGCGACCTGTTCGAGGAGTTCGTCGGCGCGCACCTCCTCGCGGTGCAGTCGCAGCGTGCCCGCGTCGGCGGCCGCGAGGTCCTGGAGGTCGTCGATGACACGTTGCAGGACCACGGCCTCCTCGTGCAAGGAGGACAGCAGTTCCGGATCGGGGTCCACGAGGCCGTCGCGGGCCACCTCCAGCCAGCCGCGGATGTTGGTGAGCGGAGTGCGCAGTTCATGTGCGATGTCACTGACCATCGCCTTGCGCTGCGCCTCCAACCGCTCGCGGCGATCGGTCAGTTCGTTGAATGCGAGCGCCAGGATGCCGGTCTCGTCCCGGGTGGTGACGGGCACCCGTACATGGCGCTCGGGCGGCTGCTGCGCGGCCTGGGTCAGCGCGCGCAGGGGGCGTACGAGCCGGGTGGCGACCAGCGCGGTCACGGCCACGGTGAGGGCGAGGACGAGTCCGGCGACGCCGAAGACCTTGGCCTTGTTGGCGGCCGACATGTCGAAGCGGGGGACGGGCCTGTCCCCCGTGCCGAGGAAGAGCTCGGCGGCCGGGGCGACATAGGGCTCGAGTTGAGCGCGCCGGGCCTCGGCGATACAGGCGTTCGCGGTCCGCGCCAGTGGCCCGTCCCGGTCGACCGCTCTCTTGCCCGTCAGGTAGGGAACCGGGCCGGCTCCGCTCACGGCTTCCAACGGCAGTGCCAACGGGTGGCCCAAGTCGGCTCGGTGCCGGTCCAGACACGTCCGGCCGAGCGCCGACAGGGCGTCCAGGGCCTTCTGTTCGGTCGGGGTGGGGGTGTTGAGCCTTCCGTCGGCGCACTCCATCGGCACAAAGCCGGGGTCGAGCGTCCCGTCGACACCTCTCAGCACGGTCCGGCCGCTCGGCGTCCGCTCCGTGCGGGTCCGAACTCCGTAGCGGTCGAAGCAGAGTTGGCGCACCACGGCCAGTTTGGCCACCTCGAGGCGCTCGGCCGTCGTCAGCCGGTACGGTCCCACGGCGCGTGGGTCGACACCGGTGAGCTGCGCTCCGGGCTCCGTGTAGGTGTCGGTGCGCAGCGGATCGACGGTGGCGGCGGCCCGGGGCGGCAGGGAGGTCCCGCGGGCGGCGGAGTCGGCGAAGGGGGTGCGGTCGCCGGCGGTCAGGGCGACTCGCCGTCCGGTCCTGTGCGAGATCGCGCGCAGTGTCCCGGCGACACCGGACCAGTCGGGGTGGGTGGCCGCGTATCCGCTGAGCTGCCGGAGGATGTCCATGTCCTCGGCGAGCACCTGGCCCTGCTCCTCCTGGATGGCCCGGGTGGTGGTCTGCACCGCGAGCCAGGCGGTCGCGGCCACGGAGCACAGGGCGATGAGCACGGAGGTGATCAGCAGCCGCACCAGCAGACTCTTGCGCAGGGGCAGCGCGCGGCTCACGCCCGGTCGCTCCTGAGCTTGTATCCGACGCCGAACACGGTCACGAGGCGCGTCGGCCGGCGCGGGTCCGCCTCGATCTTCCTGCGCAGGTTCATGATGTGCACATCGATGGCCCGCTCGGTCGAGGCCCGGTCGATGCCCCGGGTGTGATGCAGCAACTGCCTCCGGGAGAAGACCCGTTCGGGTTCGGCGGCCATCGCGAGCAGGATCTCGTACTCGCCCGGGGTGCAGTCCACCGGTGAGCCGTCGCACAGGACCGTATGCCGTCGCGGGTCCACCGCGATGCCTCCGGCCCTGACGACCGGATCGGCCCGCCGTTCCCCCGCGGGCCGTCCGCCGCGTCTGAGCACCGTACGGATACGGGCCATCAGCTCGCGCGGGCTGTACGGCTTGGTCATGTAGTCGTCCGCGCCGAGCTCCAGGCCGAGCAGGACGTCGTCCTCGGTGGAGCGGGCGGTCAGCATGAGGACGGGGATGTCGTCGTTCTCCCGCAGCGCCCGGCAGACTCCGAAGCCGTCGATGACCGGAAGCATCAGGTCGAGGACGACGAGGTCGGGCCGGTGCCGGCGGACCTCCTCGAGTGCGGCCGCGCCGTCGTGGACCACGGCCGCCGTATGGCCCTCGCCCAGCAGCGACCGGCGTATCAGCTCAGCCTGCTTCTCGTCGTCCTCCGCGACCAGCACATGTGCGCACACGCGGCCGATGTTAGGGGCTCCGGGCCGCGGATCGGCCGGTACGAGGGGCTTCCCACACCCTGACACCTTCCTGACAACTCCGGGGGACACTGCGGGTGGGGTCCGGCGCGGGCCGGGCGGATCACGCGACAACCCCGGGGTCAGCGCGCCAGGGAGGCCGCGTCCCCCATGACCACCACGGGGTGGAGTCCGGGGTCCAGTGCGCGCATCAGCTCCACCATGTCGTCCTCGCGCAGACCGACGCACCCGTGGGTGGGGCCTCCGTGGTCCACGTGCAGCCAGATGCCCCCGCCGCGGCCCGCGCCCATGGGCCGGGTCCAGTCCAGGGGTGTGGTGCCGGGTTTGCGGTTGTAGTTGACGGCGACCACGTAGTCGAAGGAGCCGGCCAGCGGCTCGCCCTCGAAGCCCGTTCCCGGTGAGGTGAAGGCGCCCGAGCGGTCGTACGGGAGCCGGGTGCCGGGGTCGGGCAGCAGCCCGCCGGCGTCCGTCAGGGTGAACACGCCTATGGGGGACCGCAGGTCACCGGCGCGATGGTGATGCGTCCAGCCCTTCAGGGCGTTGTGCGCGAGCCGGCTCGGGCCGGCCCGCCAGCCCGCCTCCGTGCGCTCGTACAGCACCACGGTGGACCGGGAGGAGTTCCTGCCCCTGCCGGTCACCAGGACGACCTGACGGGTCCGCGACGGGATCGCGGCCAGGGCGGCGGGGCCGAGCCCCGGCAGTCCCCCCGGTGCCGCCGAGCGCGAGGCGGCCGGTCCCGGCGCCGGGGTCGCCTCGCCGTGACGCGCCGGTGAGCCGCCGGCTCCGAGCTTCTCGGCCGTGCCGCCGCAGCCGACGAGGAGGAAGGAGACGGCGACGATCGCCGCCCTGAGACGGTGTGCTGAGTTGATCATGCCTCGACCCTGGCCGACACGTATGAGGAACTCGTCAGGTCATCCACGGTTCGCCGCGTACCCGGGATGCGGCGGATCACCGGTGCCGAACCGGATCACCCGCATTCCGCGCGACGTGTCACATCACGCGTGTTCCACTCGCTCCGGCGGGGCGAGTGCCTTCCGCGAGTTCACCCAGCCCAGCAGGGTCACCGAGACGACCGCCGCGCAGGCGCACCACGTCGAGACGAACGTCAGCTCCCACAGCGACCAGCAGACCAGCGCACCCGCCCCGGTCAGGACGCCGAGCAGCACGAGCCCGCGGTCGCCGGAGAGCAGCAGGGCGCCGACGGTGGCGAACAGGTAGCCCGCGATGACCAGTTCGGACCGGGGCAGATCGACGACGTAGCCCATGGTGTGACCGTGGATCTCGGCCCGTACGGGACGGGCGGCCAGGGCATGGGCGAGCGCGGCCGCCGTCACGACACCGGCCGCGAGCGGGAGCAGCAGCCGGCGCCGGGCGCGGTCCGGTGCCGCGCACAGCACGCCCGCGGGCACCCACACCGCCAGCAGCGGAAGGGCGATCACGGCCCAGGCCACGGTGACGGAACCCGCCCCGCCCCCGGTGTCCCAGACCCGGGCCTCGACGATCTGGTGGGCGCCGAGCAGCAACGGCAGCGCGGCCAGCGGGAGGTCCGTCCTGCGCCGGGCCCGGATCACGCAGGCGGCCCCGACCGCGGCGATCCCGGCACCGGCCGCCAGATCGGCCGTCGCACTCCAGCACATCGCGCTCCCTGAATCCGCCGTCGCGGCTTTCCGCCGGCCCGTCGGCCCACCGGCTCACCGACCTATCGACCCGTCGACTCATCGACCCGAGTCCACGCTACGACGCCTTCGCCGGGCGCCCTCTGAGGCCGGCCGTCAGGACGCCTCTCGGACACGATGCTTCCTGAATTTTCAACGAAGCTGTCCCATCAGTCCTGTTCGTCCCTGTGCCGCAGCCGCGAAGGGTGATTGGGTGGGGCCGGCCATGCCTTCCGACACGCAGGAGAGCTCCACAACCATGAGCACCCCGTACACCTTCGAATACAAGGTCGTCACGTTCCGCGAATCGCTGATCGGTGACGCGCTGGACAGCGACAAGCTGGAAAAGGTCCTGAACAAGCACGCCGAGGACGGGTGGGCGCTCAAGGCGATCACGGCCGCGGACGTCAAGGGTCGTATAGGCCCCGGCGCCGTGGAAGGTCTGCTGCTCACGCTGGAGCGTCCGCGCGGCTGACGGTCGCGTGGTGCGCGCGGCGCCGAAGCGGGAGATGCTGTTGGTGATGGGACAGCGGATCCGCAGGTGCTATTGACGCCGTCGGAGGCCTTCCGGCACGGAAGGCCTCTCACGGCTGATCTCACGTCCGGGAACCCCCACGAGGGACCCCGCGAGACCGCTGCCGGCCAATCGGGTCAGGACGGGCGGCGATGAAGAGCGACGGAACACTCCACACCGATGTCGTGACCAGCCAGTCGGTGTTCGGCGCGCCGTGCTGGGTCAGTCTCACCACCCGCGACCTGCGGGCCTCCCAGAAGTTCTACAGCGCGGTTCTGGGCTGGAGGTGGACCCCGGGCACCAGGCTGGGCGAGCAGTACCGTGTCGCCAGCGTCGCCGGGATTCCGGTGGCCGGGATCGCCCAGGTCGACTTCGTGGCGCATACGGCGGTCGCCTGGACCGCGTTCTTCGCCGTGGGCTCCGCCGACGAGACCGTCGCCCGCAGCCAGGAACGCGGCGGCACGACAGCGGTGGGCCCTATCTCGTTGCCGCCGGGCCGGGCCGCGCTGCTGGCCGACCGTGACGGCGCTGTCTTCGGCATCTGGGAGGGCGAGCTGGTGTCCGGCTGGGAGCGCTGGCGCAACGCGGCGCCCTCGTTCGTACGGCTGCACACCCGCGACGCCTTCGACGCCGCCATCTTCTACGGCGAGGTGCTGGGCTGGGCGTCCTCGGTCCCCGGCTGCTGCGAGGTCGACTACGAGGAGAACGAGGTCGTCCTGCGCAGCTTCGGCGACGTGGTGGCCCGGATCCACTCGGGCGCGCTGGGCGCCGCCCCCGACCCCGCGCTGCGGCCGCACTGGCAGATCCACTTCGCGGTCGACGACGTGGAGGCCTGCGTCCGCGCGGCGCGCGCCCACGGCGGTACCGCGCACCAGCAGGGCATCGGCTCGGTGGAAGCCCTCGTCATCGACCCCGACGGTGCTCGCTTCTCGGTGACCTCCCGGTCCGCCGGATGACGGCCCGCAGGCACGCCCGCGACCGCCCCGGGCCGAAGCCGTCCGGCCCACGGCGCGACGGATCACTCCGTTCGGGCTCCAATGGAGGATGACGGGACACCACCCGTACGACAGGCCGCCCCCGCACGACAGGCCGCCGCCCCGTGGCAGTGCGGCGACCCGATGGAGGTCCGCGATGCCCACTGCTCTCAAGCTCCTGCACGCGCTCTCCCCCGAACACCGCGATCGGCTGATGAGCGTGGCCCGCGAGGTGTCCTTCCCCGCGGACGGGCAGATCTTCGAGGCGGGTGGCACCGCCGACCGCTTCTGGGTGGTCCGCTCCGGAACGGTCTCCCTGTACCAGCGGGTGATCGCCGACAGACGGATCACCGTCGCCCAGCTCGGGCCCGGTGACCTGCTGGGCTGGTCGTGGCTGTTCCGGCCGCACACCTGGGACTTCGGCGCGGAGGCGTTCAGCCCGGTGCGCGCCTACGAGTTCGACGCCGGAGAGGTACGGGCCCTGTGCGACCAGGATCCGTCACTGGAGCTGTCGCTGACCCGGACGATCGGCGCCATCCTGGCCCACCGGCTCGAGACGACCCGTACGGCACTCATCGACCACTACGCGCGCCACGGCGGCAGCCGTTGAGGCCACCCGGCGAAGTGGCCGCCGAGGCCACACCGCGGGGCCTCGGTCCCGCCCACTGTCGGACCCGGCTGCGACAGTGATCCCTTATGAACGACATCCTCGGTTCCCCGGACACCCCGGACTCCTTCGCGCTGCTGCCCGGAGCGGTCCACTCGCCCGTGATCCTGCATGTGCCGCACTCCTCCCGGGAGATCCCCGCACCGGTCCGTGACGGCGTCCTCCTCGACGACACGGCGCTGGAGAGCGAGCTGGACCACATCACCGACGCGCACACTGCCGAACTGGCCGCGGCCGCCGCCGAGGCGGCCGGGCTGACGCCGTGGCGGTTCGTCAACCGGCTGTCCCGGCTGGTCGTCGATCCCGAGCGTTTCCCGGACGAGCGGGAGGAGATGCTCGCGGTCGGGATGGGCGCGGTCTACACGCGGACGACACACCGGGCGCCGCTGCGTCCCGCGGGCGCCGATCCACGGCCGCTGATCGACCGCTGGTTCCATCCGTACGCGCGGGCCATGACGGAGGCCGTGACCGGCCGGCTCGCCGCCACCGGGCGGGCGGTGATCATCGACGTCCACTCGTATCCGACGGCCCGGCTGCCCTACGAACTGCACGGTGACGGGCCCCGGCCGCCGGTGTGCCTGGGGACCGACTCCTTCCATACTCCGCCGGAACTGCTCGCGCTCGCGGAGAAGGCGTTCGCCGGGCTGGGCGGCGTGGGGATCGACAGCCCGTTCTCGGGTGCGTACGTCCCCTTGCGGTACTACGAGCGGGAGCCGGAGGTCACGGCACTGATGGTGGAGATCCGGCGGGACACGTACATGAAGGAGCCAGGAGGCCCCGTGGGCGCCGGATTCCCGCGTCTGGTCTCGGCCCTGACCGCACTCGTGGACGCGGTGGACGACTGGACCCGCAGCGTCGACAGGCCGGGTGGCTGATGCCGTGGCAGGCACTGGCCTTCGAGCGCCGGACATCCTAGGGTCGACGATAAGCAAGCGCTCAGCCATCGGCTCAGGGAGGGCAGGACCATGCCGGTCGTCGACGCCTGGATGCAGCACCCCACTCTCCGTCACTCCAACCACGAGATGTTCGAGTCCCTGCGCCGCTGGACCGGCATGAGGACACTGGAGGAGGAACTGCCGGTCCAGGTCACGGTGGCGGCGCTGGCGGCGGCCGACGTGGACACCGGTCTGGCCTCGGCCTGGTACGGACCCCAGGGCGCGCTGATCACCAACGACGAGGTCGCCGGTTTCGTGGCGCGGTCGGACGGCCGGCTGCGCGGTGTCGCGGGCGCCGATCTCACCCGCCCCGTCGCCGCGGTGCGCGAACTGCGCCGTGCCGTCGAGGAACTGGGCTTCGTGGCCCTGCGGATCATTCCGTGGCTGTGGCAACTGCCGCCCACCGACCGGCTCTACTACCCGCTGTACACCGCCTGCGCCGAACTCGGCGTCCCCTTCTGCACCCAGGTCGGGCACACCGGACCGCTGCGCCCCTCCGAGACCGGCCGGCCCATCCCGTACATCGACCAGGTCGCGCTCGACTTCCCCGAACTGACCATCGTCTGCGGTCACATCGGTTACCCCTGGACCACGGAGATGATCGCGGTCGCCGACAAACACGCGAACGTGTACATCGACACCAGCGCCTACACCACCCGCCGCTATCCCCCGGAACTGGTCGCGTATCTGCGCGGCCGGGGGCGGCACAAGGTCCTGTTCGGCTCCAACTACCCGATGATCGAGCCGAGTCGGGCCCTGGAGCACCTCGACGAGCTGGGCCTGGACGAGAAGACCACCGCGCTGTTCCTGTCGGGCAACGCCCGGCGCGTCTTCCGCCTGCCCGATCATTCGTAGATGCTGGGCCGGAAAAGCGTTCGACACCGATGTGAGGGCAGCCCGGCCATGGCTTTGCAATTCAGTGCCACCAACCCGGAGCATCCCGCGCTCCTGCTCGAACTGCCGTGGCAGCTGCCGCTCGAGGAGTGGCCCGAGCACGTTCTGGTGCCGCTTCCGCGCGGCATCTCCCGGCACGTGGTGCGTTACGCCCGCGCCGGGGACGAGGTGGTGGCCGTCAAGGAACTCGCCGAACGGCCCGCGGTGCGCGAGTACGAGCTGCTGCTCGGTCTGGACCGGCTCGGGATACCCGCGGTCGACCCGCTCGCCGTGGTCACCGGCCGCACGGACACGGCCGGGGAGCCACTGGAGTCGGTGCTGATCACCCGGCATCTGGGCGGCTCACTGCCGTACCGGTCGATGTTCGAGACGACCATGCGGCCGGCCACCATGCACCGGCTGATGGACGCGCTGGCCGTCCTGCTGGTGCGGCTGCACCTGGCCGGCTTCGCCTGGGGCGACTGCTCGCTGTCCAACACGCTGTTCCGCCGCGACGCGGGCGCGTACGCCGCCTACCTGGTCGACGCCGAGACCGGTGATCTGCATCCGCGGCTCAGCTCCGGCCAGCGGGAGTACGACCTCGATCTCGCCCGGGTGAACATCAGCGGCGAACTGCTCGACCTGGAGGCGGCCGGCGCCCTGCACCCCTCGGTGGACCCGATCGAGTTCGGCCGGGAGATCTGCGCCCGCTACCAGGGCCTGTGGGAGGAGCTGACCCGCACCTCCGTCTACCCGGCCGGCAAGTACCACTACATCGACCGCCGCGTACGACGGCTCAACGACCTCGGCTTCGACGTCGCCGAGATGCAGATAGCCAGTTCGTCCAACGGCGACACCGTCACCTTCGTGCCCAAGGTCGTCGACGCGGGCCACCACCAGCGTCAGCTGCTGCGGCTGACCGGCCTCGACACCGAGGAGAACCAGGCCCGCCGGCTCCTGAACGACCTGGAGAGCTGGATGGCCACCCAGGACGACTACGCGCCGGGCACCGGCACCCGGCCCGGCCGGGACGGCGGACATCCGCACTCCGCCCGGCCCGAGGTGCTCGCCCACCGCTGGGTGCGGGACGTGTTCCGGCCCGCGGTCCGCGCGGTGCCCCAGGACCTGCGCGGCTCCATGGACCCGGCCGAGCTCTACCACGAGCTTCTCGAACACCGCTGGTTCCTGTCCGAGCGCGCCCAGCACGACATCGGCCTGGACGCGGCCGTGAAGGACTACGTCACGAACATCCTCCCCACGGCCCGTACCCCGCTGCCGGCCCTCTCGGACGCGCCGGAACCGCCCGGCCGGTACCCGGTTCCCGAGCAAAGGTGACCGATCGTACATACGATTGGCCCTGTACCCGCCCTGCGGTGCCTCGCGGTGTCCGCTCGGCCGGAACGCAACTGACCTGCTCAGGGGGAGACGTATGACCCAGGCCGCCAGTCCGGCGCGGACCGTCATTCTGACCGTCGACGACGATCCGGGAGTCTCGCGAGCCGTCGCCCGTGACCTCAGGCGCCGCTACGGCGAGGGCCACCGGATCGTGCGCGCCGAGTCCGGGGACGCCGCGCTGGAAGCCCTGCGCGAGCTGAAACTGCGCGGTGACCAGGTGGCCGTGATCCTCGCCGACTACCGGATGCCCCAGATGAACGGCATCGAGTTCCTGGAACAGGCCCTCGAC
Organism: Streptomyces sp. NPDC005281; assembly: GCF_040607495.1. Classification (NCBI taxonomy): domain Bacteria; kingdom Bacillati; phylum Actinomycetota; class Actinomycetes; order Kitasatosporales; family Streptomycetaceae; genus Streptomyces; species Streptomyces sp. NPDC005281. The sequence continues at coordinate 46,166 of NZ_JBEXGX010000019.1, read as the reverse complement.
GTGTATCCGGGCGCGCGCCGGGTGCTGCTGACCGCGTACGCGGACACCAACGCGGCGATCGACGCGATCAACGTGATCGACCTCGACCACTACCTCCTCAAGCCCTGGGACCCGCCGGAGGAGAAGCTCTATCCGGTCGTGGACGACCTCCTGGACGCGTGGCGGGCCAGCGACTACCGGCCCGTGGGCGCCTGCAAGGTGGTCGGGCACCGGTGGTCGGCCCGCTCCTCGGGCGTCCGGGAGTTCCTGGCCCGCAACCAGGTGCCCTACCGGTGGTACTCGTCCGACAGCCCCGAGGGCCGGCGTCTGCTGAGCGCCGCGGGGCAGGACGGTGAACGGCTGCCGCTGGTGGTCACCCCGGACGGCACCCCGCTCGTCGAGCCCGAGGACCCCGAGATCGCGGCGCACGTGGGGCTCGCCACCACCCCGGCGTCCGAGTTCTACGATCTCGTCGTCATCGGCGGCGGTCCGGCCGGGCTCGGGGCCGCCGTGTACGGCGCGTCCGAGGGGCTGCGCACCGTGCTCGTGGAGCGGTCCGCGACCGGCGGGCAGGCGGGCCAGAGCTCACGCATCGAGAACTACCTCGGCTTCCCCGACGGCGTCTCCGGAGGGCAGCTCACCGACCGGGCTCGGCGGCAGGCGGCCAAGTTCGGCGCCGAGATCCTCACCGCGCGTGAGGTGACGGGGCTGGAGATCACCGGGGCCTCGCGTACCATCCGCTTCTCCGACGGCTCCGCGATCTCCGCCCACGCGGTGATCCTCGCGACCGGTGTGTCGTACCGGCAGCTGAAGGCGCCGGGCCTGGCCGAGCTGACCGGCTGCGGTGTCTTCTACGGCTCGGCGCTGACCGAGGCGGCCGCCTGCCAGGGACACGACGTGTACATCGTGGGCGGCGCGAACTCGGCCGGCCAGGCGGCGATGTATCTGGCCCGGGGCGCCAAGTCCGTCACCATCCTGGTGCGCGGCTCCTCGCTGTCCGCCTCGATGTCGCACTACCTGATCGAGCAGATCTCCGACGCGCCGAACATCTCGGTGCGCACCGGCACGGTCGTGGACTCCGCGCACGGCGACGGCCATCTGGAGCAGCTGACACTGCGCGACGTCGAGAGCGGCCACACCGAACTCGTGGACGCGCAGTGGATGTTCGTGTTCATCGGCGCGGCCCCGCTCACCGACTGGCTGGAGGGCACGGTCCTGCGGGACGGCCGCGGATTCATCGTGGCGGGCCCGGACATGACACCCGACGGGCAGCCGCCCCGCGGCTGGGAGCTGGACCGGCCTCCGTACCACCTGGAAACCAATGTGCCCGGCGTGTTCGTGGCCGGGGACGCGCGCGCCGAGTCGGCGAAGCGGGTCGCGTCCGCGGTCGGAGAGGGAGCCATGGCCGTCATGCTCGTCCACCGTTATCTGGAGCAGTCGTGACCGGGCGGCCGGTGCCGTGCGACGCGGCGGAACTCAGCACCCTGTTCCTGTTCGAGAAGCTCGACGCCGACCAGCTGGACCGGCTGTGCCGGGAGGGGCGGACGGAGCAGTTCGACCCGGGTCCCGTCTACACCGAGGGTGACCCGGCGACCTGCTTCTACGTGCTCCTGGAGGGCACGGTCGTGATGTCGCGCCGGGTCGGCGCGGACGACGTGGAGATCAGCCGCACCTCGAAACGCGGGGTGTACGCGGGGGCCATGCAGGCCTATCTCAGCGACCCGGGGGACGCGCAGTACAAGGGTTCCATGCGGGTCACCGAGCCGTCCCGGTTCTTCGTCCTGCCCGCGGCGACGTTCGCCGCCATCCTGCGGGACTGGTTCCCGATGGCCGTCCATCTGCTGGAGGGCATGTTCTTCGGCAGCCAGAACGCCCAGCGCACCGTCGGGCAGCGTGAGCGGCTGCTGGCACTCGGCTCGCTGTCGGCCGGGCTCACGCACGAGCTCAACAACCCGGCCGCGGCGGCCGTACGGGCCACCTCGGCGCTGCGTGACCGAGTGGCCCACATGCGGCAGAAGCTGGGGATGATCGCCTCGGGACCGTACGCGCGCGACGCTCTGGAGACGCTGGTCGAGATCCAGGAGCGGACCGCCGAACAGGTCGCCAAAGCCACCCCGCTGACCCCGCTGGAGGCCTCCGACCGGGAGGACGCGCTCGCCGACTGGCTCGACGACCACGACATCGCGGGCGGCTGGCAGCTCGCCCCGACGTTCGTGCAGGCGGGTCTCGACACCGACTGGCTGGACCAGGTCGCGGCGGCCGTGGACGGGCCGACTCTCGAAGGCGCGGTCCGGTGGCTCAACTACACGGTCGAGACCGAGCTGCTGATGAACGAGATCGAGGACTCCACCACCCGTATCTCGCATCTCGTGGACGCGGCCAAGCAGTACTCGCAGTTGGACCGCGCGCCCTACCAGGTCGCCGACGTGCACGATCTGCTCGACAGCACCCTCATGATGCTCGCCGGCAAGATGGGCTCCGGCATCAAGGTCGTCAAGGAGTACGACCGGGCGCTGCCCCGGATCCCCGCCTATCCGGGTGAGCTGAACCAGGTGTGGACGAACCTCATCGACAACGCCGCCTCCGCGATGGCCGGCGAGGGGACGCTGACGGTGCACACCGCTCCCGACGGCGACCATGTGCTCGTCGAGTTCCGTGACACGGGCCCCGGAGTGCCCGAGGAGATCCGCGACCGGATCTTCGACCCGTTCTTCACCACCAAGCCGGTGGGCGAGGGGACCGGACTCGGCCTGGACATCTCCTGGCGGATCGTCGTCAACAAGCACCACGGCAGTCTGCTGGTGCAGTCCGTGCCCGGCGACACGCGCTTCCAGGTGCGTCTTCCCCTGACCGCCGCGGAATCCTCCGAGGAGCCGTCATGAGCACACCGAACGGAATCGACCCGTCCGTACCGCCGAGCGGCACCGGCTGCACGGAGTGCGACGCCGCCGGCGGATGGTGGCTGCATCTGCGGCGCTGTGCCCAGTGCGGGCACATCGGCTGCTGCGACGGCTCCCCGGCCAAACACGCCACCGCGCACGCGCGAAGTACCGGGCACCCGGTCATCCAGAGCTTCGAGCCGGGCGAGGACTGGTTCTGGGACTACGACACCTCGGAGCTCTACGAGGCGGGTCCCGACCTCGCTCCCCCGGTGAGCCGTCCGCTCGACCAGCCCGTACCCGGCCCCGCCGGGCGTGTTCCGGACAACTGGGCCGAGCTGCTGAGCTGAGGCCCGGGCGCCGGCCCCCGACCTGGGGTTCACAGCACCTTGTTGCCGTACATCTCGCCGAGCGGATCGGCGAGCAGTTCGATCCGGGCGCCGTCGGGGTCACGGAAGTAGATCGAGGTGCCGCTCTCCTCCATGTACTCGACCCCGGCGGCGTCGAGCCGCTCGCGCAGTTCGCGCCAGGTGCCGGGTTCGACCGAGATGGCGAGGTGGTGCAGTCCGCCGAGGACCTCCGCGTAGGGGCCGAGGTCGAGGCCGGGGAAGTCGAAGAAGGCGAGCAGATTGCCGTTGCCGAGATCGAAGAAGAAGTGGGTCGAGCCCTTGTAGTCCCGGTTCTCGATCATCTCGGTGAGCGGGAAGCCCAGGACGCCCTGGTAGAACCGTACGGTCCGCTCCACGTCCGCGGAGAGCAGCGCGACGTGGTGCACGCCCCGGGCCGTGCCGGGCGGCCTCTCCGGTTTCAGATGGGCTTCCCTGATCCGCTCACGCTCCGCCTCGATCGCCGACAGGTCCATCGCACTCATCGAAAGCTCCTCACCCAGGGAACCGGCACCGCACTCCGTACTGAATACAACCACTCTCACGCCGTCCGGGGACCGGCGTACGCCCGGGTCGGACCGCCGGGATGCGCGGCGCGGCGCGAAGGACGATCCTGGATGTATGTCCGGACGGGCTCCTTTGGTTGTGCATCCGGCCCTGGATACCAGCGGCCGTGAGGTGACCGCGCGGGGTGAGAACCTCGGCGTGGCGTTTTCTGACGAGGATCTGCTGGAGTTTCTCGGCCGGGCGGGACTGCCCGACGCGGAGGATCTGCTGGACGATCCGGCCTGGGTGAAGTGGCGCGGAGGCCAGGCGCACTTCTACGGAACCGGGTGACGGACCGGGCTCTTTCCGGGATGCGGCCCGCTCCCCTGCCCGACGGGCGGTGAGGTCGACGCCCTGGTCCTGTCCACCCTCTGGTCCGCGCCCCGGGTCTACTCCCCGGTCGGCGGTGCCAGGACCGCGAGGGTGCCGTTGGCCTGGCGTAGCGCGAGTTCCAGAGGGAGTACGGGATGCAGCGCGCCCGTCCCGTCCGGCGGCACGATCCACTCCAGCGGTCCCGCGGAACGGTACGGCGGCGGGACGGCGATCCACGAGCCCCTGCCGAGGTGGCGGAGCCCCGAGCCCTCCCACCGGCTCGTGGGGTCGGGCGGCATGAAGAAGCCCACACGCTCGGACGCGCAGTCGACCAGCGTCGGCCCCGGCACCTGGAGCGGGTGGGACCACAGGATGTCGAGTGCGAGCAGCCCGAGTTGCTCGGGCACGCTCAGCACGTCCCAGTAGCGCCCGGCCTCCAGGAGCACACCACCGCTCCCCTGGTCCCACTGGCGTTTGCACGCTCTCGGATTCGTGGCGGCCGCAGCCAGCCACTCCACGCTCCGCGTCCACATCAGGTTCGTCATGCATCACCCCGGAGATGGTTCCCTCGCCCGGCAGCCGCACGGGCGGCGCGGGTCGGAGACCCGCTGCCGCCGCTCAGGACCTCGGCATATGCATGGTGGTGGATATCTCTACGTGGCGGAAGGGGTGGCGAGGTGTGGCGTTTTCCGAGGACCGGTTGACGGCGACTGCGACGGTGCCCGGAGGGAGTGCAGGGAACGGGCGCCGAGCGGGGTCGTGTGCCAGCGGGCCGTGAAGGTGCGGCCGGGAAGGGCGCACTCCACGGTCAGCCGGTGCGGGGTCTCCAGGAAGAGCACGTCGACGCGCAGGGTGTCCGGGGTGGTCCAGCCCCCGCTCACCGCCGTCGGTACCGGGCCCGGCTCGACGTTCCATTCCGGTCCTTCGATCCGCAGTTCGAGCCGCTGCTCGCCCTCGACCAGGGTGACTCGGATGCCCTTGTCTCCCCCGGCGTCTCCCTCGGTGCCTTCCCAGGCGTCTCCCCCGGCGTCTCCCCCGGCGACGAGCACGCCCGTCAGCGTCCGCTGGGCCGCGCAGACGCCTCCGGCGGGCACGAACTCCGCCTGCGACCAGGCGTCTCGGGGCTCCGACGGCTCGGCAGCGGCCTCGACCGGCGGGATGGTGAGCCGGGCGAGCCGCCCGCGCAGCGCCTCGTCGCGCCCGCTCGCGGCCGGCGGCGGTGCCGCCCCGAACGCGGGCAGCAAATGGCGCCACATCAGCTCCAGCAGTTCCTGCATCCGGTCGGTCGCCGCGGTCGTCGCGATCACGGCGTCGTGTTCGGGCAGTACGACGCAGAACTGCCCGAACGCCCCGTCGCCGCGGTATCCGTGCCGGCCCCGCCAGAACTGGAGTCCGTAGCCCTGCTGCCAGTCCGACCGTGCGCCCTCGGGGGTGCCGTCCGCGTTCGCGACGTGTGCCCGGGTCGCCTCCGCGATCCAGGAGGCCGGCAGGAGCCGCCGCCCCTCCCAGACGCCTTCGTCCAGATACAGCTGGCCGAGCCGGGCGACGGCGTCGGTGGCGGCGTGCAGCCCGCTGAAGCCGATCTCGCGGCCGGCCCGGTTGCGCGTCCAGGCGGTCTCCCCGATGCCCAGCGGCTCGAACAGGCGGGGCCGCAGATAGTCCGTCAGGGAAAGACCGGTCACGCGCTGGAGGATCGAGGCGAGGGTGTAGGTGGCGGACTGGTTGTAGGCGAAGACAGTTCCGGGGTCGCGGTCCGGCGGGATCAGCAGGAAGCCGCGTACCGTCTCCGACCGGTCCAGCCGGAACGCGTCGGCCCAGGTCTCGGTGAGATGGCCGCTGGCCATGGCCGCGACGTGCCGGACGAGCATCGCGCGGCTGCGCGGATCGGTGATGTCGGCCTCGAACTCGGGGAAGTACGAGATCACCGGGCGGTCGAGGTCCAACAGGCCTTCGGCCACGGCGAAGCCGGCGGCCGTGGAGGTGAAGCTCTTGCTGAGCGAGTAGAGCAGCTGGAGCCGTTCGGGCGTGTACGGCGCCCACCAGCCTGACGCGACGAGGTGCCCGTGGCGCAGGATCATCAGGCTGTGCGGTTCGATGTCCGGGTTCGCCTCGACGGCGTCGAGGAAAGCGGTGATGCCCGAGGCGTCGACCCCCTGCTCGGCGGGCGGGCTGACAGGCAGCGGTCGGGCACTCATACGGACGTCCTCCGGGTGGCTCGGGCGGTGGGTGGCGGCTGGACGGGGCGGGCGGAGAGCATTGTGTGCATCTGACATCTTTCCCGGGCGGCTCCCCGGTGTCCATGTTCCCGCCGCACGGACACCTCCGGCTGCCGGTCTCATTTCAACTCCCGCCACCAAGAAGGGAGTTGGCGAACACGTCGGATCCCCGACCGTCGGCAGGGCAAGGAGTCGGGGCGGTGAACAGACCGGAAACACAGGCCTGAACTGTTCGTACGGGTGCGCGACGACGCCGCGACCGGGCAAAAAACACACATCTCCAACCGTCTCCCGTTGAACACTCTTCGTCACGTCCCGCGTACTTCTGGGAAAGGCGAGTGTCCGGTACACGACGAGGGATGACGATGGCCAAGGCGCAAGACTCCACGGGCGAGTTGATCGCCGGGAGATACCGGCTGCTCGACGTCCTTCTGCGCGAGGAGGGCCGGGTCCTGTGGCACGGCGAGGACATCGCCTTCGGACGTCCCGTCGTCCTGACCCGTTCAGGGGCCGCCGGGGACCCGGGCGAGGAGACACCGGGGCCCGCCGCGGACCGGATCCTGGGCACGGCCAAGATCCTCGGTCCGGCCTGCCACGGAGGAGTGGCCGCGGTCCTCGAAGTGGCGGAGGAGCCCGGCTTCGTGTGGACCGTCACGGAACGGCCCCCGGGCACCCCGCTGACCGAACTGCTCGTCGGCGGCCGCGTCGACCATGTGCGGGCGGCCGTCATCGGGCTCGGCGTCCTCGACGTCCTCACCGCCGCGCATCACGAGGGAGTCGCGCACGGCGAACTCGGCCCGAGCCAGGTGTGGGCCGACGAGCACGGCACGGTCACCGTGACCGGCTTCGGCCTGACACCCTCCGCCGCCGCGCCCCGGACGACCGCGCCCTCGTACGCCTCACCCGAACAGGCCCGGGGCGAGAGCGGCGCACCACCGGCGGACCTCTGGGCGCTGGGCGCGATGATGTACGAGCTCGTCGAGGGGCGGCCGGTGGTACGGGACCGGGGCGATCCGCAGGCCACGCTCCGGGCGGTGGACCGGCTTCCGGTCAGGGCGCCGCGGCACGCGGGCCCGCTCGCGCCCGCCATTCTGGGCCTGCTGCGCTGGGATCCCGTGGAGCGGGTGCCCGAAGCCGTCGTGCGCGAGGCGCTGACGCGGATCCTCCGGCAGAACTTCGAGGAGGTCACACCTCCGGAGCCGCTGCCCGACCTCCTCGACCCCGTCGGGGACCGCGGCGGGGATGCGGAGGGCGAGGGCCCGCGGCGCCCCGGGCGCACCCGGGGAGGCCGCCTTCCGGCCGGCCGGCCGGTTCTGCTGGCCGCGGCCCTCACCGTCACGGTCGTCGCCGTAGGGGTGTTCGCCCTGATGGGCGGGCTGCCGGGCACGGACGACACCTCCGCCTCCGGTCCGGCCCCGTCACGGGCCGCCGCCGACGCGTCGGCCTCGGTCCCCGGCGCCGCCGGCACGCCCACCGCCACGCCCACCGCCACGCCCAGCGGCCGCACGCCCACGGCGTCCTCGAAGCCGTCTCCCTCCCCCTCGCCCACCGCCGGCGCGACGCTGCCGTCCGGCTTCTCCCTCTACCGGGCACCCCAGGGCTTCACCGTCGCCCTGCCGGTGGGCTGGAAGCCCGTGGAGACACAGTCCTCCGACGACCTCGCCTACCGGGTGACCTTCGGGGCGAGCGGCGATCCGCGCACCCTGGCCGTCACCTACAGCACCCAGCTGGGGCCGGACCCGGTCGCCGTCTGGAGTGCCCTGGAGCCGTCCCTGCGCGCCGCGACCACCGGCTACGAACGCGTGGGCGCCATCCAGCCGGTGACGTATCACGGCATGAAGGGCGCCGACATGGAGTGGTACTCCGTGTCCGGGGGCGTACGGGTGCGCACCCTCGGCCGCGGTTTCCTCATCGGCGACCACCGGGGCTTCTCGCTGCGCTGGACCACCCCGGCGGACGACTGGGACAGCGCCGCCGACCGGCAGGCGCTGAGGGTCGTCCTCGACTCCTTCCGCACGGGCGTGAAGTGATCGGCCGTCACCGAGATCTCACGTCAGTGTCCTTCCGGGATGCGAAGGCCGGGCCTTCGCTGCGCCAGCCACGCCGCGACCTCGTCGGCGATGGGCTGTCCGGTCTCCAGCTCGATGAAGCCGAACTGGCCTCCCTGGTTGCACTCCAGGAACCACCAGATGCCGTCCGCGTCCTCGGCGAAGTCGAAGGCCGCGTAAGCGAGTCCGGTGAAGGCTAGGTAGTCGTGGACCGAACGGGCGATGCGATGGGGCACCGGTACGGGTTCCCAGCCGTTCTCCGTCTCGCCGAACCGGCCGTCGACCTGACCGGGCTCGGCGGCCTTGCGGGCGGCGAACATCCGGGTGCCGATCCCGGTGAGCCGGATGTCGGCGCGCTTGGGAATGTAGCGCTGGAGCAGCGCGGGACCGGCCGCCACTCCGGAGAAGTCCGTGCCGGGTCCGACCAGTGTGGTGGGCAGGGCCGCCGGAGGCTGGCCCGGCGGCGGCCCCGAGGCCGATTTCACCACCACGTCCCCGTGTTCCTGGACGAACTGCTGAGCCACCCGGGGAGCGGTCGTGATGACGGTGGGCGGCACGGCGAATCTGCTGCTGTGGGCCACCCGGAGCTGCCAGGGCTTGTGCCGGGCCTGTTCGGCACGGCGCGGGTGGTTCATCCAGCGGGTGGAGGCCGAGTAGAGCATGCCGAACAGGGCCTGTCTGGTCTCGGCGGTGAGCCAGGCGGAGGGCTCGGCGGCATGGGCCGCCGGCTCGCCCGGCCTGCGCACCCACACGGAGCGCAGGCCCCCCATGCTGAGCACATGGCCGTTGACCGACAGATAGCCGTCGAAGTCACCGTGGGCGTAGTCGGCTGACAGCACCGCCTTGCCGGGCAGGTCGGCGGGATCGAGACGCACCATGGGCACGCCCCGCTCATGCAGTCTGGCCACCACCATGTCGGCGGTGACGTCCTGTTCGGCCGTGAGTATGAGAACCGTCATGCGCGCGGCATCCGTCAGTCGTCGAAGTGCGTCTGGGAACCGGCGGTCGACGTCGTGGTGCCGGTCGCCATCAGCAACGCGCGGTCGCTGACGGCGGGTCTGCCGTCCGGCAGCACGTTCAGTTGCAGGGACACATCGAAGTGGTACGGGGGTATTGCGGCCGACTGCCCTGAGGGCCGGGCGTAGTTGAGAGTGAACGGTCGCACGAAAGATCCTCCCGCGGTCGCGCGATGGCCAATACACACCCGTACGTGACACGGCCGTAAGGAATTCATCACTTTCTGCCACATCGGGGTGAAGGTCATCACATCGCGTCGTTTCTGGCTTGCACATTTCGGATTTACTGGGCTGTCCGCTTGGTCGCGGTCTACGCGTATCTCCTTGATTCCACGCAGACCTTAGGCCATAGGTTCATCCTCTGTGACATCAACGCCCCACCATCCCAGGAGAGTTCCCGGTGACCGCAGCCATCACCTCGCCCGAAGAATCCGCCGCACGGACCGAGGCGCCGGACCCCGTCGAGCGCGACGCGCGTGACTTCGGCGCCTACGCGCGCAACGGCGGCTGGGCCTTCGCGCTGAAGGTGGCACGCAGTGTCCGTCCCGGCGGACAGTCCGCCGACGAGACGCGGAAGGTGTCCGCGAAGGAGTTCGCGGAACTGGCCGGATGCTCGCCCGAGCGGGTCATGCGCTACTACAAGGCCTGGGACAGGGCCGCGGACGACGGCCTGGTCCCCCACTTCGAGACCCTCGCCCCCGGCGCCGACGTCGAACTGCCGGACGGGGACGCCTGGTCGGCCTACTACGCCTCACGTTCCAGTGCCGCGTCCGAGCGCGGCACCGCCATCTCGGAGGCCGCCGAGGCCGAGGGCATCCGGCCCACCAAGGCCCTGGAGGTGGCCGAGAACCCGACCGCGCTGCGGGCCGCGATCCTCGCCGACCCCTCCACGGCGAAGGCGGCGCGGGCGGCCCTGCTGGACCGTGTGAAGGAAGACCCGGCGCTCCAGACCGAGTTGGCCCGCGACATCTCCCGGACGGACGAACTGAAGAAGGCGGTCGCCACCGAGAACAGGGCCGCCGACCGCATCGGCTACGTACGCCAGATCGCGGAGAAGGGCCAGATCAGGACACCGGCCGGACAGACCCTGGACGCTCCGGCGGAGCTGCGCTCCGAGGCCGAGCGGCATCTGTCGCTCCTCGACGAGCTCGACGAGGGCGAGGACGCGGGCGAGTGGGCCACGGAGGCGTACGACACGATGCGGAACCTCGTCGTCGAGACGGTGGAGGCCGACCCCGAACTGCGTGTCCAGGAGCGCCGGACGAAGTTCTACAGCAGTCTCCAGAAGGCCACGAAGGTGTTCGATGAGCTGACCTTCGACGACGCCGACGACATCTACGAGGACGACATGGTGCAGCGCCTGGAGGAGCTCCAGCAGGCGATCGGCACCGCCATCGCGGCGCTGCGCGGGGCGGCCGGCCGGGAGTGAGCCGGCCCGCCCTGTCACGCTCGCCGTACGTCAGCCGGCTTCGCTCCGGTAGTGGTTCATCAGGTCGACCAGGGTCTGCGGAGTGTCGGGGCCGAAGCAGAGGGCGAGGTTCGCGGCGGACTCGGTGGCCGAGTTCCCGGAGCGCGGGAAGAGTGCCTCCTCGTACACGGTGAGGGCCTTCTCGGTGTCGCCGGGGTGGGCGACGAGGGCGGCGGCGAGTTCGGCGCCGTCGAGCATCGCCAGGTTGGCGCCCTCACCGGCGAAGGGGGACATCAGGTGGGCGGCGTCGCCGAGCACGGTGACGCCGGGGACGCGCTCCCAGCGCAGGCCGGGAGGCAGGGCGTGGATCGGCCGGGTGACGAGTTCGCCGTCGGCCTCCGCGATGAGGGAGCGCAGGCTCTCGTCCCAGCCGTCGAAGTGCTCCAGCAGGCTCCGCCTGGCCGCCTCCGCGTCGGTGAAGTCCACGGCGCCGGAGAGCGCCCAGTCGGCGGGCGTGCGCAGGGCCGCGTAGACGTGCAGGGAGCCGTCCGGGTCACGGTGGCCGAGCAGGCCCTTCTCCTCGCCGAGCGCGAACAGGATCCCGTCTCCGACGACCTCCGCGCCCTTCGGGTGACGGGTGTCGGCGTCGAGCAGGTGCATCTCGACGAAGGAGAGTCCGGAGTAGAGCGGGGTGGCGTCCGTGAGCAGCGGCCGTACCTTCGACCAGGCGCCGTCGGCACCGATCAGCAGGTCGGCAGTGAACGTACTTCCGTCGGCGAGGGTCACCTCGTGCCGGCCGTCCCCGGTCGGCCGGGCGGCGGTCACCTTGGCGCCCCAGCGGACGGTGCCCTCGGGCAGCGAGCGGAGCAGCAGATCACGCAGGGCACCGCGGGAGATCTCGGGGCGCGACTCGTTCTCGTCGGCGTCCTCCATCCGGACGTTGGCGTGCTTGTCCAGGATGCGCATGGCCTCGCCGCCCACGTGGACGAGCTCGCGGAACCCGTCGTGGAGACCGGCGGCGCGGAGCGCGGCCTGGCCCCCGTCCTCGTGCATGTCGAGCATGCCGCCCTGAGGGCGGGCGGTCGCGGAGGCGTCCAGGTCGTACACGGCGGCCTCGATGCCGTTCAGGCACAGGACGCGGGCGAGCGTGAGGCCGCCGAGACCGGCGCCGATCACTGCGATGGGGTGGTGGGTGTTCGTCATGGCGGATCTCCTCGGTACGGGGGTGACCGTCGGCTCCCGGCGACGGGGGCGCCCGGGAGCGACCGTCGGCGGGTGACGCTCACGGAGTGTCGGGTGACGCGTCCGGAGCCTTCGCCCCGGACGCGTCGGGGCGGGGTGTGCCCAGGACGCCGTTGATCAGGACGTGGAAGCCCCAGTCCAGGCGGAGCTCGCCGGGACCGGAGAGCAGCTCCGTGCCCAGCGCCGCGATCCGGGGGTGCCGCCCGGGAGAGGCACCGCGCACCGCCGCGGCGAGCGCGGCCCACTCACCCTCGGTCTCGGCCGGACCCTCCTCCCCGGCGGCGTGCTCCGCGGCCGTGGCGGTGGCGAACTGGAGCAGCAGATCGATCGCCCAGGCCGCCCGGTCGCCGGGGACACCGCCCTCGTCGAGAAGGGACAGCAGCGTCTCGACCAGGTCCAGATAGCGCTCGCCGTGAGGGCGGGCCACCAGGGCCGAGCGGGCGAGTCCCGGGTGCTCGAACAGGACGGCCGTGTACGAGGTGAGGACCCGCACGAGCCGGTCGCGCCAGTCGCCGTCCGTGCGTGCCGGGCGCAGGTCGACACCGCCGAGCAGGTCGTCGAGCACGGCCGCGTGCAGCTCGGCGGTGTTGCGGACGTAGACGTAGAGCGAGGCGGGTCCGGTGTCGAGTTCCTGTGCCAGACGGCGCATGGTGACGCGCCGCAGTCCTTCGGCGCGCATCAGCGCCACGGCGGTCGCGACGATGCCGTCCCTGGTCAGGGCGGGTTTGGCCGGGCGCTCGCGGCGGCTGGGGCGGGAGGCGGGTTGTCCTGTCACTCCTTCACGATAACGAACATGTTCGTTGCGAACAAGTACGGCACGAACATGTTCGTCATTTCGCGACAGGAACGGGTGAGCGCCACGACACATGGGCCGGGTGAGTACCCGTACTCATGCCACCTCCCCCCGCGCTGCACCACGATGGGGCCACCTGGACGAAGGAGCCCGCCATGCCCGGATCAGCCCTCGCCCCGCCCGGTCCGCACCCCGCCCTCTCCGAACGCGCCCCGCGGGGGGCCCTCCCGGCCGTGCTCCTGGCGGTGGTCGTCGCGGGCATGGCGCTCTCCGCGTGGCACGCCCACGACGGGACGACCTGGCTGCTGGAGACCGTGTGGGTGCTCGTCGGGCTGCCGCTGGTCGTGCTCAGCGGACTGCGGTTCCCGCTGACGAGCCTGCTGTACTGCCTGCTCGCGGCGCATGCGCTGGTGCTCGCGGTGGGCGGCCACTACACCTACGCGCAGGTGCCGCTCGGCGACTGGGTGCGCGACACGTTCGGGCTCGACCGCAATCCGTACGACCGGTTCGGACATCTCATGCAGGGCTTCGTGCCGGCCGTCCTGGTGCGGGAGCTGCTCACGAGGACCTCACCGCTGCGCGGCAGCAGGTGGCTGGCGCCGCTGACGGTGTGCGCGTGCCTCGCCTTCAGTGCCCTCTTCGAGATGTTCGAGTGGGCGGCCGCGGTGATCGGCGGCCATGGCGCGGACGCCTTCCTGGCGACCCAGGGCGATGTGTGGGACACCCAGTGGGACATGTTCTGCGCCCTGATCGGCGCGACCGTCTCGGTGCTGGCGCTCAGCCGCGTGCACGACCGGCAGCTCGACGCGCTGGCGGCCCGGCGGGAATCGGCCTGACAACGCGACGACGGCACCGCACGGATAAGGAACCCCGCGGCACGCGCTCCGGGAAGGCCGGCGCGGAACCCGGCGGCACGCGTTCCAGGAGGGCTGGTGCGGCGCGCCGCCGGGTCCCGCGTGCTGTCACCAGCGGCTCTCGACCTGCTCCTTGATCCGGCGCTCGTAGAGCTCCTCGATGGCGTCCAGCGTCGTGCGGGACAGCGCCGGCAGCTTCGCGGCCTCCGCGTTGGCGTGGGCCTGTTCGGGTGACCGGGCTCCCGGGATGACCGTGGTCACGCCGGGCTGCGCGACGATCCACCGCAGCGCGAGCTGCGCCGGTGTGTACCCCTCGGGGGCGAGGCCGGAGAACTCGGCCGCCGCCTCCACGCCCGTCGCGAAGTCGACGCCGGAGAAGGTCTCGCCCTGGTCGAAGGCCTCGCCGTGGCGGTTGTACGTCCGGTGGTCGTCGGCGGCGAAGACCGTGTCCTTGGTGTACTTGCCGGAGAGCAGTCCGGAGGCCAGCGGAACCCGCGCGATGATGCCGACGCCCGCCTCCCGGGCCGCCGGCAGGACCTGGCGCAGGGGCTTCATACGGAAGGGGTTGAGGATGATCTGCACGCTCGCCACGTTCGGGCGGGCGATGGCGGCCAGTGCCTCGTCACACGTCTCGACGCTCACGCCGTACGCCGCGATCCGCTCCTCCTCGACCAGCGTGTCGAGGGCGTCGTACACCGCGTCGGAGGAGTACACGGGTGTCGGCGGGCAGTGCAGCTGCACCAGGTCGAGGCGGTCGACGCCGAGGTTGCGGCGCGAACGGTCGTTCCAGGCACGGAAGTTGTCGAGGACGTAGTTCTCCGGGAGCTGGTCGACGCGACGGCCCATCTTGGTGGCGACCATGACGTGCAGGTCCGGCCGGCCACGCAGGAACGTGGCGATGGTCTCCTCGCTCCGCCCGTCGCCGTACACATCGGCGGTGTCGAAGAAGGTCACTCCCGACTCCGCCGCCGTCTCCAGCACAGCCAGGGCGTCCTTGTCGCTCACCTCGCCCCAGTCGGCTCCCAGTTGCCAGGTGCCGAGACCGATGACGGAAGCATGCTGGCCCGACCTGTCGAATGCGCGCTCGTCCATGGGCGTCAGTCTGTCACTTCCCCCGGGCCCGACCGGACGTCCCCGTTCCGCGCGTCCTCGCGCTCCGGTGGGGCCATCACGCGCCCGTACGGCCGTCACCCGTCGGCCGAACGCCGTTCACGCCGCCCCGCCATGCGCCAGACGGCGCGCTGGCCCCGTAGCGTGAGCGTGCCCACCACGATCAACACGACGACGTTGATGAGGAGTTGGATGAGCGCCCCGCGTGCCTCGGTCCAGCTGCCGAAGGCGGCGGAGACGCTGAAGTCGGCGGCGGCCGGGATGGTGGTGACGGAGATGAAGACGCCCAGCAGCGCGCTCGTCCTGGCCTCGGTCAAGGAGACGACGCCCACGATCCCCGCCAGCGTGGCGACCGCCACCGAGAAGAAGTCCGGCGTGGAGATCAGCCGGGAGACCGGACGTACGTTCAGGTCGAACGCCCGGGACTCCAGGCCGAAGCCGCGGATCACCAGGCCGAAGAGGAACGTGACGGCGATGGCCAGCGCGAACCCGGCCGTCAGGGCGGTCAGCCCCTCGCGGACGCGCCGCCCCGAGCGCCGGTCGATGCCCAGCGCGACGCTGACGATGGCGCCGTACTCGGGCCCGACGACCATCGCCGCAACGATGAGGATCTGGGAGTTGGTGACGATGCCGACCGCGCCGATGAGGCCGGCGACGACCAGGTAGAGGTAGAAGCTCGGCGCGTAGGTGCCCTGCGCGCGGATGCGGGCCTCCACCTCCTCCCAGACCGGTGCCCGGCCCAGCACCCCGAGCCGCGCGGCACCCTCCCGCACGGTGTGGCCGGCGAACGCCATGTCGACGGGTTCGATGACGATGGAGCCCACCTCGTCGAGACGCAGCTCCCGCAGACCGCGCAGCACGTCGTTCGCCCCTCCGGTCAGCACGTCGCAGGCGAGGGCGTCACCGTCCGGCTTCCTGGCGATTCCGGGCTGCACCACGAGGTTGACGACGCGGGGGTCGCCCGCGAGCAGGGCGGTCACGGCGTCGGTCAGCCGGGCGGGACTCACCATGCGCACATGGATCAGGTCCATGCGGGTACCTCCCCGGACACCGGCGCGCGCCTCGTCGACATGGAACGGTCCCCTCCAGTAACCCCGGCCACCCGGCGTTCGGCAATCCAGCCGCGCGGGCGGGCCGGCGCCCCGCGCGGCTGCCCCTCCGGGAGCGGACAAGCGCGCATGCCCGGCATGTCGGATAGTGAAGATGCCTGGATCCTCGAGATTGGATCAGCATGGACCGCTATCCGCCCATCGCCGACCACGGCCTGGTCGGGGATCTCCAGTGCTCCGCTCTGGTCTCCTCCAAGGGCGTCGTGGACTGGTTCGCCGCCCCGCGATTCGACTCCCCCAGCATCTTCGCCGCGCTCCTCGACCACGACCGCGGCGGCAGCTTCCGGCTCGCGCCCTCGCACCCGGAGGGCGCCTGGAAGCAGCTCTACTACCCGGACACGGCCGTGCTGGTGACCCGTTTCATGTCACCCGACGGGGTGGGCGAGGTCCTCGACTGGATGCCGCCCGACCCCTCCGGGACCGCCTCCGCCCGGCACCGGCTCGTCCGGGTCGTCCGGACGGTACGGGGAACCGTGCAGTTCGCCCTGGAGTGCCGCCCGCGCTTCGACTACGGGCGGGCCGGTCACGAGCTCGCTCTCGGCCCCGACGGCGCCGCGTTCCGCAGCCCCGGGATCACCGCGTTCCTCCAGAGCACCTTCCCCCTGGAGCGGGACGGCCTGGACGTCCGCAGCACGGTCACGCTGAAGGCCGGTGAGACGGCGGCGGCCGTGTTCACCGTGGACGGTCCCGACGCCACGGCGCCGCCGGTGCCCACCGTGCCGGAGGCCGAGGAGGGCCTGGCGCGGACCATCGACTTCTGGCAGAGCTGGGTCCGCAACTCCCGCTACCGGGGCCGCTGGCCCGACATGGTGCACCGCTCCGCCATCACCCTCAAGCTCCTGACCTACGCGCCCAGCGGCGCCCCGGTCGCGGCGGCCACGACGGGACTGCCGGAACAGATCGGCGGCGAGCGCAACTGGGACTACCGCTACACCTGGGTGAGGGACGGATCCCTGTCGCTGCGCGCCCTGCTCGACCTCGGGTTCGTCGAGGAGGCGACGGCGTTCACCCACTGGCTGCGCGAACGTCTGATGGAACGCCTGGACCAGGAGGGCGAGGCGCTCCAGATCATGTACCGGGTGGACGGCACACCCCTGGAGAGCGAGGAGATCCTGGAGCACTTCGAGGGCTACCGCGGCTCCTTCCCCGTACGCGTCGGCAACGCGGCCTCCGGCCAGCTCCAGCTCGACATCTACGGCGAAGCCCTCTACGGCCTCTCGGAGAGCCGTGAGATCGGCATCCAGGCCGACTACGCGGGCTGGAAGGCCGTCACCCGCACCCTGGACTGGCTGGCCGACAACTGGGACCGCCCTGACGAGGGCATCTGGGAGACCCGCGGCGGGCGCAAGGACTTCACGTACAGCCGGGTGATGTGCTGGTCCGCGTTCAACCGCGGTCTGCGACTGGCCCGCGACTGGAGCCGCCCCGCGGACACCGCGCTCTGGACCCGGGCACGGGACACCATCCTGGAACAGGTGATGGAGCGCGGCTGGAACGAGAAGGAGAAGGCGTACGTCCAGTACTACGAAGGCGATGTCCTGGACGCCTCGCTGCTGCTCATCCCCCGGGTCGGCTTCCTGGGCGCGAAGGACCCGAGCTGGCTGTCGACCCTCGACGCGATGGGCCGGACCCTGGTCTCCGACAGCCTCGTCTACCGCTACGACCCCGCCGCCTCCCCGGACGGCCTGCGCGGCTCGGAGGGCACCTTCAGTCTGTGCACCTTCCTGTACGTCGACGCGCTCGCGCGCTCCGGCAGGCTGGCCGAGGCGCGCTACACGTTCGAGAAGATGCACACGTACGCGAACCACGTCGGCCTCTTCGCGGAGGAGGTGGGCCCCAGCGGCGAGCAACTGGGCAACTTCCCCCAGGCGTTCACCCATCTGTCGCTGATCATGGCCGCCACCACACTGGACGAGGCACTCGACCGGCGGCGCGACTGAGCGGACGCGGCGGACGCGCTGACGCGCGGCCGCGCGGCCGGGTGGCCGGGTGGCCGGGTGGCCGGGTGGCCGGGTGGCCGAGCCGGCTTGCGGCGGACGGGCGGAGGCGGGCCGGCTACACCCTGGCCCCGTGCACATGCTTGGGCTCGACCAGCAGGCCGTAGATGACCAGCAATGAGACGAGCATCGTGAACAGCGACCACCACGGGTAGACCGGCAGGAAGATCATCTGTGCGACCAGGCAGATCGCGGCCAGGCAGACGCCCGCCAGCCGCGCGCCCCTGGAGCCCACCAGCACACCGAGACTCAACAGGGCCATGACGATGCCGAGGGCGACGAAGATCCAGCCCCAGGCCGTGTAGTTGAGGATCAGCAGCCGGTCGCCCCCGGAGTACACCTTCGAGTAGTAGCCGTGGTTGAAGACCGCCACGAAGCCGGTGAGAAGGTTGAACAGAGCGCTGACCATCAGCAGGATTCCGGCGAAGGCCACCCAGTGCGAGCGCTCCATCGGCGGTACGAGGTCGTCTGGCCCGGAAGCTTGTGGCTGCATGAGAACCATGAGATCCAGCCGGCGGGCGGACCGCAATCCGCACTGGCCCGTTGGTGTGGACGAGACCGCCGTGGCCGGCCCGGACCGCGCGCCCAGGGTGCCGGACCCGCCGGACCCGTCAGTCCGCCCGCACCGGGTCCGGTGTCCGGGCCGGACCGAGCAGGATCGCGGTGTCACGCGGATCCGGCCGCGGGGTGCGGGTGCCGGTGACCGGATCCAGCCGCCCGTCGGGGCGTACGAGGAACAGCAGCGCGTGTCCGTCCGGGATGCCGTCCCCGGCCGGGCGGGAGACGATCCGGGCGCCGCCCCCATAGCGGCGGGCCAGTTCCGGTCTGCTCAGCAGGGCCCCGAACAGGGTGTCGCCGGTCGTGTAGGGGGCGACCACCCCATGGCTGAGACCGGGCGGCCCCAGCCTGTGGACGAACCCGTCGACCGTGCCGCGCAGGGTCTCCGAGGCCAGCGCGTTGAAGTCGTCCTCCTCGGTCAGCAGCAGAACGCCGGTGATCCCTTCGAGTTCGGCTCCCTCGCCGGTGGCCGCGGCGAGCAGCTCGCCCGGTGCCAGGCGCAGCCCGGCGGCCCGGATCAGGTCGCGCTGCTCCTCCCGCCCGGCCCACATCAGCACGTCAAGACCGGCGGAGCGCAGCGCGCGCCCCAGGTCGATCGCCCAGGGGTCGCCGCCCACGAGCAGCGGGCGGGCCCGCGCCGGGCGCAGCGCGCCCAGGCGCCGGGCGACGGGGTGCGCGCTCAGTCCGTACAGCGTCACCGTGGTGACGATCACCAGGAAGGTGGCGGGCAGGATCTTCTCGGCCCCGCCGACGTGGTCGGCCACGAGCGTGGCGGAGAAGGTCGAGGCGGTGGACGCGGCGACGATTCCGCGGGGTGCCATCCAGCCGATGAACGCCCTCTCGCCGCGCGGCAGGTCCGTTCGCACGGTGGACAGCAGCGCGACCAGTGGCCTGACCACCAGGACCAGGGCGGCGACGAGACCGAGCGTGGGCAGGACGATGTGCCGCAGGGACGCGGGGGTGACCGTGGCCGAGATCGAGATGAACAGCAGCCCGATGATGAGCGAGACCAGGGTCTCCAGGAAGGGGCGGCGCGCCGGGAGGGAGACGCCCGGCAGATTGGCGAGGGCCATCCCCATCACGACCGCGGCGATGAGTCCGGTGTCGTCCCGGATCGCGTCGCACAGGGCCGCCGCACCGACCGCGGCGGCGAGCTGTGCCGTCGTGCCCAGCACCTCGCCCAGGTGCAGGCGGCTGAGGAGGAGCCACAGGACGGCGGCGCCCACCGCGCCCCCGATCAGTCCGACAGCCGAACTCGCCGCGAACTGGCCGATCTTGCCGCGCAGATCGCTGCCGCCGCTCGCGACGACGGCGTGGAAGACGAGCGCGCCGAGGATGCCGCCGACCGGGTCGATCAGCGAGCCCTCCCAGATCAGGATGCGCTGGAGGCGTTCGGTCGGGCGCACGAAGTGGAGCAGGGGGCCGACGACGGTGGGTCCCGAGACGACGAGGATCACGCCGAGCATGACCGCCGAACTCCTCGACATGCCCAGCAGCGGTACCGCGAGAACGATGGTGGCGCCCCAGGTGACCAGGACGCCGATCCAGATGAGCCGTGCCACGACCCGGTGCATGTGTCCGTGCAGTCTGCTGATGTCCAGGCCGAGCCCGGCTTCGTAGAGGATCACCGCGACGGCGAGCGAGACCATCGGCGAGAAGGCGTCCCCGAGCAGTTTGTCGGGGTCGACGATGTCGGTCAGGGCGCCGGCGATGAAGCCGACCGGCAGCAGGACGATCAGGGCGGGGATCCGCAGCCGGCTCGCCACCAGCTGGGAGCCGACGGCCAGGACGGCGATCAGTCCGAGGCCCTGGAGGATCTGATTCTCCGTCACAGCTGTCTCCCTGCCGGTCGTTTCGGCCGACGGTCGGTTCGTCGCGGTCCGTTGTCCGGGGTGCCGGACCGTCAGCCCGTTTCGGGGCGGTCCGCGCCGCCCTCGACGTCCGCGTCGGTCTGGGCCTCGAGCAGACCCCGTGTGTCGAGGCGGTAGAGCAGCACCAGCGCGGGTCCTACGAGCACGATCGCGATGACCGTGACGACCAGCAGCCAGTGCAGCGAACCCGGGGCGCCCGCCGCCTCCTGGACCGTGAGGGAGGTGGGCACGAGGTAGGGCCGCTGGGCCGTGCCCCAAGCGGCGATCACCAGGGCCACCGCGCCCACCGAGGTGAACCTGGCCCAGCCCGCGGCCCGTCCGGCGACCAGCCAGGCGGTGGCCGCGGCCGCCACCGCCGACAGGATCACCAGCAGCAGCCCCAAGCCGTGGGTGAGGCCGTGGTAGACGTACGCGGTGTGATCGCGTGTCTCGGCGAGGCCGATCAGGGCCAGGACGCCGACGGCGGCGAGGCTGCACCAGGCGCGCCGCCGGAAGTAGACGACCATGTCCGGGGCGTCGAAGCGGTGGGCGTCCGCGGTGAGGAAGACCGCCCCGAGGAACGCCGTGGCCGCGACGGCCAGGCACCCGGCCACTACGGACGTCGTGTTGGCCCACGCGTCGGCGGTGGCGGTGGTGCCCGGAGCGGCCCTGCCCGAGGCCACGCCGCCGACCGCCGCGCCGAGGAAGAACGGGGTCAGCACGGAGGCGACGGCGAAGACGGCTCCGAAGACGCGGCGCCGGGCCAGCCGGTGGGTGGGCCTGCGGAGCGCGAAGCACCCGCCGCGCAGCACCAGACCGACGGCGGCCAGCGCCAGCGGGAGCCACATGGCGCTGAAGACGGCCTCGAAGAAGGCGGGGAAGCCGGTCCACATGAGGACGAAGACGAAGATCAGCCAGACGTTGTTGACCTCCCAGACCGGTTCCATCGCGTCGTCGATCAGGGCTCGCGGGCGTCTGCCCCGCCGGGTGCCGCCGGCCACCAGGTCCCAGAAGCCGGCCCCGTAGTCGACCCCGCCGCCGCAGGCGTAGGCGGCCGTCGCGAGGAGCAGGACCCAGGCCGCCACCGTGGCCGTCATCGGGTGTCTCCCGGTCCCGGCCGCTGACCGGACTCCGGGGGCGCGGCGGAGCCCTGTGTCGCGTCGGCCCTCTCCCGCCGGGGCCCGTAGGGCGTGTCGGCCTCCGGTCCGTGGCCTCCCGCCCCGGTGGCGCCCGCGAGCCGCCAGCGTCCGCTCATCTTGAGGACGATGCCGAGGAACGCGCCGAACATCAGCGCGTAGACCACCGCCACGACGCCGAACATCGTCCACAGCGAACGGGCGGGAGTGGGCGTGACGGCCTCGGAGACGCGCATGTACTGGTAGACGATCCATGGCTGGCGGCCCACCTCGGTGGTGATCCAGCCGCATTCGACGGTGACGACACTGGCCACCCCGGCGACCGCCGCGCACCGGAAGAACCACGGCGACCGGGGCAGGTCACGGCGTCGCAGCCAGCACCACCCGTACCAGAGCGCGAGGAGGATCAGCGCGCTGCCGATGCCGGCCATGATGTCGAAGGTCCAGTGGACGATGGTCGCCTGCGTCGGGGTGGGGCGGTCCTCGGCGGGCACGGAGGTGAGCCCGGTGACCGTGGTGCCTGGGCTGCCCCCGGCCAGGATCGAGTCCAGCTGGGGGATCTTGATGCCGCCCTTGATGGTGCCGTCGGACTGGAGCCGTCCGAAGAGGTACTCGGGAACGTGCGAGCCGGTCTTCCAGACCATTTCCATGGCGGCGAACTTCACCGGCTGCTTCTGGTAGACCTGCCGGGCGATGTTGTCGCCGAGGAAGAACTGCACCGGCGTGAGGATCGCCGCGACGGTGAACGGCACGCAGAACCCGAGCCGGTGATACCGGTCCCGCCGTCCGCGCAGCCAGCCGACCGCGTAGACGCCGGCCACGACATAGCCCGCCGTCAGGAACATCGCCACGACGAAGTGCCAGTACTGCGGGCCGAACATCGGTGTGAACACGGCGGACCGGATGTCCACGTTCGTGGGCCTGCCCTGGGAGTCGAGGGTGAAGCCCCGCGGGGTGTTCATCCACGAGTTGGCGCCGATGATGCCGAACGCGCCCATCAGCGCGGCGAGCGGCAGCGGTGTGGCGAGCCAGAAGTGCGGCCATGCCGGGAGGCGGCGCCAGCCGTAGAGGTAGACGGCGATGAGCACCGCCTCCAGGAAGAACGCCCAGGCCTCCACACCGAACCCGAGGCCGAAGACGTCTCCCCAGGTGCCCATCATCTTCGGCCACAGCAGCCCGAACTCGAACGAGAGCACGGTGCCGGTGACGATGCCGACCGCGAACTGCACGGCCATGACGGCCGACCAGCGGCGGGCGAGCAGCAGGGCGACCGGGTCGTTGCGGCGCAGGGCGCGGTGGTGCATGACGAGGGTGATGAACGGCAGGGCCACGCCGAGCGGCACGAGGATGATGTGAGTGGCCAGGGTGAAGGCCATCAGCTCGCGCGCGGGCAGCAGCTGCTCGGGGGTGCCGGCCAGGAGGACGAATGCCTTGTTCATACGGGCCTCATTGGCTGGTGCCGGCGGTGGCGGGCGAGAGGTCCGCCCGGGAGGGTGACGGGGTCGCCGGGGAAGGCGAGGGGTCCGCCGGGGAGGGCGACGGGGCTGTCCGGGAGGGCCGGAGTCCGCCCGGGACGATGAGGGGAGCGTGGGCGCCCGCCGCCTCAGCCACCGGTGGCGAAGCCGGGGAAGAGGGTCATCCCGCCGTCGACGAACAGGGTCGTGCCCACGACGTAGTCCATGAGGTCCGAGGCCAGTACGGTCACCGCGGCGGCGATGTCGTCGGTGTCACCGACCCTGCGGTAGGGGATCAGTTTGAGCAGTTCGGCTTCCGCCTCGGGGGTCTCCCAGGCGCTGCGGTTGATCGGGGTTTTGATGGCACCGGGGGCGACCGCGTTGACCCGGACTCCGTGCGGGCCCAGTTCCTGTGCCAGGGTCTGCATGAGCATGAGGACGCCGCCCTTGGACGCGGCGTAGTTCAGATGGCCGGACCACGGAATGATCTGGTGCACGGAACTCATGCAGATGATCTTTCCGGCGGAGCGGGAGACCTCCGGTACGACTCCGCGCCGCAGGAACTCCTTGGTCGCCTCCCTGGCGCACAGGAACTGGCCGGTGAGGTTGACGTCGATGACCTTGTGCCACTGCTCGACGGTCATCTCCGTCACCGGCGCGTCCCGTTGCAGGCCCGCGTTGGCGACCAGGATGTCGATCGTGCCGAACTCCTTCAGCATGCGCGCGAACATCCCGACGACCTGACGTTCGTCGGACACGTCCGCCTCGCACGCGAAGGCCCGTACGCCGAAGCCCTGGATCTGCCGGACCACGTCCTCGGCGGCTTCCTGCCCGTGGACGTAGTTGACGACGACGTCGGCGCCCGCCTGGCCCAGTGCGACCGCCGTCGCCAGTCCGATGCCGGAGTTCGCCCCGGTCACCAGTGCTTTCTGACCCTTCAGCAACGGCAGTGCCGCCAGCTGCGCACCTGTCTCCGTGCCTGAGGTCACTGCCGTCTCCCGTTCGTCGGTGCGCCGTGTGCGGGGACCGGGGCCGGTGTCCCGTCCCGGGCGGGCCCGCTCGGCACGAGGCCGGTGTCCCCGGGCCTCTGGCGGATCCGTCCGCCGCGGCCCGGCCGGCCTCGGGTTCGGCGGCCCCGCACCGAGGCAATCACTCCCGCCGGGGGTCGGCGACGGCGGACTCGCCCCGCTCGGCCGTTGGAAGTAGCCGGGTCCCTCCGGCGGAGCAACAGCCCGGCGCCCGCGCATCGCCACCAGGGGTCACGACCGGCGGGAGGGGCTGCCTGATCCATCAGGGAGGAACCGGGGCCGTACGCCGGGGCCGCAGGGTCCGTCGCGGCCGTCCGCCGGGACAGCAGAAGCCGCCGCGGTCGTCGCGGCCGTCCGCCGGGATCGCAGTCACCGCGGTCGTCCGCCGGGACAGCAGGTCCTGCCGCTGTTGTTGTCCCGGCCATCCGCCGGGACAGCAGACGCCGTCGCGGTCGTGGCGGTCGTACGTCGGGACCGCAGGGCCTGTCTCGTTCGTCCGCCGGGTCCGCAGTGGCTGTCGCAGTCATCCACCGGGTCCACAGGGACCGCCGGGTCCGTCGCGGTCGTCGTCCGGCGCTCCGGCCGCGTCCGGCACGCACGGCGCCCCGGAAGTGCTCCGGGGCGCTGTTCCGCGGCAGCCGCTTTCCCTTGCCGCAGGACACGAACCGGCGTTGCCGGTCGGCGCGGTGGCCGGCAATTTCCGTGTCTCTCCAGGACAGGAGTCGCCGACCCGGAACCAGAGTGCCCTGTGATGAGGGTGAGGCGGGTGCGATTCGCCCTCATGTCATCACCTTGTAAGGAACCCCACACGTGAACGCCGGTCCGCGACCGCCACCCGAGGGCACCGGAGCGTTGGCCGGCCTTCGCGACAGGAAGTAACGCCGTGGCCGCGGCGCACCGGTCAACAACGCTGCCGAGAAGTCGAGTTCGGGGGAACTCTCTCCCTCGATGCCTTCAACTCATCGCAACGGATGGCGATTTGAAGAGCTTGCCTGTTTCACATCTTGACGTCTTTGGTGCAGACCTTTAGGTTCACCGATCACGACGGCTCCATGAATGCATTCGATGTTCACAGACATGAACCCCCCACTGATTCAGGAGTGTCCCGCATGTCCAGATTCCCCCTGCGCGGATCCCGAAGAGAGTCCGGGCATCATCGAACGGCCGGACCGCCGGTGCGCGGAGTCCTGCGGCTCCTCGTCCTGCTGGCGACCCTGCTCGGCCTGGCGGCGCCGCCCGCCGCGCACGCGAGCGCCACGGCGGCCCCGTTCAAGGTGCTCGCCCTCTACAACGGCACCTGGGACGCGGCCCACATCAGCTTCGTCCACGAGGCCAACGACTGGTTCCCCGGGCAGGCCGCGGCGAACGGCTTCACCTACACGGCCAGCAACGACTGGGACCTGCTCAGCAACGGAGGCGTGCAGGCGTACCAAGTCGTCCTGTTCCTCGACGACCTGCCGCAGACCGCGGCCCAACGCGCCGGTTTCGAGCAGTACATGCGCGGCGGTGGAGGCTGGATGGGCTTCCACGTCTCGGCCTTCACCACCGACGCGCAGAGCTGGCCCTGGTACCACAACCAGTTTCTGGGCAGCGGGGACTTCAGGTCCAACACCTGGGGGCCGACGACCGCCGTCCTGAAGGTCGAGGACCGGACGCATCCCTCCACCGTGAACCTGCCCGCCACGTTCACCTCGTCGGTCAGCGAGTGGTACAGCTGGTCCAACGACCTGCGGCAGAACCCGGACATCCGCGTCCTCGCCTCGGTCGACCCCAGCAGCTTCCCGCTGGGCACGGACCCCGCCCAGACGTGGAACAGCGGCTACTACCCGATCCTGTGGACCAACACGAAGTACCGGATGCTGTACGCGAACTTCGGTCACAACGCGATGGACTACGCGACGAACACCACGCTGTCGTCGACGTTCGCGAGCGCGACCCAGAACCGGTTCCTGCTGGACGGACTCAAGTGGCTCGGCGGGACGGACACGTCGACGCCACCGGCGGACCCGATCTCCGACACCACCTGGTACTCCCTGGCCGACGCGGGCAACGGCGCCTGCGTGGACGCCCGTTCGGCCGGCACGGCGAACGGGACCGCGGTCCAGCAGTACGCCTGCAACGGCACGCAGGCGCAGCAATTCCAGTTCCGCTCGACCGACAGTGGCTACACGCGGATCGCACTGCGCCTGAATCCGCAGGCGGTCGTCGATGTCACCGACCGCTCGACGGCCGACAACGCCGCGCTCCAGCTGTGGAGTTGGTCGAACGGCCAGAACCAGCAGTGGCAGCCGGTGCGGGAGAGCACGGGCCGCTATCACTTCGTCGCCCGCCACAGCGGCAAGTGCCTGAGCGCGGCGGGCTCCCCCGCGAACAGCGTCCAGCTCACCCAGCGCGGCTGTGACGGTTCGGCCGCCCAGAGCTTCGCCCTCACCGCGCGGCCCTGACACGTCCACACCCGTGAGGGGCCTTCGCCGGACGTGTCGCGAAGGCCCCTCACGGCACCCGCCACGAACAGACGCGCCCTCACACCCTCGGCAACCCGGCGTCACGGACAGGCGTGGTCTACACCCTCCGCCACCGTGCCATCGCGAACGAGAACAGCCCGAACAGGACGAGGCCGGCGGCGACGCAGGCCAGCAGCCACGGGCCCGCCGGCGCTGCGGCGAAGGACCGCAGGGTGCCGTCCATCCCCTTGGCCTGGTCGGGCCGGTATTGCACGGCGGCCCGGACCGCGAAGGCTCCCGCGCCCGCGAACACCACGCCACGCGCGGCCCCGCCGCCCACGCCCGCCGTGTCGACCGCCCTGCGCACCCGCCGGGACATCTCGCCGAGCTTGAGGTGCTTGTGGTACTTGCGCATCACGGCCCGTACGGCGATCCAGACGCCCGCGACGACCAGGCCCGCCCCGGCGGCGCCGACGATCCACTGACCGCCGGGCAGCCCCAGCGCCTTGGCCGTGACATCGCGGGACTGCCTGTCGCCCGAGCCGCTGCCGCGCGAACCGGCCGCGAAGGCCAGCACGGAGTAGGCGACGAACCCGTAGAACACGCACCGCGCGGCCGACATCAGGCGTTTGCCCGCCTTGCCGCCGTCCTGTCCCGCCGCGCCGAACAGTGCCTCGGAGAGCCGCCACAGCGCCATGCCCACGAGCCCGGCGCCCAAAGCCCACAGCAGGACCGCGCCGAACGGTTTCGTGGCGATCTCCTGGAGCGCGCCGCCCCGGTCCGCCTGCCGCCCGCCGCTGTCGCCGAAAGCGATGCGCAGGGCCAGCACGCCGACGAGGACGTAGATCACCCCTCGGGCGGCCAGCCCCGCACGAGCCGCGCCGTCACGCGCCGAGCCGGTGGCCGCCCGGCGCGCTCCGATCTCTCCGTCACGGGCCAGCGACCCCGCGTTCACGCGGACCGCGTCTCGTGCGCCGTTCCCGAATCCAGCCGCAGCTTCATCTGAACCTCCTGATCACCGGCCTCCGTGCCCAGTTCGTGCACGGTGAAGGCGACGTCGAGGGCCTCCCGCAGACGCTGTGTCGCGAGGGGGCCGCCCTGCGCCTCCACGGTCGGCTGCCCCGAAAGCTCCACGACAGGCCCGGCAGTTCCGCCGGGATCACCGGCGGTGTCGAACAGCACGGTCCACACCGTCGGTCTGCCGCTCACGGACTCGTGGGGCTCGTCCGCCCCCTTCCGGTCAGCGGTGAAGCGGCCGCACAGGACACTGAGCACACTCTTGGCGTCGGCCGCGGAACAGTCCCCGAGCATCACGTGGACCGTTGACGCGGGCAGTTGTTGCACGCTCATGGAAACCCTCTCCCTCGCGTCGGCGAACAGGCAGGCGCGCCCGCGGACGAGCACGTCGTGACGCTTGTCCGGGTACCCCGCGATCACGTGTGAAACGAGGAACGCACGCATTGCTTGCGCCCGTACCGGCCCAGGTCAGAAAGGTCCGTGAGCTATGTTGAGTTCTCGTGGGACATGAAGGAGGAAGCGCACCGGTGCCATCGGCGCAGCAGGCACGCGCACAGGCATCCGCGATCACCTCGGGAAAGACGGCGCCCGAGGCGGACGTGGCGCCCACGTCCCAGCTCAGAGAGCTGTTCGACGGCCCCCGGCTCTCCCCCGGCCAGCGGCGCATCGCCCATTATCTGATCGAGCACATCACCGAGGCCGCGTTCCTGTCGATCACCGACCTCGCCGAGCGGGTGGGGGTGAGCCAGCCCTCCGTGACCCGTTTCGCGGCGGCGGTGGGCTTCAGCGGCTACCCGGCGCTGCGCGAGAGCCTCCAGGCCATCGCGCTCAGCACCCTGGGCAGCACACCGGGCACTCCGGCCGAGGTCACGAGCAACGAGCTCCAGGCAGCGGTGGACGCCGAGATCGAGAACCTGGAGAACCTGCGGCGGGACTTCACCGATCCCGACCAGATCATCCGCGTCGGCCGGGTCCTGTCGGAGTCGGCGCCGCTGACGGTCCTCGGGCTGCGGATCTCCGGCTCGCTGGCCGAGTACTTCGCGTACGCCGCCCGCCGAATCCATCCGGACGTGCGGGTCGTGACGCGCGGCGGGTCGGTCGCCTACGACGCGCTGCTCCAGTCGCGGGAGGCGGGCGGCACCTGGGTCCTGGCCTTCGGGATGCCCCGGCACGCCCATGAGACGCTCACGGCCATGCGGGTCGCGCGCAGCGCGGGCCTCCGGGTGGCCCTGATCACCGATCTCGGTCTCGGCCCGCTGGCCGACGAGGCGGACGTGACCTTCGCCACCGGCACCGGTTCCCGCCTCGTCTTCGACTCGTACGCGGCACCCGTGGTGCTGTCGGCGGCACTGCTCCAGGCCATGACGGACGCCGATCCCGAGCGCACCCAGGCGCGTCTGGAGGAGTACGAACAGGTGGCCGAGCAACACCAGTTCTTCCTGCGGGACTGACGCCCGGCCCTGCCCTGCGCCCCGGCCCGAGCGCAGCCCGGTTCCGATATCACGCGGAGCGGTCCGGTGCCACGCGGACGCTTCTCCCGTACCCGCACCCACCACGGCATGACGGGATCATTCAGATCAAAGCACGCATGAATGTTTTCATGCCCTTGCGCTTCCGGCCGCATATATAAATACTTCTTTCGGATCGTGCCCCTGGAGGCTTCCAGGTCACGACCCATGAACGCCCGGGGCCCTCCGCTCCTACCCGCATCGGGTCCCGGGTTTCGAGCGGGTCTCGCCTGCGAGACCCGTGGTGGCGGCCCCGGTACCCCTATGCCGGGGCCGCCCCCAGAGTCCCCCGCCGACGTAACCCGGAAGCGATGAACATGGCCCTGACGTATTCACCGATCACCTCGGACTGGCCGTGCCAGGTCAAGACCCCCGGCAGCTTCGACTGGGAGCGATCGGCGGTGAAATGGCTGCGCGAGCTGGTGCCGAGCCGCTACGCGAGCTATCCCGTCCTGCACAAGCACCCGGTCCTGCTCGCCCGCCACGCACACCTCCAGGTGCAGCAGGAGATACGGGTCGCCCGCACGGCACTTCAGACCGCCCGCTCCGAGCTGCCCGGCCTCGGCCTTCAGGAGGGCGTGATCGAGCACTCCATCAAGATGTACGCCGCCGAGGTGATGCAGCTCCAGCACATCGCCCGGAGCATCCGTACGGTGTCCCAGGCGCTCGTGGACCACGCCCACCAGCGAAACTGAGGTCCCGGGCCCTGCCGTGGCCCGGCAGGACCGAGTCCGAGGGAGACGGCGTGGACAGTGCCCGCAAGCAGACCGACGGTGCCCGTGGAGGCGGTGATTCCGCGGCGGCCGCACCGCTCGACGTGCGGTGGATCCACGGCTCGCCCTCGGCGAAGCACAACACGGACCCCGACATCCAGGTCCACGCCTACGACGAGCACACGGTGGTCCTCCGCCAGAACATGGCGGTCGACTACGAGGCGCCCTTCATGTTCCTGCTGTTCGGGACCGCGCGGGCCGTCCTGATCGACACGGGCGCCACCGCCTCGGCCCGGCACTTCCCGCTGCGCCGGGTCGTCGACGAGCTGATGGAGTCCTGGCTGGCCGGGCACCCCCGTGACGACTACGGACTGCTGGTGCTGCACACCCATCCGCACGGCGACCACATCGCCGGGGACGGCCAGTTCACCGGCCGTCCCGGAACCGAGGTCGTGGACGCGGCCCTCGACAGCGCCTGGGACTTCTTCGGCTTCCGTGACGACGCCGACGCCGTCGCCCGGGTCGACCTCGGCGGCCGGGTGCTGGAATGCCTGGCCACACCCGGGCATCACGAGGCCGCGGTGACGTTCTACGACCCCTGGACCGGGATCCTGTTCACCGGCGACACGGTCTACCCCGGACGCCTGTACGTCGAGGACTGGCCGGCCTTCACCCGTACCGTCTACCGGCTGATCGACTTCTGCGGACGCCGTCCCGTCACCCACGTACTCGGCTGCCACATCGAGATGACCCGGGAACCGGGGCGGGACTACCCCGTACGCACCACGTACCAGCCGGACGAGCCACCGCTCCAGATGACCACGGATCAGCTGCTGGACCTGCGCCGAGCCGTCGAGTCCGCCGGCTCACGCCCCGGCCGGCACGTCTTCGACGACTTCGTCATCTGCCGCCGCGACACCCACCCGTGAGGAAACACACGGAAACACACGCCCGGACGGCCCTGCCCGGGGCGATAGCCTGGGCGCGAGCGGGCACACGGGAAGGAAGCGCACCCGACGACACCTCTGGACGGAACCATGGACTCGACCTCGTGGACCCTGCTCCTCGTGATCGTCGCGGTACTCGCGGCCGCCGCGCTCTCGGTGGCGCTGGTGCTTCTGCGCCGGCTCGTCCGCACCCGCCGTGATCTGCGCCGGGCCGGATTGCCGACCGGATCCCGCTGGGTGTTCTGGGGCGCCGTCGTCTATCTCGTGCTGCCGACCGATCTGCTGCCCGACCCCGTCTACCTGGACGACATCGGCGTCATGCTGCTCGCCCTGCGCTCGCTGCGCGCCGCGGCTCCCTCCGCGCCGCTCCTGCCGCCCGTCGCCCCCTCCCTGCGCGGCTCCCGCCCGGCCGCGCGCCGGTCGCGGGAACCGTAAGGCGCCGGTGGTCCGTTGAGCGGTCGACGGCCCGTGCTCCGCGTCCCTGGCGGGGAGCGCGGATCACGACATCGACGGGCGGCGGAATGAGCGAGCTGGTTCCCGGGGGCAACACGCCTCTGCCGGACGGGGTCCTGACCTTCAGGGTCCCCGGTCCCTTCGACGTGTCCGCGCTCGTCACCGACGACAGCGGCCGGGTGCGCGGCGACGGTGACTTCGTGTTCTACAACCAGCCCGCCGCGCCCGGCGTCCGTCTCTCCGGCGACCGGCTGAGCGTCGATCCGCCGCGGCTGCGGCCCGGAGCGTCCCGTGTCACCCTCGTCGTCAGCCCCGCCGACCTCACGACCCCCCTCGGCCGGCTGCCCTCCCCCACGGTTCAGGTCACCGCGTCGGACGGCCGCGCCCTCGCCCGGTTCACCCCGCCCCGGCCCCAGCGGGAGACCGTGCTGCTCCTCGCCGAGCTGTACCGGCGCGGTACGGCCTGGAAACTCCGTGCCCTCGGGCAGGGCTACGCGGACGGACTGGCCGGCATCGCGCGGGACTTCGGGGTCGATGTCACCGAGGACACCACGCCGTCGGCCGGCACACCGGGAACGGGGACCGTCGCGGCCTCCCGGGGCGGACCGTCGCGGACGCCCGGGGACAACCCCGGCCTCGACGGGTTCCTCGGACCCGTGAACTCCGCGCGCGCCATGGCCGGTTCACCGCCCGTGCGCCTGGACGCCCGGCTGACCGCCGCCGCTCAGGACCACGCCGGCGCCATGGCGGCCCGCGGCACGCTCGGAGTGGAGAGCCCGGACGGGGTGTCCGTCTACCAGCGCGTCGTCTCCGCCGGTTATGCCTACCTGACGATCGGCGAGCATCTGGTCTCCGGCCCGCGCACCCCGCACGAGTTCGTCGAGTACTGCCTCTCCGCCGAGCAGTCACGGCGCACGCTGTGCGATCCCGCCTTTGACCAGGCAGGAGTGGCCTGCGTCCCCCACCCACGTACGGGCGACCTGTACTGGACGGCGCTGTGGGCGTCGGCGTTCAGCCCGGCGGGCCTGGAGAAGACGGCCCGCGAGGTCATCGCGCTCACCAACACCGAGCGTGCCTCGGCCGGACTGCCGCCCCTCGGCACCGACGCGACGCTCACCGCCGCGGCCCAGGCCCACAGCGCCGACATGGTGGCCCGCGACTTCTACGCGCACACCTCCCCCGAGGGCGGCCGGCCATGGGACCGGGCCGCCGCCGCCGGCTGCACCCGCGGCAGCATCGGCGAGAACATCGCCTGCGGACAGCGCACTCCCGCCGAGGTCGTCCAGGGCTGGATGGACAGTCCCGGCCATCGCGCCAACATCCTCAAGCGCGACTTCACCCACATAGGCATCGGTCTGGCCGGTGGCAGCAGGGCGGGCACGTACTGGACCCAGCTCTTCGGCGGCTGAGCCGGCGTCAGCCTTCCGACGTCCACGGTTGCTGAGCCGGCGTCAGCTCCCCGACCTCTCCGTCGGTTGAGCCGGGCTCGATCCCGGACCCGGTGCGGACCGGTCAGACCCGTAGGGCAGCTTTCCGCCAATTCGCCGATTCCGGCTCCCCGTTTGCGCATCATCCCCGGCCAATGCAACCCGCGCGCCTCTTCAGCGCGTACAGATGGTGCCGTCGCCCGCATCCGCGGCGCGGTTCGGGCCGGGACGTCGAACCGGCAGATGGCACTCGGGAGAAGCAGATGGTCTCAGCAACGGCGGTTACGGGGACGGCGCTGGGCGCGGTCATGGTGTCCCTGCTGGCGGCCCCCGCGGGGGCCGTGACGCCCACGGGCACCCAGCACGCCGGCGCCGGACGGACCGCGGTGGCCGCCGCCGCGGCGCCCGACGACGCGGGTCTACGGGCGATCCTGCGGACGGCACTCGCTCAGGGGGCACCTGGCGCGATGGCGAGAATCGACGACAACGGCACGGTGCACCGGCTGGTCGAAGGGGTCGACGACCTGGCAACCGGACGGACCATCAGCACGAACGACCGGTTCCGCGTCGGCAGCGTCACCAAGTCCTTCTCCGCCGTGGTGCTCCTCCAGCTGGTCGACGAGGGCAGGCTGAAGCTCGACAAGCCGGTCAACACCTATCTGCCGGGCCTGCTCCCCGACGACCGGATCACGGTGCGGCACGTACTGAGCCATCGCAGCGGTCTGTACGACTACACCAACGACATGTTCGCCCCGTCCGTCTCCGGCTTCGAGGCCGTCCGCAACAAGGTGTTCAGCTACCGCGACCTGGTGAAGCTGTCGCTTCGGAAGCCGCGCACCAACGCGCCGGGGGCCGCCTACTCGTACTCGAACACCAACTTCGTCGTCGCCGGCATGCTGATCGAGAAGCTGACCGGACACACCGTCGCCACCGAGTACCAGAAGCGCATCTTCACCCCGCTGAACCTGACCGGCACCTTCTACGTCCATCCCGCCACCGCGATCCCGGGCCGCCACGCCAACGGCTACCTCACGCCCGACACGGCGGGGGCGTCCCTGGTGGACTCCACCCGGCAGACGGCCTCCTGGGCGCAGAGCGCGGGTGGCATCATCTCCACCCCGCACGACCTGGACGTCTTCTTCTCCGCGCTGCTGCGCGGCAAGCTCATGTCCGCCGCGCAGCTGACCCAGATGACGAAGTGGACGCGGGTCAACAGCACCACGTCCTACGGCCTCGGCCTGCGCCGCCGCGACCTGTCGTGCGGGATCTCTGTGTACGGGCACACCGGAACCGTGCAGGGCTACTACACGTACGCCTTCACCACCAAGGACGGCAAGCGCAGCCTCACCGCCCTGGCCAACACCTCCAACAACACGGCCGTGCTCAACACCATGTACCGCGCCCTGGAGCCCGCGTTCTGCGGCAGTGCCGCGGCCGAGGCCGCCGCACGGGTCGCCGGCCCCGGCACGGCGCCGATGGAGCGGCACGAGGACATCGCGCCCTCCGTCACCCGCGACTGACGCGCCGAGGCCCGCGCCGCGTCTCAGCCCCGGGAGTTCGGCCGCCGGTGGGGCGGCTGGTCCGGGGCGGGGCGCAGCCGGGGCGCCGGGATGGGCAGGCTGCGGGGCTTGTCGGCGTCGACGGTGAGGGGTTCGCGATGGTGGCGGATCTCCAGCGGGCCGCCGGACGCGAGCGTGTAGGTGGCGACGTCCTGCTCGATCTCCACGCGCAGCCGGCGGCCGAGGATCTCCAGGGAGAAGGCGAGGCGGCTGAACCGTTCCGGGAGCCGGGGCGCGAACTCCAGGGAGTCTCCGTGGTGACGCAGCCCGCCGAAGCCGGCGACCAGGGCCGTCCAGGTCCCGGCGAGCGAGGCGATGTGCAGGCCGTCGCGGGTGTTGTGCTCCAGGTCCTCCAGGTCCATCAGCGCGGCCTCGACCAGATAGTCGTAGGCGAGGCCGGGATGGCCGGTCTCGGCGGCGATCACGGCCTGGCAGCAGGCCGACAGGGAGGAGTCCCTGACGGTGAGCGGCTCGTAGTAGGCGAAGTCGCGGGCCTTGTGCTCGTCGTCGAAGAACGGACTGCACTTGTAGAGGGCGAGGACCAGGTCGGCCTGTTTGACGACCTGCTTGCGGTAGATGTCGAAGTAGGGGAAGTGCAGCATCAGCGGGTACTGGTCGGGGCGGGTGGCCGTGAAGTCCCAGCGCTGGTAGCGGGTGAATCCGGAGTGCTGTTCGTGGACGCCCAGTTCGTGGTTGTAGGGGATGTGCATGGCGTCGGCTGCGTCGCGCCAGGCCGCGCTCTCCTCCTCGTCGACGCCGAGCTCCGCGGCCCGGCGGGGGTGCCGCTCGACGGCGTCGGCGGCGGCGAGGAGGTTCGCCCGGGCCATCAGGTTGGTGTACGTGTTGTCGTCGGCGACGGCGCTGTACTCGTCGGGCCCCGTGACCCCGTCGATGTGGAACCCGCCCTGGTGGTCGTGGTGTCCCAGGGACCGCCACAGCCGTGCCGTCTCGGTCAGCAGCTCGACGCCGGTGTCGCGTTCGAACCGCGTGTCGCCGGTGGCGGCGGTGTAGCGGACGACGGCGTCGGCGATGTCGGCGTTCACATGGAACGCGGCGGTGCCTGCCGGCCAGTACGCCGAACCCTCCGATCCCGCTATGGTCCGCCATGGGAACGCGGCTCCGCGCAGGCCGAGTTGGGCGGCCCGTTCGCGGGCGGCCTGGAGGGTGTTCTGGCGCCAGCGCAGCGCCTCGGCGACGGCGCCGGGCGAGGTGTAGGTGAGCAGCGGCAGGACGAAGGTCTCGGTGTCCCAGAAGGCGTGGCCGTCGTATCCGGAACCGGTCAGGCCCTTGGCGGGGATGGCTCGCTGTTCGGCGCGGGCGCCCGCCTGGAGTACATGGAACAGGGCGAAGCGGACGGCCTGCTGGATCTCCTCGTCGCCGTCCACCTCGACATCGGCGCGGTCCCAGAAGTCGTCCAGGTAGGCGCGCTGTTCGTCGACGAGCTGCCGCCAGCCGCTGTGCCGGGCGGCGGCGAGGGCCGCGTCGGCCTGGTCGCGCAGCGCGGGCAGGGAGCGGTTGCCCGACCAGCCGTAGGAGACGATCTTCTCCAGGCGCAGTGCGCTGCCCGGTTCCAGCACGGAGGTGACCGTGAGGCGGGCGACGTCGTCGCTGCTCTCGCTGCTCAGGGCGGTCCGTTCGGGTCCCTCGACCGTGTGGTCCGCGGCTGCCGCGACCCTCAGGCCGCTGTGGCGGGTGCGGTGCACGAGCCGCAGCCGGGTGCCGGCCGCGAAGTGCTCCTCCGCCTCCAGCGGCGACTCCAGGGCGATCGCCGCCCGCGGATCGCCGTCGCGGCCGGGGAGTTGCTCGTTGGCTACCAGCTCCGACTGGACGACCACCCTGATCCGGCTGTCGACGGGCTCGACCTCGTAGGCGACGGCCGCGATCGCCCGCTGGGTGAAGGAGACCAGCCTGGTGGAGCGCACCCGGACCGTGGAGCCGGCCGGTGAGGTCCACTCGCAGGTGCGGGTGAGCAGCCCGGTGCGCAGGTCGAGGACGCGTTCGTGGGAGCGCAGCCGTCCGTAGCGCAGGTCGAAGGGTTCGTCGTCGACGAGCAGCCGGATGAGTTTGCCGTTGGTGACGTTGATGACGGTCTGCCCGGACTCCGGATAGCCGTAGCCCGCCTCCGCGTAGGGCAGCGGGTGGACCTCGTGGACGCCGCCCAGGTAGGTTCCGGGCAGGCCGTGGGGCTCGCCCTCGTCGAGGTTGCCGCGCCAGCCGATGTGGCCGTTGGCGAGGGCGAACACGGACTCGCTCTGCGGCAGCAGCCCGAGATGCAGCTCGCTCTCGCGCAGGGCCCAGGGCTCGACTCCGTAGGACGAGTGAGTGATCACGCGCGCTCCCCCAGCTCGTCCAGGTCCCGTACGACGATGTCGGCGCCGTGGGCGCGCAGGGCGTCGCTCTGGCCCACGCGGTCCACGCCGACCACGTATCCGAAGTGCCCCGAGCGGCCCGCGTCCATGCCGGCGAGCGCGTCCTCGAAGACGGCCGCCTCGGACGGCGTGACCCCGAGGTCCTTCGCCGCGGCCAGGAAGGTGTCGGGGCGCGGCTTGCCCGGCAGCCGCCGTTCGGCGGCGACGACACCGTCGACGCGCACGTCGAAGAGTGCCTCCGCCCCCACCGAGCGCAGGACATCCAGGCAGTTGGCGCTGGAGGAGACGACCGCGGTCCGCAGGCCGCGCGCCCGGACCGCCTCGATGTAGCGCAGCGTGCCCTCGTAGGCCTCGACCCCGTCGGTGCGGATCATGTCGAGAAGCAGCTGGTTCTTGCGGTTGCCGAGGCCGTGGACGGTGGCCTTGTCCGGCGGGTCGTCGGGGGTTCCCTCGGGCAGTTCGATGCCGCGCGAGGCGAGGAAGGAGCGTACGCCGTCGGCACGTGGCATTCCGTCCACGTACGCGGCGTAGTCGCCGTCGTCGAAGGGGCGGAATCCGTCGCCGTCGCGTTCCCGCAGGAAGTCGTCGAACGTCCGTTTCCAGGCGGCCGCGTGGACCACGGCGGTTCTGGTGATGACCCCGTCGAGGTCGAAGAGGCAGGCCAGGATCTGCTTCGGCAGGCCGAGATCGGTCATACGAGGAGTCTGCCCCCGCAAGCCGGCTCCACCGGGTGGCGAGCGCCACATCACCGCCCTGGCTCAGGGACCGGGCTCCGCCGCCGTCGACCGCGCCGCCCGTTCCTGCCCCTCCGCCCGTCCGCCCGTCCGCCCGTCAGGGCACTTCCCCCGTGCCCCGCGTCGTCGATACTGGAGGGCATGCAGATCGCTGTCCCCTTGCCCGTGTCCGCGCTCGTATGACCGAGGTTGATGCGTCCTTCGACGCGCTGGTGGAACGGGCCGCCGCGCTCGTACGGCCCGGCCGGCGCGCCCTGCTCGGGATCGCCGGCAGTCCCGGGGCGGGCAAGACGACGCTCGCCGGGCGACTGGTCGCGCGCCTCGACGCGGACGGGCCCTTCCGTGTCGCCCATGTGCCGATGGACGGGTTCCATCTCGCGGACGCCGAGCTCGACCGGCTGGGGCGCCGGGACCGGAAGGGGGCTCCGGACACCTTCGACGCGGCGGGGTACGCGGCGCTGCTGCGCAGGCTGCGTGAGGACGAGGAGGATCTCGTCTACGCGCCCGGCTTCGAGCGGGTCCTCGAACAGCCCCTGGCGGGAGCCATCGCCGTTCCCCGGGCCGCCCGTCTGATCGTCACCGAGGGGAACTACCTGCTGCTGCGCGAGGACGCGTGGGCGCGGGCCCGTGCCCAGCTCGACGAGGTGTGGTTCTGCGAGCTCGACGAGGCCGAGCGCGTCGGGAGGCTGGTCGCGCGCCACGAGGAGTTCGGGAAGGACCACGACACGGCGGTGG
The DNA here is from genome assembly GCF_040607495.1 of Streptomyces sp. NPDC005281. NCBI lineage: Bacteria > Bacillati > Actinomycetota > Actinomycetes > Kitasatosporales > Streptomycetaceae > Streptomyces > Streptomyces sp. NPDC005281. Next base: position 8,339 of record NZ_JBEXGX010000019.1, on the reverse strand, counting down.
CGTGGGTGCTCGGCACGGATCAGCGCAACGCCGAACGGGTCGCCGCGACGCGCGACCGCGCCGACCTCGTCGTCGGACCGGCGGTGGTCGCGGCGGCGGCCGACGGAACAGGGCAGCGGGTCAGCGGGGCCTGATCTGCGCTTCGGGCTCTGCGTGCGTGTCGCCCGCGGGGGTGCAGGGGCCGCCGGGCCCGTACCGGACGGCGAAGACGTGCAGGTCGTCCGGCAGACGGGGATCCCCGGTGCGCTGCCGGGCGAGAGTCAGCAGGGAGGTGAGGCCCAGTGAGGTGTCGCCGATGTCCTCACGGGCCGCGGGATGTTCGAGGTTGCCCTCGGGAGTGAGCCGGGCGAGGGCCTCCTCCACGACCGCGGCGAGGACAGCATCGTAGGCGAGCGGATCGTCGGGCAGGTCGTGCAACCGGCCCCGCTGGTAGGGGAGAAGCACGGCAGATCAGCCCCTCGCGCCGGAGGCCGCTCCGTCCCCGCCAGGATCGCGCGGACGCCGGGTGGGCGGATGAGCGCGAGCGGGGGTGTCCGCCTCACGAACATCGTGGTGTCCGGGAGCACGAAGGGGGGCCGGGGCGGAGGGAGCGACCGTCACCGCGCCACCGCCCCGGCCGTCTCAGGGGGCCGCCGTCCTGGATTCCAGGTCGGCCCGGGTGTCGTTTCCGTAGACGCCGGACTCGTCGCCCCGGATGCCGTACCAGAGCTGGAAGCGGGCGACGGCGGCGACGAGAGTGGCGTCGTAGGCGCCGTCGGTGCTGCCGTTGGCGTACACGTCGGGGACGCGGAGCAGCCGCTGTTGAAGGGCCGTCACCTCGGGGCCGCTGTCGCCTTCGCGGAGGGTGCCGGCTCCGTCCGGATCGGAGGCACCGGCTGCTCGGTCGGCCGGTGCCGTCGAGGAGTGTCCCGCGGCTCCCGCGGCTGCGTCCCCCGACCCGGCGCCCGGCACCAGGAGGGCGAGGGCGAAGCCGGTCAGGCCGGCCGCCGCGACGGCGAGGGTGATCGCGGCACGGCGCAGGCCCGCACCGCGCGCCAGGCCATGGGCACCTTCGGGTCCGGCCCCGGACGAGGGCCCGCCTCCGACGGGTGACATGCCGACCGTGCCGGCCCCGAAAGGCGGCGGGGTGTCGGCCGTGTAGTCCTCCCCCTCCAGGACCGGGGGCAGTTCCTCGGTCTCGTCCTCCTCGAGGACGGGCAGGAGCCGTACGAGGGGCGGCGGCGCGGAGACGGGCTCACAGGCCTCGTCCGCGTCGGTCATGCCCTCCTTCTCGCGCACCTGCCGGAGCAGCTCCGCCAGCGACTCGGAGCGGCGGCGGCGCTCGATGCGCGTGGGTTCGATCACGGAGCGCCCGGTGGACCTCCCGCGTTCGGGCCGTGTCGACACACTGCTCTCCTTCCGTACACGCGGTCTCCCGCCGTCCCTGTGCAGTGATACGCGGACGCGGGCCGGGACGTTCACCGTTCGGTCACACCAGTGATCACGGCGGGAAGTCCGCCGCCGTGTCCCGTGGTGAACAGGTGAACTCGGCTCGCCGCAGCCGTTGTTGGCGTCCGGATTGCGCACGGACTTCGCGCACGGGTATTCGCCGACGCGGGACGCGCCGGCCTTGGACGATCCATGAACCGAGTTGGCGGAAGGTTGACCAATTCCCTGGAGATCGCTGACGGACGCGTCTATAAGGTCGGCCGCATGCCCCCACAACCCCCGAGGTCACCGGTGTTGCCGGTCCTCCCCTACCGGAAACCCACCCGTGATCGGGACTACTGGGTCTTCGACGACGTTCTGCCCGACCCGGACGCCGTGCGGGCCCGGTGCGTCGGCAGGGACGACTGGGCCAAGGGCTACCCGTACACCTCGGAGAGCTGGCCGGGTCTGCGGACGATGCCCGGCCTTGAACCGGACGAACTGGCCCGCGTGGAGCGGCTCGTGAGGAAGGCGACCGGTGCCCCGAAGCTGTGGCAGCAGTCGACCCCGTCGGGTGCCACGCTCAACCACAACTGCGTCCAGGTCGTCGGCAAGGACGAGGGCGAGCCACGCCCGCACACGGATTCCCGCGCCCTGTGCCGTTACGCGGCGGTGCTCTATCTGAACCCCGCCGTCCCCAAGGACTGCGGAACGGCCTTCTTCCGGCAGTCCCTGCCCGGCGGCCGGCTGGGCGGCAACGTCGTCGTCGCGCCGCACAGCAATCTGGTCGAGGCTCTCGGGACGCGCTTCGTCCCGCCGGACTCCTTCGTCGAGGACATCCGCGTCCAGCACCGCTACAACCGGCTGCTCCTCTACAACGCCAACCTGATGCACAGCGCCACCGGCTACTGCGGGACCACCATGGACGACAAACGGATGACCGCCGTCTTCTTCTGGATGGCGTGACCCGGACCGGCTCCCCGGGGCCGGTTCCCGGTACCAAGTGCGGCCCCGGACCTTCGCGTCCGGGGCCGCACCGCGTTGTGCCGGTCGGGCACGGAAGTTGAGACGTCCTCGACTACCAGCCGAAAACCGGACATTCCCAGGCGGTCGAGGGATTACCTCCCGGCCAAGTCCTGGTGGCCGGGAGGTGCGCTCGTCATGATGGGCGCATGACCTTGGCCTCCAGAGCCATGACGCGACTGGCCGACTGGCCGGACCTCGCGGAGTCCCTGCCGAGCTGCGGCACGGGGCGCGCACTGTGTGCGGCGCGGTGCGAGATCATCCACTTCCACTCCGATCACGATGTCGACCTGCACCTCACCGACCGGGCCATCCGGCGCTTCGAGGACCACCTCAGGACATCGACGGCCATCCGCATGGTGCCCGGTTCCCGCTGGCTGACCATCCATCTCGAAGTCGACTCGGACATCGACCTGCTGCTGACCCTGGTGAGCGTCGCCCTTCAGGCCCACCGGAACGGGCACCTGGCGGGCGACGACATCTTCTCGGCGACCTGCAACGGCCGCTGAGCCGACCGGCGGGCGTCGGCAGGAAGCAGTCGAGCCTCGGCACTCGTGCGGGAACGAGTGCCGAGGCTCTTCTCACCGCGCCATCCGGGGGGTGATGACGCGGCGCGTCAGGGGCGGCCGCCCCGTCGCGCGCCTGCGGCGGTCGGCGACGGTGATGGCGGCACAGGCCCCGGGGACGACGCCTCCGGGTGAAGGGCGGCCCGCCTGCCCGACTCGGGCACGGCTCGACCACATAGTCGATCACCGTTGATGGGCTGTCAACTTCACCACCCGCTAACGAAGTTCACGAGCGAACACAATCCAGCCACATGGGGAACCGGTCGCTCCGAGGTGCGGGCCGGCTGGTTCCGAGGCTGATCGAGCCGCGGGCGACCGGCCGAGGCGGACGGCTCCGACAGGGGCGTCCGGCCGATACCAGGGGATCCGGCACGGACGTCCGGCCAAGACGAGCGGATCCGGTACGGGCGTCCAGCCAAGACGAGGGAGTTCCGGCACGGACGTCCAGCCATGACAAGGGGGTTCCGGTACAGACGTCCGGCGGAAACGGACGGGTCAGACACGGACGTCAGGCGAAAACGGACGGATCCGGCACGGACGTCCGGCGAAGACGGCCAGGGCACTCAGTTCCCTGTCAGCAGCGCACCGAGTGCCATCACCTCGGCTTCGATGCTAGTTTCCGACCATGAACGAGGAACCGGGGCGCCGCGAACCCGCCGACGCGACCACCGTCAAACCGCCGATGCGGGACGCCCTGGTGGGAGCCGCCTTCCAGCTGTTCCTGGAGCGCGGCTACGAGGAGACCACCGTCGACGACATCGTGGCGCTCGCCGGGGTCGGCCGGCGTTCGTTCTTCCGCTACTTCCCGTCCAAGGAGGACGTGGTCTTCCCCGACCACGAGCGCTGCCTGGCCGACATGACGGCGTTCCTGGCCGAGGACGCCGGCACCCATGACCCGGTGCAGCGGGTGTGCGACGCCGCCCGGCTCGTGCTGCGCATGTACGCGGAGAACCCGACGTTCTCCGTCCAGCGCTACCGCCTCACCAGGAAGGTGCCCGGCCTGCGCGCGTACGAACTGTCGGTCGTCTGGCGTTACGAGCGCGCCCTAGCCGACTATCTGCGCGGCCGCTCCGCGGGGGCCCGCACGGACACGCTGCGGGCCGACGTCGTCGCCGCGGCCGTGGTCGCCGCGCACAACAACGCCCTGCGGTCCTGGCTGCGTTCGGACGGGACGGGTGACGCCGAGGCGGCCGTCGACCGGGCCCTCGGCTACGTCCAGAACACGTTCGGCTCCACGCCCGCCGCACCGGCGCCCGCGGAAGCGGAGGACGTGGTGGTCGTCGTGTCGCGGCGCGGAGCGCCCATGTGGCGGGTGGTCCAGGAGATCGAGTCGGCCTTCGCGCGGGACTGAGCGCGGGCCGGCCATCGGTCCTCTTCTTCAATTTGAGGGCACAGAGTGCCTTTACGAGTGACACTCAGTGCCATAACCTGTGGTCGTGCACGGCGATCCGCGCACATCGGACTCCGGCCGAGCGCAGGGAGATGACATCGTGTACCACCCAGGAATCGCCCTTCACCCGGGCCTCGACACCTCGACGGACGTGCTCGACGCGGGTTTTGAGGACCGCGTCGACACCGCTTCGGCGGAACGCACCGGGGACGTCCTGCTCTTCCAGCGGTGCCACTGGTGCGGCACCGCCATGCACAACCGCCTTCTGTGTCCCGTGTGCGCGGGCAGCGACCTGCGCACCGAGGCGAGCGCGGGCACGGGCGTCGTGCGCCACTCCACGGTGATCCACCGCAACACCCCGGCGGCCCGCAACGTCTCCCTCATCGAGATGGCGGAGGGCTTCACCGTGCGCGGCCGGGTCATGGGGTCGCCCGCCACCGTCCACAGCGGCGACCGGGTGCAGCTCGCCACCGCCCAGGACCCGGTGCGCCGGCAGCCGGTGTTCCAGCTGATCGACGGCCCGTACGGCGGCTGGAGCTGAGCACCGCCGTGCCGCACCGGGGCCGCCGTCCGCGCATCCCGCGTACGGCGGGCCGGGAACGGACAGCCGTACGCGGCTGAACGAACCGGCGCGCAGGACCGGACCGTTCAGCCGCCGGGCGACGACCGTCAGCCGTAGGTGATGTCGGAGGCCGCGTACTTGCAGTAGGTGCTGTCGGGGCCGCTGCCGTTCGTCGTCGGCTCCGCCCCGGTGTTGTTGCCTGTGTACTTCTGGCAGGGGACGATCTTCTTGCTGCTGTCCCCCACGATCTTGATGGACCTGAGCGTCGCGCTGTCGCCATAGTTGGTGTTGATGCCGACGAGCTTGTTCCCCTTGTAGGTCGCCTCGATGGCGCTGAGATTGATCGTCCGCTTGTGCTGCGTCTTGCAGTTGCCGCAGGACCGCACGAAGGTGCCGAAGGTCTGCACCGCGAAGTTCGACACGTTCAGCGTTCCGGCGCCGTTGAACTGGAACACCTTGTCACTGGCCTGCTTCGCGCCACCTCCGCTGACGGTGTAGACGTTGGACGACGAGGAGCCGAGGAAGGTCGCCGCGTCCTCGCCGACGTCCTCCCACCAGACGTTCTGGAGCGTGCAACTGCCCAGACAGTGAATGCCGTCGGCGGCGGGTGCGCCGATGATGACGTTCTTCAGGACGGTTCCCGCGGCCAGTTCCAGGATCGGCCCCTGGTCCTCGTCCTGACTGCCCGTACCCAGGTCACCGGTGCCGTAGAGGCGCTTCATCCCGTAGTCCTTGGTACCGGAGACCGAGATGGTGGAGGAGACGGCCTGACTGCCGGTCGCGGTGGGCCAGGTGGCGGCGCTCGCCGGTGTCAGGGCTCCGTCGGCCATCACCATGGCGGCCGAGAGGCCGAGCGCGGCGAGGGTGCCGGTGAGGGCGCGCCGCCTCGCGCCCGAGCGTGCTGATGACGTCATGTCCCGATGCCTTCTTCCTGTGGGGGTTGGGGAGTGGGGGGTTGGGAGTGGGGGGGTGCCCAGCAGGGAGGCCGGGCGGGGAGGCTCGACGGAGGGGACCGTCAGAGCTTTCCGGTGCCCGCGCCGGACGTCACCGAGGCGACGACGGTCGAGGCCGGCTCGGCGGTGTAGCTGTAGGGCGGCTTCGTGAACGTGCCGACCTGCGAGATCTCGGTCGTGGCCCCGCCGAGATCGTTGCCGGTGAGGTTGGCGTAACCGTCCACGTCGCTGTCGCGGTTCGTCGTGACGGCGACCGACGTGCTCCGGAAGACGTTGTTCTCGACGAGCATCTGGGCGCCCATGCGGGAGTGCACCGCGGTGTCGGCGCCGACGACGTAGTTGTCGTAGAAGTGCCCGGTGCCGAAACGCAGGCTGGGAATACGGGAGTTGACGTTGTTGAACCAGTTGTGGTAGTACGTCACCCGCAAGTGCCCCGTGTCCTCGCTGGAGTTGCTGTCACTGTGGCCGACGAGCGAGCCCTTGTAGTGGTCCTTGAAGGTGTTCCAGGAGACGGTGACGTAGTCCGAGGCGTGGGTGATGTCGACCAGTCCGTCGTAGTAGTCCTTGCCGTGGTCGCGGTCGGACGAGAAGGAGTTGTGGTCGATCCAGACCTTCGTCGAGGCCTGCACGGTGATGCCGTCGGCGGGCGCGACCGGCTTGCTGATGCTCAGGTTGCGGACGACGACGTTGGTGACCTTCTTCAGGCGCAGTCCGCCGCCGGTGAACCCGGACGCCGAACCGACGCCCAGGACAGTGGTGTTGGAGCCGATGTCGACCTGGCCGCTGAGCGAGATCAGGCCGCTGACCTTCACGACCTTGGCCGTGTCACCGGTGACGGCGGTCTTGAAGGCGGCGAGCGTCGTGACGGTGACGGCGCTCGCGCCGCCACCGCCGGTGGTCCCGGCACCGAAGCCGATCGGCGCGGTCTCGGCGGCTCCGGCCGACTGCGGCAGCACGAGCGCGGTGGCGACCGCCAGAGTGGCGGCCCCGGCCGTCAGCACGGCGAGACGGGAACGCTGGTGCGGGGGGCGAGTACGCATGCGGGGGTGTCCCTTCAGAGTCACGGCTGCGGACATGCACACAGACGTCGAACCTGTATGTGAACAGTGCAGGGCGTACGAAACGAAGCTCATGGACTGAACGCGAGCTGTATCGGTGAATTTCCCAGGTGGTGCGGCTCAGAGATCCGATGTCTCGCACACGAGATGTCACACACGGGTCACGCTGTTGAACGGGAACGTAAACGGTAAGCGCTTTCTAGTCAACGCCTCGCGCACCACACATCCGGCCAACTCCCGCATGGACACCGGCCCGAGGACATCGGCGGACGCCTGTCGGCGGGCACACATGCCGACGGGAGGGCGCCGAGGGCGCGCCCTCCCGGGACATTGCGCTGGGTGACTACGTCACGAAGACAGGGCGACGCGGATGCCGACCGTGCCGCTGTCGCCTCGGCGCAGACGGCTGCCCAGCAGGGTGAGACGGCCCACCACCCCGTACTTGCGGGCGATGAGCTTGCGATAACGGGCGGTCTCGCCCGCGTCGACGATCTCCGCCGTGGCGGCGACCGGCTCCCCCGTCGGCCTGCCGCGCACGTCGCACGGACCGACGAGGACATCGGCCCGGTTGCGGATGCGCTTCACCTTCCAGCTGTCCGCCACGGTCCAGGCGCACAGCGCCGTACCGTCCCGCACCACCCATACGGGCGTGGCGACCCCCGTACCGTTCTTGCGATAGCTGGTGATCAGCAGATACTTGCCCGATCCCAGCGAGTCCAGCGTGGCCTCGTCCATGGCCGAAGTTTGACATCCTCTCGGGCTTAAGGGCCCGGGATTCCAGTCTGCTCCCACTGCGGTGACGCGGTGGGCAGCTCCTGGCGGGTTCCTGTTTCGTTGCGCTGTGCCGGCACGGGTGCCGGTCTTACCTGCGCTCCACAGGCTGATGCCGCCAGTCCGGCGGCCTTGGCGACGTTGACCGCCGCGTTGACGTCCCGGTCGAGGACCATCCCGCACGCCGAGCACGTCCACTCCCGGACGTTCAGCGGTTTGGGGCCGTCCTTGACGCCACATGCGGAGCACACCTGGGAAGTCGGTTCGAACCGGCCGATCTTCACGAGGGTGCGTCCGTACCGGGCGGCTTTGTACTCCAGCATGGTCACGAACGCGGACCATCCGGCGTCGTGGACGGATTTGGCCAGGCGCGTGCGGGCGAGTCCTTTGACACACAGGTCCTCGACGGCGATCGCTTGGTTCTCGCGGATCAGCCGGGTGGAGAGCTGGTGGTGGAACTCGCGGCGCGTGTCGGTGACCTGTGCGTGAGCGCGGGCGACCTTCAGCCGGGCCCTGCCCCTGTTGTTGGAGCCCTTCTGTTTGCGGGACAGGTCCCGCTGCATCTTCTTCAGGCGCTTCTCGGCCCGGCGCAGGAAGCGGGGGCTGTCG
>NZ_JBEXGX010000018.1:119072-210685 GCF_040607495.1 Streptomyces sp. NPDC005281 | reverse complement strand
AACATCATCTGCGCGCTCGCCCGCCTCGACGGCCAGGTCGTCGGCATCGTCGCCAACCAGCCCCAGTCCCTGGCCGGCGTCCTCGACATCGAGGCGTCCGAAAAAGCTGCGCGCTTTGTCCAGATGTGTGACGCTTTCAATATCCCGATCATCACGCTGCTGGACGTGCCCGGGTTCCTCCCGGGTGTCGACCAGGAGCACGGCGGGATCATCCGGCACGGCGCGAAGCTGCTCTACGCCTACTGCAACGCGACCGTGCCGCGGATCTCCCTCATCCTGCGCAAGGCGTACGGAGGCGCCTACATCGTCATGGACAGCCAGTCCATCGGGGCGGACCTCACCTACGCCTGGCCGACGAACGAGATCGCCGTGATGGGCGCCGAGGGCGCCGCCAACGTCATCTTCCGCCGTCAGATCGCCGATGCCGCCGATCCCGAGGCGATGCGTGTCCGCATGGTCAAGGAGTACAAGGCCGAGCTGATGCACCCGTACTACGCGGCCGAACGCGGCCTGGTCGACGACGTCATCGACCCCGCCGAGACCCGCGAGGTCCTGGCCAAGTCGCTCGCGATGCTGCACACCAAGCACGCGGACCTGCCCTCCCGCAAGCACGGCAACCCCCCGCAGTAACCCTGCGGATCCTCCGCGGTACCCCCGCGGAAACCTCTCTCATGGAGACTGAAACCTATGAGCAACGCTGACATCCGCGTCGAGAAGGGCCACGCCGAGCCCGAGGAGGTCGCCGCCATCACGGCGATCCTGCTGGCCCGTGCCGCCGCCGCTCCCACTGATGCCGCTCCTGCCCACCGTGCCCACCGCAAGGCGGGCTGGCGCCGACTGGAGCGGGAGCCCGGCTTCCGGGCTCCGCACAGCTGGCGCTGAGGTTCGACGTCCACAGCCCCGCCCTCCCGTTGGAGGGCGGGGCTGTGGTGTGTCCGGGGGCCCGTGGACGCCCTCCTGGGCCAACCGGGGGCTGCGCGGCGGGCGTTCGGCCCATTCGGGTCACCTCGGCGCCCAACGGGGCTGTACGGGGCAGGAGTTCGGCCGGGCTCTCGCGTCCACGCCTACCGGGCCCGCTCGTTCGGGCCCCGAACGTCCTCGGACCGGGCCGGCCGGTGACGCACGACGGCCCCCGCTTCTCCGGGCGGAGAAGCAGGGGCCGTCGTCGTGTGCGCGGGAGCCGCTAGCGCAGGCGCGCCATGAGGGCGTGCTCGACGAGCGTGATCAGCGCCGACTTGGCGTCCGCGCGGTGGCGGGCGTCGGTCGTGATGATCGGGGCGTCCGGGCCGATCTGGAGGGCCTCGCGGACCTCCTCCGGCTGGTACGGCTGGCTGCCGTCGAAGCCGTTGAGGGCGACGACGAACGGGAGGCCGCTGTTCTCGAAGTAGTCGACCGCGGGGAAGCAGTCGGCGAGACGGCGGGTGTCCACCAGGACGATCGCGCCGATGGCGCCGCGGACCAGGTCGTCCCACATGAACCAGAAGCGGTCCTGGCCCGGCGTACCGAAGAGGTACAGGATCAGGTCCTGGTCGAGGGTGATACGGCCGAAGTCCATGGCGACGGTCGTCGTCGTCTTGTCTCCGGTGTGCGTGAGGTCGTCGATGCCCGCCGAGGCGGACGTCATGACGGCCTCGGTGCGCAGCGGGTTGATCTCCGAGACGGCGCCGACGAACGTGGTCTTGCCCACGCCGAAGCCGCCCGCCACCACGATCTTCGCGGACGTGGTGGAGCGGGAAGGCCCTCCGCTAGAGCTTGCGAAGTCCACTGAGCACCCTTTCGAGCAATGTCACGGCTGGCTGGCCGCCGGCGCTCTCGTCGCCGCCCGGCTGATGAATGGCGACCAGGCCCGCTTCCGCCAAGTCGGCGACGAGGATCCTGGCTACACCGAGAGGGATGGTCAGCAGGGCCGAGATCTCGGCCACCGACTTGATCTCACGGCAGAGGTTGCAGATGCGCTGATGCTCGGGCAACTGGCCCTGCATCTGGTGCGGCTGCGCGGTGGTGTGCACCAGTGCCTCGATGGCGAGCTGGTAGCGGGGCCTGGTGCGGCCACCCGTCATGGCGTAGGGACGCACCAGGGGATTGCTCGACGACCCGGCCGGCGACGCCTCGGGAGCGCGTCGGTGCGGCTGTACGGGCTGGATTCGCGGCGCCGGCGGCTGGTCGTACGGAGACGGCCCGGGACCCTGAGGGCCCTGGGGCGCGTACGGCTGGCGTCGCTGGCCGGGTGCGGAGGGAAAGTTGTACCGGTTCGGGTTCTGTGAACCGTCGCCCTGGCCGCCCTGCCCCTGGCCGGGGCCGTACGACCAGTTGCCCGAATTCGAACCGCCTGGGGGTGTTACCACTCTCTCTCCTCCTCCGACTGTGCCGGGCACCCAACTGTGGGACCGCGTCCCGAAACCTTACGGCCCCGGGACGACAATTCGCACCGTCTGTCTATTAGTTGAGAAGGCTGCCCTGGAGCTCCGCACGAAGATCCGGAGTGAGGACCGTGCCCGCACGGTCCACCAGGAGTGCCATCTCGTACCCAATGAGACCGATGTCCGCCTCAGGGTGTGCGAGTACTGCGAGTGAAGAGCCATCCGAAACGGACATGAGGAAGAGGAATCCTCGCTCCATCTCCACAACTGTCTGGTTCACATGGCCGCCCTCGAAGATACGGGAGGCACCCGCGGTCAACGAGGTCAGACCGGACGCGACGGCCGCCAGCTGGTCGGCGCGGTCGCGGGGAAAGCCTTCGGACATGGCCAGAAGGAGTCCGTCGGCGGAGACCACCACTGTGTGGGACACCCCGGGGGTGTTGTCCACGAAGTTGGTGATCAACCAGTTCAGGTTCTGTGCCGCCTGGCTCATCGGGCTCACAACTAACGCTCCTGGTTGTAGGTGCTGTCAGGACCGAGGCCCTGACCGTTCGTCTCACTACCTGCATTGCGTCCCCGCTCCACGCCGCGACGCAGGTTGCTCAGCCTGCCCCGGACATCTTCGGGAGCACGGGAGACCTGAGGGCCTCCCTGGGGGGTCGATTCCGCGGTTCCCTCGACCAGGTTGGCCTTGGGCACCCGCCGCGGCAGACCGGACGAGGTGACCCCGCCCGCCTTGGGCTTCTTCAGCTGCTCGGCGCGCTGCCACCGATCGTCGTTGGACGATCGCCAGTCGTCGCCCGTGTTCCCGGAGGGCACGGGCGCCGAGGGCTCCCTCGCCGGTTCCGCGGGGCGCCGGCCGTTTCCGGCGGGGGCGGCTCCGCGGCGGGGGAGTCCCGCGTTGGTCATCGTGTGGGGGGCCGAGGCGGCCGGTCCCGGACGGTTAAAGCCTACGCTGTCCCGCTCGCCCGCGTCAGCGACCTGCGGGGATTCCGTTTCCGGAGCGTAGTCGGACCGATACCCGCCCTGGTTCTGGTACGCGCTCTGCTGCGGCCAGTCGTCCTGGTAGGACGGCTCACCGAAGCCCGAAAGCGTCTCCGGGGCGGAGCCGCCCATTCCGGCGTGCTGCTGCTGGACCGGCTCCGTGTAGGAGGGTTCAGGGTAGCCGCCGTTGGACGGGAAGTACGCCTCGTCGTACGCGGCCTGCTGCGGTTCCTCGTACGACGTCTGCTGGTCGTACGTGGTCTGCTGCTCCTCGTGCACACCCTGAGCGCCGTCGTACGCCGGGGCGCCGTCGAAGGACGGCTGTCCGTTGTCGTACGCCGGGCCGGGCTGGGCCTCGAAGCCGTCGGCATAGGCCTGGGGGGCCTCGACGGTCTCAGGACCCTGCGCCTGGGCCTCGAGGGCCGCACGGCGCCCCTCGCGCATCAGGGAGCGACCCACGGGGTCGAGATCACGGGCGTCGTCCGGGACCTCGTAGCGGCTGTCGTCGAAGCCGAGGTCCGCGGCGGTCAGCACGGGCTGCTGCTGCGGGACTCCGAAGTTCTCCCCGGGGAACGACTGCTGCTCGGGAATGATCTGGGACACGGTGAACTCGTCGCGCATCGGCTGCTGCTCGCCACCGCCACCGTGGGTGATGGCGTCGGGCAGCATGACCAGTGACGTGGTGCCCGCCTGCTCGCCCGAGGGGCGCAGCTGGACACGGATGCCGTGGCGGTCGGACAGCCGGCCGACCACGAAGAGGCCCATGCGCTGCGAGATCGCGGCGTCCACGGTCGGCGGGTTGGCCAGCTTGTGGTTGATGTCCGCGAAGTCCTCGGCGGTGAGGCCGATTCCCTTGTCGTGGATCTCGACCATGATGCGGCCGTCGGGGAGACGGGTCGCGGTGACGCGGACCTTGGTCTGCGGGGAGGAGAACGTGGTCGCGTTCTCCAGGAGCTCGGCGAGCAGGTGCACGAGGTCGGTCACGGCGCGGCCGTGGATCTCGGCCTCCGGGACCCCGGAGAGCTCGACGCGCTCGTACTGCTCCACCTCGGAGGAGGCGGCGCGCAGCACGTCGACCAGCGGGACCGGCTGGTCCCAGCGGCGGCCGGGCTCCTCGCCTGCGAGGACCAGGAGGTTCTCGCCGTTGCGGCGCATACGGGTCGCGAGGTGGTCCAGGCGGAAGAGGTTCTCCAGCTGGTCCGGGTCGGCCTCGTTGTTCTCCAGGCCGGTGATCAGGGTCAGCTGGCCCTCGATCAGCGACTGGTTGCGGCGCGAGAGGTTGGTGAAGATCGCGTTGATGTTGCCTCGCAGGAGGGCCTGCTCGGCGGCCAGTCGTACGGCCTCGCGGTGGACCTGGTCGAAGGCGCGGGCGACTTCGCCGATCTCGTCCGTGGTGTTGATCGGGATCGGCTGCACGCGGGTGTCGACCCGGCCGGGGTCGGTGCGCGAGAGCTGGTCGACCAGCATCGGCAGGCGCTGCTCGGCGACATTGAAGGCGGCGCTGCGCAGCTGGCGCATCGCGCGGCTCATCTGGCGGGCCATCATGCCGGCCAGGATGAACGCGGCGAGCAGGGCGATCACGACGATGGCGCCGGTGATGAAGGCGTCGGTCTTGGCCGTGTTGGAGATGTCGCCGGCCTCGGCCACGGCCTTGTCGGCGAGGTCCGACTCGATCTGGCGGTACGCGTTGTACTTGGCGGTGTTGACCGCCATCCAGTTCTGCGGGGTGACGCCCTTCGCGGCCAGCGCGATCCGGTCGGTGACCAGCGTGGACGGCAGCTGCGAGAGGTCCTTGACCATCTCGGTCGGGTTCGCGGGCGGCGGCACGTAGTTCGGGTCGGCGGACGCGGCCTCCCGCGCCTTCGCCGTCAGTTCCGCCTTGACCTTGGCCGTGGCCTCGTCCAGCTTGGCCGCGTCGGCCTCGGTGCCACCACCGCGGTACTCCTCGACCGCGATGCCTTCGAGGTAGGCGTACGAGGAGAGGGCGACGCGCTGGCTGGCGAAGCTGCCGGTGCCGGGACCCGGCTTGAGCAGCATGTGCATGCCGATGGACCGCTCCAGCGACAGCGCGGCCTTGGACAGCGAGATCGCGTAGACCGTACGGCCGTAGCTGGTGATGTTTCCGGTGCCCAGGCCGAGCTCGTTGGCGAACTCCATCAGCGGGTGCTGGATCTGGAGGTAGCCCTCCTCGGTCTGCACACCGGAGAGCTTGGTGGTGTACGCGAGGGTCCGCAGCCTCTGGAGACCGGGTTCGACGTTGTGGAAGACCGCGAGGCGGCGCTCCAGGCCCGGTGTCTTGGGCATGTTCTGGGCGGCCGCGTCGAAGGCGTCGGCTGCCAGGTCGGTGTCCCGGCGGAGCTTGACGACGGTCGCGTCCTTGGCGCCCTTGCCGGACAGCAGCGGGTAGGCGCTGAGGTCACGCTCGACGAACAGCTTGTCGCCGTAGTTCAGTGCCGCCTGCACGAGGCGCGCCGTCTTCTCGGCGTCCTGGGCTTCCTGCCAGGTGTCGATCGAGCCCTTCACCTGGAAGCCGCCCATGACGAGGCCGACCACCACGGGTATGAGCAGGATCGCGTTCAGCCTGGTCGGCACGCGCCAGTTGCGCGGGGAGAATCGGCCCCCGCTCGGCGCGGGCGCCGGCGTGGGCTCGGGGCCGGCGACCTGTGCGGGCGCCGCTCCGCGCGCCGGCGGGGTGAAGTTGCCCCGTGCCGACGGCTCGGGACCGTTCATGCTTCGCCTCACTCGACCAACAACCTCTCGGCGTCGGCACCTACTGTGTGCCGCCGTATCTACCAGCGCCCTTGACTACTGGGCAGTTCAGCGCATTCCAGCACGTCAAGCAGCGCCATTCCAAACACTCGGAACGGATGATTCCGAGTGGCGCTGACCACAGATAAAACGGTCATAAAGAGCGAGCCCCGCCAAAAGGCGGGGCCTTCATGAACGCAGGGGCACCGGATGACCGCTATGCGTGTCGGGACCGGTGAAATTCTCTGTCGAAACGTTATGAACACCGAGGCCGGCCGTGTCAAATGACACAGCCGGCTCCAATGCGTCTACGACAACTTCCATACAGGGTCGTCTACTTGGCTGCTACCGCAGCCGGGCCATGAGGGCGTGCTCGACCAGGGTGATCAGAGCGCTCTTGGCGTCCGCGCGGTGTCGCGCGTCCGTCGTGATGATCGGGGCGTCCGGGCCGATCTGAAGAGCCTCGCGGACTTCCTCCGGGTTGTACGGCTGGTGACCGTCGAAGCCGTTGAGGGCGATGACGAACGGCAGACCGCTGTTCTCGAAGTAGTCGACCGCCGGGAAGCAGTCGGCGAGACGCCGGGTGTCCACCAGGACCACGGCGCCGATGGCGCCGCGGACCAGGTCGTCCCACATGAACCAGAAGCGGTCCTGGCCCGGCGTACCGAAGAGGTACAGGATCAGGTCCTGGTCGAGGGTGATACGGCCGAAGTCCATGGCCACCGTGGTGGTGGTCTTGTCCCCGGTGTGGGTGAGGTCGTCGATGCCCGCCGAAGCGGACGTCATGACGGCCTCGGTGCGCAGCGGGTTGATCTCCGAGACGGCGCCCACGAACGTGGTCTTGCCGACACCGAAGCCACCCGCTACGACGATCTTCGCGGAGGTGGTCGCCCGGCCTCCGTCAGAGCTTGCGAAGTCCACTGAGCACCCTTTCGAGCAGTGTCACGTCCGGCGCGCCGCCGTTGTTCTCATCGCCGCCAGGCTGGTGAATGGCGACAAGTCCGGCCTCGGCGAGGTCCGCGACAAGGATCCTGGCCACGCCGAGCGGCATGGACAGGAGGGCCGACACCTCGGCCACCGACTTCACTTCCCGGCACAGATGGCAGATGCGCTGGTGTTCGGGGAGCAGACCCATCAGCTGGGCCGGGTCCGCCGAGGTGCTGATCAGAGCCTCTATGGCCAGTTGGTACCGCGGCCTGGTCCGGCCGCCGGTCATCGCGTACGGACGTACCAGCGGCTGGTCGCCTTCATCTACGTACGACTCGGCGTACGGATCATGAGAGGCGGGGGGCGGGGTCATGAATCCTCCGGGCGGGACAGCAAGTCGGTCAGTCGTGCCGTCTGTTGGGGCCGGTGGGGGGATTGTGGCGGCCGGACGGTGATTTCGTGCGGTGTCTGGATCCGGCGGCGGTCAGTGAAGCAGACTGCCTTGTAGTTCGGCACGCAGGTCCGGCGTGAGGACAGCGCCCGCACGATCGACGAGCAGTGCCATCTCGTAGCCGACGAGGCCGATGTCGCAATCCGGGTGGGAGAGGACCGCGAGGGACGATCCGTCCGAAACCGACATCAGGAAGAGGAAACCGCGCTCCATCTCCACGACCGTCTGGGCCACCGCTCCGCCTTCGAAGATCCGGGAGGCCCCGGCAGTCAGCGAGGTGAGTCCGGAGGCGACGGCCGCCAGTTGGTCCGCGCGGTCGCGGGGAAAGCCTTCGGACATTGCCAGAAGGAGTCCGTCGGCGGACACGACGACGGTGTGGGACACCCCAGGGGTGTTGTCCACGAAGTTGGTGATCAACCAGTTGAGGTTCTGTGCCGCCTGGCTCATCGGGCTCAACTAACGCTCCTGCTGGTGAGTGGGGCTGGGGAAGCTGCCGGTCTGGCCGTTGGGAGCGGCCTGTCGACCCTGCTGAATGCCCCGACGGAGATTGGTCAGCCGGCCGCGTACGTCATCGGGCGCACGCGAGACCTGCGGACCGCTTTGGTGCTGTTGCTGCTGTGCCGTGCCCGCGACGAGATTGGCTCGCGGGACGCGGCGCGGCAGGCCTGAGGTGGTGACCCCGCCTGCCGACGGCTTACGGGAGCGCTCCGCCTGCTTGACGAGGTCGTCGTTCGGAGAGCTGCGCCACGTGGTGGTGGCCGGCGTGGCAGCCGGTGCGGCAGCCGGCCGCTGCGGAGCCGGGGGAGTCTGCGGCTGCTGGGGGGCGGCCTGCGTGTATCCCTGGGAACCGTTGTTCTGGGCGGTGCCGTTCGTGGGCGCACCGTCCGAGCCGTTCGCCTGACCGTGGAACCAGTTGGTCTCCAGCGTGTCGTACAGCGGCGTACGGCCGTCACCGGGGTTCGAGGCCGGCGGAAGCGCCTCGGGGACCTGCGGACGGGCGGGCGGCTGTGGGGTGGCCGGACGCTCGTACTGGCCGGTGGACGACGAACCCTGCCCGTTGCCGTAGCCGGGTGCCGCGAACTGCCCTGTGGACGCGGGGTCCTGGGAAGGCGCGTAGCCCGGCTGGGCGTACTGGCCGGTGGACGACGGTGACTGAGAGGCACCGTAGCCCTGGGCGGCGAACTGTCCCGTGGCGGCCGGGTTCTGGCCGGCGGAGGACTGGTTGCCGTATCCGTACTGGCCGTTGTTCTGGCCGTTGTTCTGCGGCGCGCTCGCGCCGGGGCGCGAGGCGTCGAAGTCGGGACGGGCGAACTCCGAGGTGGAGGCGGGGTTCTGCCGGTCGTCGATCCGCGGCATGCGCGAGGTGGCTTCGGGGTCCTCGTGGCCACGCGGGGTGTCCATGGACGAACGCGGAACCGGCGGCTGCGCGTTGTCGTCGCTCCAGCTCGGCGTGCGCGAACCGGCGTTGCCACCGGGCAGCTCGGCGCGCGCGGAGCCACCGCGTCCGGGCAGCTGCGGCCGGCGACGGCCGCTCTTGCCGGACGGTGCCTGCGCGGGCGCCGCGGGAGCCTGGCCGCTGTCGCCGAAGGCGTTCTGGCCCGAGCCGTTTCCGTTGCCGGCCGAGTTCTTGCGGCCGCCGGAGGTGTCACCGAAGGCGTTCTGGGAACCCTGTCCGTCGCCGAAGCCCTGCTGCTGCGAGCCGTTCTGGGCGGGGAAGCCCTGCTGCGGGCTCTGTCCGAAGGCGTTCGCACCGGCGGGAGCCTGCCCGCCGCGCTGACCGCCCTGCTGACCACGCGCTCCGCCGGAAGCACCCGGGCGACCGCCCTGGTTGCTGCCGGGCAGTGCCGCCCGCGCGCCCTGGCCCGCGCCGACCTGTCCGCGCTGCGGCGAGGCCCCGAGGGGACCGCCGGGAGCGGAGGGGGAACCGGCACCGAGCGAGGGACCGCTCGTGCGACGGGCCGCGGCCACACCGGCCGAGGCCTGCGCCGCGGCGGGGCCGCCGCCGGAGGCACCCTGGCCGGGCTTGTTCGGCATGGGCTTCTTGCCGCCCTGGGCGACGTCCACGGGCAGCATGACCAGCGCGGTCGTACCACCGGAGTCGGACGGGCGCAGCTGGATACGGATGCCGTGACGCTGCGACAGACGACCGACCACGAACAGACCCATGCGTCGGGAGACGGAGACGTCCACCGTGGGCGGAGCGGCGAGCCGCTCGTTGATCGCGGCCAGGTCCTCGGGGGACAGGCCGATACCGGTGTCGTGGATCTCGATCAGCACCCGGCCGTCGGGCAGGGCGTGACCGGTGACCTTGACCTTGGTCTGCGGGGAGGAGAACGAGGTGGCGTTCTCCAGCAGCTCGGCGAGCAGGTGGACGAGGTCGTTGACGACCCGGCCGGCGACCTCGGTGCCGGGCACCGAGGAGAGTTCGATGCGCTCGTACTGCTCCACCTCGGAGGCGGCGGCGCGGAGCACGTCGACCAGCGGGACCGGGCGGGTCCAGCGGCGACCGGGCTCTTCACCGGCGAGAACGAGAAGGTTTTCACCGTTACGGCGCATGCGGGTCGCGAGGTGGTCGAGCTTGAACAGCGAGGAGAGCTGGTCGGGGTCGGCCTCACGGGACTCCAGCTCGGATATGAGCGAGAGCTGACGCTGGATGAGACCCTGCGAACGACGCGAGAGGTTGGTGAACATCGCGTTGACGTTGCCTCGCAGAAGGGCCTGCTCGGCGGCGAGGCGGACAGCCTCGCGGTGCACGTCGTCGAAGGCCGCGGCCACCAGGCCGATCTCGTCCCGGGAGTGCACACCGACCGACTCCACGGAGGTGTCGACGTCCTGCGGGTCCGACTCCGAGAGCTGCTTGACGAGCTCGGGCAGACGGTCCTGGGCGACCCGGGTGGCGGTGTCCTGGAGGCGGCGCAGCGAGCGGATCATGGAGCGGGCCACGACGAAGGCGCCGACGAGCGAGACACCGAGGACGAGCAGGATCAGTACACCGGAGATGATCGCTTCACTCTGGGACTGGTTCCGCAGCTCACGGGCCTTCTGCTCCATCTCGCTGAGCAGCGTGGTCTCGATCTTCGACATCTGGTCGATCTTGGCCGAGTCGTCGTCGAGCCAGTCCAGGTACGACCGCTTGTTCTGCGTCTTCAGACCCTCGGGGTTGCTCAGCACGCGCTTGGCGTACTGGTCGGCCGACTTGATCGTCGGGTTGTCACCCTCGATGGGCAGGAGCAGTTCCGTGCTGCCGGCGCCGTAGATGTTCTTGAAGCTGCTGTTCTCGGAATCCTGGCTCTCCAGCGCGGACTGCGCGTACTGCTGGTCGTTCTTGGAGAGGGTTCCGAAGACCGTCGGGCGCGTGGGCAGCGCGGCGGCGATGATGGCCCGCTGGACGGAGGCGTACTCCTTGGCGGAGGAGAAGGCGGCCAGCGCGCGGGTGCGCTGGATCATCTCCGGGTTGCTGGTCGCCTCGGCCATGTCCTGCGAGAGCGCGAGGAGCTCGTTGACCAGGCGGTGGTACGCGTCCACCGTCTGGGTGGCGTTCTGCGGGTCGTTGTAGGCGTCGCTGCGGATCTGGTTGAGCTTGTACAGCTCGCTCACGACACCGACGAGGCTGTCGTGCACGCCGGACAGCTGGCCCTTGGAGGTGGCGTCGTCGACCTGCTGCGTGCCCTGGAGGAAGTGCTTCTTCGCCACGTCGGTGTTGTCGCGCACCGACTTGACCTTGAAGTCGTTGGCCAGGGCGCCGTGCGCCAGCGGACCGGCCGACTCGTCGCGCTCCTTCTGGAGCGCGGCGGCGAGCTCGGTGGCCTGCTTGGTCATCTCGGTCAGCAGCCGCATGTTGTCGAGCTGCTGGATGTTGTCCATCGACTCGTTGATGCGGAGCGCACCCAGCGAGGTCGCTGCGACCACGGGGAGTGCGAGCAGCGAGACGAGTCGCGTCGAGATGCGCCAGTTCCGCAGGGCTACACGCGAGCCGTAGCTCGGGGTGCTTGTCTGCGTGGCGTCGGTCGTGGTGGCGGGAGCCTTGGGCTTCGCGCCGGCGCGAGCGGAGTGTTCACCGCTGCCGCCGACCTCTGCCGGTCCCGGGTTCTGGGCGTGCTGGGGCGAGGAACCGCGGTCGGTCCCGCCGCGCGGCTCCGGCTCCGCCGAAGCGCTGCCATCCCTCTTGAAACGTCCCTGCACTAGCGTCGCAACCTCTGGACCAGGCGCCCCTCCGCTGGAACGGCGGGACGGTGTCGGCGTTGTACACAGGCGCAGATGCGCCGTGTGTATGTGGTCTGAGTGACCGGCGCAGGTCCCCCTTCCCGCCGCCACTCGGCGCTGAGTAGCGCCCCTGCGCGCCAGATCGTGAATCCGCGGCGGTCCGAGGAATTCCAGCACAGTGCAGGATCTCCAACAAGGGCCGTGTACCAGGCTGTGACCTCCGTGACAGCTTGTGAGTGTCACGTCACCAGGCGTGTAAGGGGTTCTCGTACATACCGGGCATAGGCCTACGAGCCATGGGCGTCCATACCCTGTCCCAGTCGCGATGATCAGGAGCGGAATGATTGGTTCAGTGGAGTAATGTCCGTTTAGTCGGGTCGAGTTGGGGGTCGGGATTGACCGGTTTGCCCCTTGGTGAGTGAGGAAACTCACACGGCGATCATGGCCTCTTCACGGCATCGCCAGGGAATTGAATGTTTAGCCTGACGCTTTACAGGCATGGCGAATCCGACAACCCGCGCCTATGTGGGGCCCTTTGGCCCCCACCGGCGCCCAGGACGACAAGGTCGAGCAAAACGGTGAAGACGACGATGATGTTCCGCAACATTGCCAACCCGCGGCGCACGACGCTGGCGCACCTCGAGGACGCCGACGCCCTGCGCACGCCGGAACGGCCGGAGCACTCGGTCGACCTCCCCCTCCAGACGGCCAACCCCCGCCGCACCGTCCTGATGGACGCCCCGGTCACGGTCTCCGTCGCGGAGTGAACGCGGCGGCCGGCCGAGGGCCGCGCCCGGCGCGCGGCCCCGGCGGTCACGGACGCCCCTTCGCGAGGGCGGCGTCACCACGAGGGCCGCTCGCGCGCGAGCCGGCCGCCTCGCCGTCGGCGTCACCCGCCGGCCCGGACCGGCGCCCCGCCGCTCACCGCCCCGGCGGATATACGCGAAGCCCGCAGCCCCTGCCGCGTTAGCCTGGAGCGTCAGACTCCAGCCAGCTCAGTGAGGGGCGCAAGGATCCCGTGCGCATCGCCAGATTCTCCATCGACGGCAACGTCGCTTTCGGCGCGGTCGAAGGCGACAAGCCGGACGAGCTCGTCCTCGACATCATCAAGGGCATTCCGTTCGCGGACTTCGAGCTCTCCGGTACGAAGGTCCCGCTGAACAAGGTCCGGCTGCTGCCGCCGGTGCTCCCGAACAAGGTCGTGGCCTTCGGCCGCAACTACGCGGAGCACGCCAAGGAGCTCGGCAACGAGGTGCCCGACGCCCCGTTCGCCTTCTTCAAGCCGTCGACCTCCGTGACCGGTCCCGGAGACCCGATCCAGTACCCCTCCTTCTCCAGCGAGCTCCACCACGAGGCGGAGCTCGCCGTCGTCATCGGCCGCATGTGCCGTGAGGTCCCGCGCGAGCGCGTCAAGGACGTCATCCTCGGCTACACCTGCGCCAACGACGTCACCGCCCGCGATGTGCAGAGGCGCGAGAAGCAGTGGGCCCGCGCCAAGGGCTTCGACAGCTCCTGCCCGCTCGGACCCTGGGTGGAGACGGACCTCGACCCCGCCGACCTGACGATCCAGTGCACGGTCAACGGGCAGCAGCGGCAGCTCGGCCGCACCAGCGAGATGATCCACTCCATCGAGGACCTGATCGTCAACATCACCGAGGCCATGACGCTGCTCCCCGGCGACGTGATCCTCACCGGCACCCCGGCCGGGGTCGGCCCCCTGAACGTCGGCGACGAGGTCGCCGTCACCATCGAAGGCATCGGCACTCTCACCAACAAGGTGATCAAGCGTGGCTAACGTCCGTGTACGTTTCTGTCCCTCCCCGACCGGCAACCCCCACGTCGGGCTGGTCCGCACCGCCCTGTTCAACTGGGCGTTCGCCCGGCACAACGAAGGCACCCTGGTCTTCCGCATCGAGGACACCGACGCGGCCCGCGACTCCGAGGAGTCGTACGACCAGCTGCTCGACTCGATGCGCTGGCTGGGCTTCGACTGGGACGAGGGCCCCGAGATCGGCGGCCCGCACGCGCCGTACCGCCAGTCGCAGCGCATGGACATCTACGCCGACGTCGCCGCCAGGCTCCTGGACGCGGGCCACGCGTACCACTGCTACTGCTCCACCGAGGAGCTGGACGCCCGCCGCGACGCGGCCCGCGCCGCCGGCAAGCCCTCCGGCTACGACGGCCACTGCCGCGACCTGTCCGCCGAGCGGAAGGCCGCCTACGAGGCCGAGGGCCGCAAGCCCATCGTCCGCTTCCGGATGCCCGACGAGCCGATCACCTTCGACGACCTGGTCCGCGGCGAGATCACGTACCTCCCGGAGAACGTGCCGGACTACGGCATCGTCCGGGCGAACGGCGCGCCGCTGTACACGCTCGTCAACCCCGTCGACGACGCCCTGATGGAGATCACCCACGTCCTGCGCGGCGAGGACCTGCTCTCCTCCACCCCCCGGCAGATCGCCCTCTACAAGGCGCTGACCGAGCTGGGCGTGGCCAAGGAGACCCCGGCCTTCGGCCACCTCCCGTACGTGATGGGCGAGGGCAACAAGAAGCTCTCCAAGCGCGACCCGGAGTCCTCGCTCAACCTCTACCGCGAGCGCGGCTTCCTTCCCGAGGGCCTGCTGAACTACCTCTCCCTGCTCGGCTGGTCGCTCGCCGCCGACCGCGACATCTTCTCCGTCGAGGAGATGGTCGCCGCGTTCGACGTCACCGACGTGAACCCGAACCCGGCCCGCTTCGACCTGAAGAAGTGCGAGGCGATCAACGCCGACCACATCCGCCTGCTCGACGTGAAGGACTTCACCGAGCGCTGCGCCCCCTGGCTGCGCGCCCCCTTCGCGCCCTGGGCGCCGGAGGACTTCGACGAGGCGAAGTGGCAGGCGGTCGCCCCGCACGCCCAGTCGCGCATGAAGGTCCTCTCCGAGATCACGGACAACGTCGACTTCCTGTTCCTGCCGGAGCCGGCCGTCGACGAGGCGTCCTGGTCGAAGGCGATGAAGGAGGGCAGCGACGCCCTGCTCCGCACGGCCCGCGAGAAGCTGGACGCGGCCGACTGGTCCTCCCCTGAGTCCCTCAAGGAGGCCGTCCTGGCCGCCGGTGAGGAGCATGGCCTCAAGCTCGGCAAGGCCCAGGCCCCGGTCCGCGTCGCCGTCACCGGCCGCACGGTCGGCCTGCCGCTCTTCGAGTCCCTGGAGATCCTGGGCAAGGAGAAGGCGCTGGCCCGCGTCGACGCGGCGCTGGAGCGCCTCGCCGCGTAGCCGGCGGACGTACGAAGACAGGGGCGGTGTCCGGTCAGGACGCCGCCCCTCGCGCGTGCGTCGGCGGACCGGCACCCTGGCACTCCCCGAGCCCGGTGACACCCCGCCCCTCGCGCGTGCACGGGCGGACCACCCGGAGTTCGCCGGTACTGCCGACTCCCTTTTCCGGAGCGGTCACAGCGCTCACGGCGTTCGCGGCGTTCGCGCGGGTGTACCGTCTCGCGGGCGCACGCCGTGCCGGACACCGGCACGACCGCACCGCCCGAGGGACAGCCGCCCGTGCCGGGGGATACCGTCGGCGCATGAGCATCGACGCCGTGGTCTGGGACATCGACGACACGCTCTTCGACTACACGAGCGCGGACCGGGCGGGCATGCGGGAGCATCTCGCGGCCGAGGGCCTGCTCGACGGCGCTACGACCGTCGAACAGGCCCTCGCGCGCTGGCGGGAGATCACCGACGCGCAGTGGGTGAGGTACGCGGCCGGTGAGACCGACTGGCAGGGCCAGCGGCGGGACCGCGTCAGGGTGTTCCTGGGGCAGTCGCTGAACGACACCGAGGCCGACGCGTGGTTCGACCGGTACGTCACGCACTACGAGGGCGCCTGGACCCTCTTCCCTGACGTGCTGCCCGCCCTGGACACGCTCGTCGCGAGCCACCGGCACGCGGTGCTGTCCAACTCCAGCCTTCTCGTGCAGGACCGCAAGCTGCGCGTCCTCGGGGTGCACGACCGCTTCGAGGCCATCCTGTGCGCCGCCGAGCTGGGCGTCTCCAAGCCTGCCGCGGCCGCCTTCCACGCGGCCTGTGAGGCCCTGGACCTGCCGCCGCACCGCGTCGCCTACGTCGGGGACCACCCGGAGATCGACGGACGGGGCGCCGCCGACGCCGGTCTGCTCTCGGTCTGGATCGACCGCGGTGGTGTCCATGGCGCCGGCCGCGACGGGGGGACGGGTCCGCATCGCATCGGATCGCTCGCCGAGTTGCCCGCGATCCTTGGCGCGGATACCCGTTTTGGAGCACCGTCCACCTTCGGGTAATGTTCTTTCTGCGCCGCCGGGAGCGGGCCGAAAGGCCGGAGCCCGGAGACGTCAGCCGAAACAAGATCTTCGTACGGGATTGCGTTTCTGTGGCCTATGGTGTAATTGGCAACACTACGGTTTCTGGTACCGTCATTCTAGGTTCGAGTCCTGGTAGGCCAGCTCGCAGAGCTCATCTGCACCGCGGAGACACCAGATCCGCAAAGCCCCCGTTGTGTAGCGGCCTAGCACGCTGCCCTCTCACGGCAGTAGCGCCGGTTCGAATCCGGTCGGGGGTACAGATCCTTCCCAAGGGAGGCAGTCCGGGTCGCACCCGCTGTCACTCGTGCAGGATCGCTAGGGCCCCCGTTGTGTAGCGGCCTAGCACGCTGCCCTCTCACGGCAGTAGCGCCGGTTCGAATCCGGTCGGGGGTACTGGTCTAAACCACCATGGGCTATGGTGTAATTGGCAACACTACGGTTTCTGGTACCGTCATTCTAGGTTCGAGTCCTGGTAGCCCAGCCCCGAGTCTGCGGAAACGCACGATTCAGGCCCCCGTTGTGTAGCGGCCTAGCACGCTGCCCTCTCACGGCAGTAGCGCCGGTTCGAATCCGGTCGGGGGTACACGGTCCGCAAGGGTCTCCACTTCGGTGGGGGCCCTTTCGGCGTTCCCGGGCCCTTCCTCGCGAGCCGCCGGAGACCGGCCTTCCGGGGGAAACGGAGCGCGGGGTGCACCGGAAGGCGCACCCCGCGTACGGGACGATGTGCTCCGGGAAGGGCCTGCCGCGGCGTTGAGGCCGGCCCTCCCGTCACACAGGAACGGGTGAGAGGTCAGCCGGTGCGGCGCAGGGCCTCGGAGAGGCGGCCGGCGGCGTCGATGATCGCCTGGGCGTGCATACGGCCCGGGTGGCGGGTCAGACGCTCGATCGGCCCGGAGACCGAGACGGCGGCCACGACCCGGTTCGAGGGCCCGCGGACCGGCGCGGAGACGGACGCCACGCCCGGCTCGCGCTCGCCGATCGACTGGGCCCAGCCCCGGCGCCGTACTCCCGACAGCGCGGTGGCGGTGAAGCGGGCGCCCTGGAGGCCGCGGTGCAGCCGCTCCGGCTCCTCCCAGGCCATCAGGATCTGGGCGGAGGAACCGGCCTTCATCGTGAGGGTGGAGCCCACCGGGACCGTGTCCCGCAGACCGGACAGCCGCTCGGCCGCGGCGACGCAGATGCGCATGTCGCCCTGGCGGCGGTAGAGCTGCGCGCTCTCGCCGGTGATGTCCCGCAGGTGCGTGAGCACCGGGCCCGCCGTCGCGAGGAGGCGGTCCTCGCCGGCGGCCGCGGCCAGTTCGGCGAGCCGGGGTCCGAGGATGAAGCGGCCCTGCATGTCGCGCGCCACCATGCGGTGGTGTTCAAGTGCCACGGCGAGGCGATGTGCCGTGGGTCGTGCCAGTCCGGTCGCCGCGACCAAGCCCGCGAGGGTGGCCGGACCGGACTCCAGGGCGCTCAGGACAAGGGCTGCCTTGTCCAGAACGCCGACGCCGCTACTGTTGTCCATGAAACGATACTCGCGTCTCACTCTGTGAAACGCAAGTTCAATTTTCCGTGGAACGCGCCACCCTTGTAGACACAGCGGCCCGCGGACCAACGGGCCCGGTGGACGACGTCCGGACGAGGGGTACGAACGTCTGCCGCCCCGGAAATCTCTAGTTGGGCCGGCGCCACACAAGCCGGCCGGAGGGAAAGCGATGGGTAGGACACTCGCGGAGAAGGTCTGGGACGACCACGTCGTCCGGCGCGCCGAGGGCGAGCCCGACCTCCTCTTCATCGATCTGCACCTGCTGCACGAGGTGACCAGCCCGCAGGCCTTCGACGGCCTGCGTCAGGCGGGCCGTCCGGTGCGGCGCCTCGACCTCACCATCGCGACCGAGGATCACAACACCCCGACCCTCGACATCGACAAGCCCATCGCCGACCCGGTCTCCCGGGTCCAGCTGGAGACGCTGCGCAAGAACGCCGCCGACTTCGGCGTGCGGCTGCACTCGCTGGGCGACGTCGAGCAGGGCGTGGTGCACGTGGTGGGACCGCAGCTGGGTCTGACCCAGCCGGGCACCACGGTGGTCTGCGGCGACTCGCACACCTCCACGCACGGCGCCTTCGGCGCCCTGGCGTTCGGCATCGGCACCTCGCAGGTGGAGCACGTACTGGCCACCCAGACGCTGCCGCTGGCCCGCCCCAAGACCATGGCCATCACGGTCGACGGCGACCTGCCCGAGGGCGTCACCGCCAAGGACCTCATCCTGGCGATCATCGCCAGGATCGGTACGGGCGGCGGCCAGGGCTACATCCTGGAATACCGCGGCTCCGCCGTCGAGAAGCTCTCGATGGAGGCCCGGATGACCATCTGCAACATGTCGATCGAGGCCGGCGCCCGCGCGGGCATGATCGCCCCCGACGAGACCACCTTCGAATACCTGAAGGGTCGCGCGCACGCCCCCGAGGGCGAGGACTGGGACGACGCCGTCGCGTACTGGAAGACGCTGAAGTCCGACGACGACGCCGAATTCGACGCCGAGGTCGTCATCGACGCCGCCGCCCTGTCGCCGTTCGTCACCTGGGGCACCAACCCCGGCCAGGGAGCGCCGCTTTCGGCGAACGTCCCCGACCCGGCTTCGTACGAAGACGCTTCGGAGCGGCTGGCAGCCGAAAAGGCCCTGGAATACATGGGGTTGACCGCCGGACAGCCGCTGCGCGACATCAAGGTCGACACCGTCTTCGTAGGTTCGTGCACCAACGGCCGTATCGAGGACCTGCGCGCGGCCGCCGCGATCGTCGAGGGCCGCAAAGTCGCCGACGGCGTACGGATGCTGGTCGTCCCCGGCTCCGCGCGGGTCGGTCTCCAGGCCGTCTCCGAGGGTCTGGACGTGGTCTTCAAGGAGGCCGGCGCCGAATGGCGGCACGCGGGCTGCTCGATGTGTCTGGGCATGAACCCCGACCAGCTGGCACCCGGTGAGCGCTCCGCGTCCACCTCCAACCGCAACTTCGAGGGCAGGCAGGGCAAGGGCGGCCGTACGCACCTGGTCTCGCCGCAGGTCGCCGCCGCCTCGGCGGTCCTCGGTCACCTGGCCGCCCCGGCCGACCTGTCCGACGCCCCCGTGCCCGCTGGAGTCCGATAGCCATGGAAGCATTCACCACGCACACCGGCCGGGCCGTCCCGCTGCGCCGCGGCAACGTCGACACCGACCAGATCATCCCCGCCCACTGGCTCAAGAAGGTGACCAGGGACGGCTTCGAGGACGGTCTCTTCGAGGCCTGGCGCAAGGACCCCTCCTTCGTCCTCAACCAGCCCGAGCGCCAGGGCGCCACCGTGCTGGTCGCGGGTCCCGACTTCGGTACGGGCTCCTCCCGCGAGCACGCCGTCTGGGCGCTCCAGAACTACGGCTTCAAGACCGTGATCTCGTCCCGGTTCGCCGACATCTTCCGCGGCAACTCGCTCAAGAACGGCCTGCTCACGGTGGTTCTGGACCAGAAGGTCGTGGAGGCGCTCCAGGAACTGGCGGAGCGGGATCCGCAGGCGGAGATCACGGTCGACCTCCAGGCGCGTGAGGTGCGCGCCGAGGGCGTCACCGCCGCCTTCGAGCTCGACGAGAACGCCCGCTGGCGGCTGCTGAACGGGCTGGACGACATCTCCATCACCCTCCAGAACGCCGACGACATCGCGGCGTACGAGGCCAAGCGGCCCTCGCACAAGCCGAAGACGCTCCAGGTCTGACCCGGGCCCGGCCGCGGCCGGACCACGGCTGATTTCAGCCACGCAACACCCCTCTGTACCCCCAATCGTGGACGGTTGGGGGTACAGCTGTTTCTGCCTCCGGAGGACTCCCGGACACCCCCACAAGGACGGTCAACTCCCTTAGTTACAAAGGGGGTTGCCTGGGTAGGCGGGCACATGGGCGACTTCCGGCCAAGGGGGTCAGGAGGCCTCCGGGGGGCGGCAGTTACCCCCTGCGCAGGCGACAACTCGCCCCAGATGGCACAATCTGTGCATGGAACGTGACGGCCAACTCGAGCTCTACACGGCAGTCGCGGCCCAACTCAAGGAAGCGCACACAACAGTGCGCGCACTGCAAGTCCCGGAGGGCGTACGGATGGCGCTGACCCGGAAGCTGCTGGTCATTACGGCCGCGGCCAAACACGATCTCGCCGACGCGGCAAGGCGGCTGGAGCGGTTCACCAGCGACCTCGACGAGGGCCGATTCCTCGAAGGGGATCACTGACGAACTGCGCTGCGGCCCGAGTTCGTTGCGGCACAAGGGTGATTAGCCCGTTTCGTGTTTGATTTGCGGTATATATCTGCCTAACGTGCGAAAAAGCTTGAACGCATTCGTTCGGGCAATGTCTCCGAAGGGGAAGACGTGAACAAGGCGCAGCTCGTAGAAGCGATTGCCGACAAGGTCGGCGGGCGTCAGCAGGCCGCCGACGCGGTCGACGCGGTACTGGACGCCATCGTCCGTGCGGTTGTCGGCGGGGACCGGGTCTCGGTCACCGGCTTCGGTTCCTTCGAGAAGGTCGACCGCCCCGCCCGTTACGCCCGCAACCCTCAGACGGGTGAGCGTGTTCGGGTCAAGAAGACCTCCGTGCCGCGCTTCCGTGCCGGCCAGGGGTTCAAGGACCTCGTGAGTGGCTCGAAGAAGCTCCCGAAGAACGACGTCGCGGTCAAGAAGGCCCCGAAGGGCAGCCTCTCCGGCGGCGCTTCCGCGACGGTGAAGAAGGCCGCGGCCAAGAAGGCCACCACCGCCAAGAAGGCGGCGGTCAGGAAGACCGCGGTGAAGAAGACCGTCGCGAAGAAGGCCACGCCCGCGGTGAAGAAGACCGCGGCGAAGAAGACGACGGCGAAGACGGCCGCCGCCAAGAAGACGACCGCGAAGACGACCGCGGCCAAGAAGACCGCCGCCAAGAAGGCCCCGGCGAAGAAGGCCACGGCCAAGAAGGCCCCCGCCAAGAAGTCGGCGGCTCGCAAGACCGTCGCGAAGAAGGCCACCGCCCGCTAGAAGCCGGGCGCAGGGGCACCTCACGCGCCGGGCCGGGCTCCCACCGGGAGCCCGGCCCGCGGCATGTTCAGAACGTCTGGAGCGTGATCAGGGTGATCCGCAGCTCCGGGCCCTCGCCCTCGGTCTCGATCCGCACGCGCTGGCCGGGCCGCAGCAGCCGCAGTCCACCGGCGTCGAACGCCGGGCCGTCGAAGGGCACCGGGGTGCCGTCGTCGAGCAGCACCTGTCCGCTGCGGGTCTCGGGGTCGTACGTGTACGAGGTCGCCTGCATGAGGGCAGCCTACTGATCGCGCCGTGCGTGCCCCCGCGCACGGGAGCCGGACCTCTCCCGGCCACCCGAACCGGACCCACCTCCCGTGGCCCCATCCCCATCCCTGTTCCTGTCCACGTCCCTGCCCTGTTCACCCACCGCGTCTCTGCCCGGCCGGCCCGCCGTCGGCGTCCTGTCCCGGCCCGCCCGTCGCCGTCTACTGCCCCGGAATCATCAGCCGTGCCGCCGCGGCCGCCGTGCGCGGTCCCACGCCGAGTGCCAGCGCCGCCCGCAGATCCTCCCGGGTGTCCACGTCCCGGCGTACGGAATCCACCGCGTCCGGACGGAGTTCCGCGGCCCCCGAGGCGCGATGACGGGCCCGCGAATCGCCCCCGAAAGCGGGGAGCAATTCCCGGCCCGGGGAAGCGGCCAGGAGAGTGGTGCCGATTGCAGCAGCATCGGCCAGAAAGGCGCGGGGGAATTCGCCCGCGGCGGCCAGTACCCGGGCCAATTCCAAAGGCCGCAGAGCGGGCAGATCGGCGTTCAGGGCCGCGACGGCGCTTTCGGGATCCCGGGTTCGTACGACCCGCGCTCCGTGCGCCAGCGCCGCGTTGAGACCCCCGCCGGGCTCGTCCGCGACGATGTGCGCGCCCAGCGCGGCCAACTCTCTCCCGGCCAGGGCGTCGCCCGTGACGACCGCCACACCCTGGACGGCCGCGCAGGCCAGCGCCGCCGCCACCGTGTCCTGCGCGAACGCGAGGGCGAGAGCGGGGCGCACTGCGTCGGAGGCGGTGTCCGCCAGCCTGCTCTTGGCCCGCGCCAAGGGTTTGAGGGGTACGACCAAGGTCCACCGCACGAGCACTCCACCCTCTCCGGTCACGCCTTATTGTGACCTGGTCACCCTGGCGGTGCGGGTGTCGGGGCGTACGGTGTTCTCGACAGACAGGCGGCCTGGAGCGACACTTGTGCGGCCCCCCAGGCTCTAGAGGAAGGTGTCCGCGTGCCCCGCCGCAGAATCGGCTTCTGGTACCGCTTCGCAGCGGTTCTCTGCAAACCGCCGCTCGTGGTTCTGATCAAGCGGGACTGGCGCGGGATGGAGAACATTCCGGCCGAGGGCGGATTTATCACCGTGGTGAACCACAATTCCCACGTGGACCCGTTCGCGTATGCGCACTACCAGTACAACACCGGGCGCGTTCCGCGCTTCCTGGCGAAGGCCGGTCTTTTCAAGAAGGGATTCGTCGGTGCCGCCATGCGCGGCACGGGACAGATTCCCGTCTACCGCGAGAGCAACGACGCCCTGAGCGCCTTCCGGGCCGCGATCGACGCCGTGGAACGCGGTGAGTGCGTCGCGTTCTACCCCGAGGGCACGCTGACACGTGACCCCGACGGCTGGCCGATGACCGGGAAGACCGGTGCGGCGCGGGTCGCGCTCCAGACCAGGTGCCCGGTGATCCCGGTCGCCCAGTGGGGCGCCAACGAACTCCTGCCCCCGTACGCCAAGAAGCCCGACATCCTTCCGCGCAAGACCCATCGCGTGCTCGCGGGCCCGCCGGTGGACCTCTCGCGCTTCTACGACCGGGAGATGAACCCGGACCTCCTGAAGGAGGCCACCGAGGTCATCATGGCGGCCGTCACCGCGCAGCTGGAGCTGATCCGCGGCGAGAAGGCGCCGGAGCACGTGTACGACCCGCGCGAGGTGCGCGTCGCGCAGCGCCGCAAGGCCGCGGCCAAGTCGAAGGCACAGCAGGAAGAGGGGCAGGGCACGTGAGCAAGCCGGTCAGGGCGACCGTGTTCGGGACCGGATCGTGGGGAACGGCCTTCGGCATGGTGCTCGCCGACGCCGGGTGCGACGTCACCCTGTGGGCGCGCCGGCCCGAACTCGCCGAAGCGGTCAACTCCACGCGGATGAACCCGGACTACCTCCCGGGGATCGAACTCCCCGAGAACCTGCGGGCCACCGCGGACCCGGCCGAGGCGGCGCGGGGCGCCGACTTCACCGTCCTCGCCGTGCCCTCCCAGACACTGCGCGGCAACCTCGCGGAATGGGTGCCGCTGCTGGCCCCCGACACTGTGCTCGTCTCGCTCATGAAGGGCGTCGAACTCGGCACCGTGAAGCGGATGAGCGAGGTGATCGAGGAGGTCGCCAAGGTCTCCGCCGACCGGGTCGCGGTCGTCACCGGACCCAACCTCGCCAAGGAGGTCGCGCAGCGGATGCCCGCGGCCGGCGTCGTCGCCTGCCGCGACGAGGAGGTGGCCCGGCGCATCCAGACCGCCTGCCACACGCCGTACTTCCGCCCGTACACGAACACCGACGTGGTGGGCTGTGAACTCGGCGGAGCCGTCAAGAACGTGATCGGTCTGGCCGTGGGCATCGCCGACGGCATGGGCCTGGGCGACAACGCCAAGGGCTCGCTGATCACCCGAGGCCTGGCCGAGACCACCCGGCTCGGACTCGTCATGGGCGCGGACCCGATGACGTTCTCCGGCCTCGCGGGCCTCGGCGACCTCGCCGCGACCTGCTCCTCGCCGCTGTCCCGCAACCACACCTTCGGCATCAACCTCGGCCGGGGCATGACCCTTCAGGAGACCATCGCGGTCACCCGGCAGACCGCCGAGGGGGTCAAGTCCTGTGAGTCGGTGCTGGATCTGGCCCGCAGGCACGGAGTCGACATGCCGATCACTGAGACGGTGGTCAGCATCGTCCACGAGGGCAAGCCCCCGGTGGTCGCCCTCAAGGAGCTGATGTCGCGCAGCGCGAAGTCCGAACGGCGCTGAGCGGGTCAGGTGAACCGCCAGGTGGGCGACGCTGTGCGACGGCCGGGGCGACGCTGAGCAACGGCCGCCGTGGGGCGCTGACTCACCGGGTACCACCGGGTACTCTCAACGCGATATGAGCACCGAGAACCTCCCCCAGAGCCCTGAGCAGCCGCCTCGCAAGCCGCGCGTGGCCGTCGTATTCGGCGGCCGCAGCTCCGAACACGGGATCTCCGTGGTCACGGCCGGCGCCGTCCTCGGCGCCATCGACCGTACGAAGTACGACGTACTGCCGATCGGCATCACCCAGGAAGGCCGTTGGGCGCTCACCGCGGACGAGCCGGAACGCATGGCGATCGTCGACCGCAAGCAGCCCAGCGTCGACCAGCTCGCCGAGTCCGGTGAGGGCGGCGTGGTGCTCCCCGTCGACCCGGCCAACCGTGAAGTCGTCTACAACGAGCCCGGTTCGGTCCCCAAGGCGCTCGGCGAGGTCGACGTCGTCTTCCCCATGCTGCACGGCCCGTACGGCGAGGACGGCACCCTCCAGGGCCTCCTGGAGCTGTCCGGCGTCCCCTACGTCGGCTCGGGCGTCCTCGCCTCGGCCGTCGGCCAGGACAAGGACTACATGAAGCGGGTGTTCACCTCGTTCGGCCTGAAGGTGGGCCCGTACGTGGTGATCCGGCCGCGCGAGTGGCAACAGGACGAGTCCGCGGCCCGCAAGAAGATCGTCGACTTCGCCGGTGAGCACGGCTGGCCGCTCTTCGTGAAGCCCGCGCGCGCGGGTTCGTCGTTCGGCATCACGAAGGTCGACGACCTCTCGGGCCTCGACGAGGCCATCGAGGAGGCCCAGCGGCACGACCCGAAGATCATCGTGGAGGCGCTGCTGCGCGGCCGCGAGATCGAGTGCGGGGTCCTGGAGTTCGAGGACGGGCCGCGCGCGTCGGTCCCCGCGGAGATCCCGCCCGTGCAGTCGCACGCGTTCTACGACTTCGAGGCCAAGTACATCGACGCGGCCGACGGGATCGTGCCGGCGCCGCTCACCGAGGAGCAGACCGCCGAGGTCCGCCGCCTGGCCGTCGAGGCCTTCGAGGCGGCCTCCTGCGAGGGCCTGGTCCGCGCGGACTTCTTCCTCACCGAGGACGGAGAGTTCGTCATCAACGAGATCAACACGATGCCGGGCTTCACGCCCATCTCCATGTACCCGCGGATGTGGCGGGAGACGGGCGTCGGCTACGCCGAGCTCGTGGACCGTCTGATCCAGGCGGCGCTGCGGCGGTCAACCGGGCTGCGCTGAGCACCCCGCGGGACCGGAACGTCAGTCGGCGATCCCCTTGGGGATCGCCTTCTTCACGGAGGCGGCCAGGTCGACGAGTACGCCGGAGGCATCGACGCCCCCGGGCACGGTGAGCTGGACGTAGGCCAGACGCGAAGCGGTGGTGAGACGGGTCGTCCCGTCGTCCTGCTTCTCCATCAGCCAGTCGACGCCGTTCACTCCGCCGGCCACCGCCTTCGGGTCGGCGCCCGTCGCCACCTTCGGGTCCGTCATCTTCGGCGGCCGTTCGACACCGCAGCGCAGTATGATCGCCGGGCTTCCCCAGCCCGCGGTCAGCGCGGACCGGGGCTCCGGGTCCTCACGGCGCCGACCGTCCACGGTCCGCGGCAGCGCCTTGTCCAGGTTCTGGCACAGCTCGGTGACCTTCGTGTCCGGGCTCGGAACCGCGACGGACGCGCTGTCGTCTGCTGAGGAGCAGCCCGCGATCGCGATCAGCGCCGCGAGAACGGGCAGCCCGAGGGAAGCGGTGTGCCGGTGACGGAAGAAGTTCACCGGCCAAGGGTAGACGGGGGCTACAGGTGCACGACCGGACAGGTCAGGGTGCGGGTGATGCCGTCCACCTGCTGGACCTTGGCCACCACCAGGCGACCGAGGTCGTCGACGGTGTCGGCCTGGGCGCGCACGATCACGTCGTACGGTCCGGTCACGTCTTCGGCCGTGATCACCCCCGGGATCTTGCTGATCGTCTCGGCGACGGTCGACGCTTTGCCGACCTCCGTCTGGATCAGGATGTACGCCTGTACCACGGAACCTCCAGGGCGGCCACGAGGATCATGTGGGGAAAAGGAACGCCACGGTATCGCGTTGCCGCTCGCCGCGGGGAGACCCGCGGTGACTGGGGCTCGCGCGCCGGGGTGGAGGGACTGCGCAAGTTGACGGTCAATTCGACCGTACCGAGTACGGAGACGGCTCGCGACCGGGCACGAGCAGCGACAGAGGGAGCACGACGATCATGAAGGGCACCGTGGGCGAGTTGGGGGAGTTCGGGCTCATCCGAGAGCTCACCTCGCGCCTCACCACCACCCCGGCGGTCCGGGTCGGCCCCGGCGACGACGCCGCGGTGGTGGCCGCGCCGGACCGCAGGGTCGTGGCGAGCACCGACATCCTCCTCGAGGGGCGTCACTTCCGCCGCGACTGGTCCACGGCGTACGACGTCGGCCGCAAGGCCGCCGCGCAGAACCTCGCGGACATCGCCGCGATGGGCGCCGTGCCGACCGCGCTGCTGCTCGGCCTGGTCGTTCCCGCCGAGCTCCCGGCCACCTGGCCCTCCGAGCTGATGGACGGCCTGCGCGACGAGTGCCAGGTCGCGGGGGCGGCCGTGGTCGGCGGGGATGTCGTACGGGGCGAGACCATCACCGTCGCGATCACCGCGCTCGGCGATCTGCGCAACCACGAGCCGGTCACCCGGGCCGGGGCTCAGCCCGGTGACGTCGTCGCCGTGACGGGCTGGCTCGGCTGGTCCGCGGCGGGGTTCGCGGTGCTCTCCCGGGGCTTCCGCTCGCCGCGCGCCTTCGTGGAGGCCCACCGCCGGCCCGAACCGCCGTACCACGCGGGTCCGGCCGCCGCCGGGCTCGGCGCGACCTCGATGACGGACGTCAGCGACGGCCTGATCGCCGACCTCGGGCACATCGCCGAGGCGAGCAAGGTACGGATCGACATCCGCTCCGGGGACATCGACATCCCCTCGCAGATGAACGACATCGGCCAGGCCGTCGGAGTCGACCCCATCCAGTGGGTGCTCACCGGCGGCGAGGACCACGCGATCGTCGCCACCTTCCCGCCGGACGTGAAGCTGCCCGCGCGCTGGAAGGTGATCGGCGAGGTCCTCAACCAGTCGGCCCTGCCCCGGGTGACCGTGGACGGCGCTCCCTGGACGAGCAAGGGCGGCTGGGACCACTTCGGGGACATCGAGTCCTGAGACCGCGGTGCCGGGGGCGCGCCCCCGGCACCGGTCGCTCCCGGCCCTGGCCGTTCCCGGCCTTCGCTGTTCCCCGCCCTCGCTGTTCCCGGCCTTCGTCGCACCGCCGAGGCAGCAAAAAACCCGCCCACCGTGAGGTGGACGGGTTCAGTGCAGACGTACCAGCAGTGGCCGCGCGCTAGCGGTTGTCAGCGCGTGACCTTGCCGGCCTTGATGCACGAGGTGCAAGCGTTCACGCGCTTCGGCGTCCCGCTGACCACAGTACGAACGCGCTGGATGTTGGGATTCCAGCGACGGGGGGTACGGCGGTGTGAGTGCGAGATGGCGTTGCCGAAGCCCGGCCCCTTGCCGCAGACGTCGCAGTTGGCAGCCACGGGTCACTCCAAAGACTTCAGATGCACTTACGGTTGATCCCGGCATGCCGAGGATCAAGATCTAGGATCTGAGTGGCGGTGCCAGGAGGGCGGCCCGATCGGATCGGGCAACTGGAGCAGCATACAACGACTGCGTCCGGAGAACGAAACTACCATGACCGGCCCGCCTGCGAATCCACCGTCCTCAGGGCTCTCTACCGGCAGTAACCCGCTCTGGGTCTACGCTGCGTCCCACGTCCAGCAGCTCAAGGAGGCGCGGGTGCCGCAGGTGCCGCAGACATTCGATGCTCTCGCGGTGCGCACCTGGTGCGGGCTCGCGCTGGGGGCCCTCGGCCGCGCGCGCGAGGAGATCGACGCGATCAATGTCTACCCGGTCGCCGACGGGGACACCGGGACGAACCTGTATCTGACGCTGGAGTCGGCCGCGGCCGCGGTCGAGGCGGTGTTCGCGGGCCACGAGGCGGTGGCCGCGCCGGGGCCCGGAGCGGGCGGCGGGGACACGGCCGGCGGAGAGAACCCCGCCGACGAGGGAGCCGCGCCCGGCGGAGGGCATGGTGTCTCCCTCGCCGAAGCCGCACGGGCGATGGCGCACGGAGCCCTGATCGGGGCCCGGGGCAACTCCGGAACCATCCTCGCCCAGCTCCTGCGGGGCATGGCGGAGGTCCTCGCCGAGGGTGATGAGACCGTTCAGGACGGTGGTGAGACCGGTCACACGGACGGCCGCGTCCTGGCTCGCGCCCTGCGGAACGCCGCCGATTCCGCCCGCGGGGCCGTCGCGCATCCCGTGGAGGGCACGGTTCTCACCGTCGCCTCGGCCGCCGCCGACGCGGCCTGCGGCACCGACGGGGACTACGGCACGGTCGCCGGCGCGGCCTACGAGGGGGCCTGTGCCGCGCTGGCCGCGACCACCGGGCAGCTCGCCGTCCTGGAGCGCGCGGGCGTGGTCGACGCGGGCGGGCGGGGACTGGTGGCGGTGCTCGCGGCCCTGGTGGAGACGTGCACCGGGGAGGCACCGAGGACATCCGCGAGGCCTGTCGGGTCCGTAGGGTCCGTCGGGTCTCTTGGGTCCGCGATGCCCGCGATGCCCGCGATGCCCGTCGGGTCCGGGGAGGAGACCGCCGTTCCCGGCACCGCGGACGCGGCCGGTACGGGCGGCACCCCTGCCACCGCCCTCGCGCCCGGGACCGCTGACACCCCGGACACGCACCCCGGGACCGCCGTGGCCTGTGCGGACGGCGCGGCGGAAGAAGGCCATCCCGCCTTCGAGGTGATCTACCTCCTGGAGGCGCAGGACACCGCCGTGGACCGTCTGCGGGGCCGGCTCGACTCCCTCGGAGACTCCCTCGTCGTGGTCGGCGGCGACGGCCTGTGGAACGTCCATGTGCACGTGGACGACGCCGGCGCGGCCGTCGAGGCGGGCGTCGAGGCGGGACGCCCGCACCGCATTCGGATCACCCACTTCGGGCTCGGCGACGCGCACACCGGAGCCGGGGCGGGGCGTCCGGCCCGCGAGCGGGCCGAGCGGGCGGTCGTGGCCGTCGTGCCCGGTGAGGGCCTGGCCGGGCTCTACGCGGAGGCCGGGGCGACCACCGTGCTCGCGCGGCCGGACGAGCCGCCCGCCAGCGGGGAGCTCGTGGCGGCCGTACGACGGGCCCACGCGCGCGAGGTGGTGCTGCTGCCCAACGACGCCGACCTGCGGCACACCGCCGCGGCCGCCGCCGAACAGGCCCGCGCCGAGGGCGTCCGGGTCGCCCTGATCCCGACCCGCTCCGCGGTGCAGGGCATCGCCGCGCTGGCCGTGCACGAACCCGGGCGCCGCTTCGACGAGGACGTCGTCGCCATGACCTCGGCGGCCGGCGCCACCCGCTACGCCGAGGTCGCCGTCGCCGAGCGGCAGTCCTGGACCATGGCCGGCATCTGCCAGGCCGGGGACGTGCTCGGCCTCATCGACGGCGACGTCGCCGTCATCGGCGCCGACGTCACCGCCACGGCGGAGACCGTCATCGACCGCATGCTCGCGGCGGGCGGCGAGATGGTCACCCTCGTCCTCGGCGACGAGGCTCCCGAGGACATCGCCGCGCACCTGGAGGCACGGGTGCGGGAGTCGTACCTCGCGGTCGACACCGTGGTCTACCGGGGCGGGCGTCAGGGCGCGCTGCTGCTGATCGGGGTCGAGTAGCGGCACCGCGGGCCGCCTCGGACGCCGCCGCGGGTCGTACTGCCGTCGTCAGACGCCCGTCGCGGCCACGGTCGCGCTCCGGTCGGGTGCCCGCGCGGTCCCGGCCGTCCGGTGGTCCCGTTCGACGGCCTGCCCCCAGTACGTTCCGGCGACCATGAGCGCGGCGCCGAGCGCCGTGAGGACCGTGAGGTGTTCACCGCCCAGGCCGATGCCGACCGCGACGGCCCACACCGGCTCGGTGCCAAGCAGCAGGCTGGCCCGGCTGGCGGAACCGCGCTGCACCGCCCAGGTCTGGGCGAGGAAGGCGAACACGCTGCAGAACAGGGCGAGATAGAGAAGCTGCGCCCAGCCCGCGCCGTCCACCCGGCCCAGCCTCCCCAGGGTGCCGGTGACCGGCACCGCGAACAGGGCGGCGCCGACGAGCGTCTGCACGGTCGTGAGGTGCAGGGGCCGTACGGAGCGGCGGGCGGTGAGCCGTCCCACGAGGGCCACGTGCGCCGCGCGGACCAGCGCGGCGGCGAACATCAGCAGGTCACCGGCCCCGGGCCGGTGGAAGCCGCTGCCGGACATCAGGAGTGCGACGGCCAGGAGACACAGGTCGGTGGCGGCGAAGTAGCGCGGGGGCAGCCCCGTACCGCCGGACGTGCGGTCCAGCAGCGGGGTGAGGACGACCGTGAGACTGATGATCAGACCCGCGTTGGCCGCGCTGGTGTGCGCGACCCCGTACGTCTCCAGGACCAGGACGGCCGCCTGCGTGACCCCCAGGACCGCCCCCACGCGCAACTCGTCGCGCGTGAAGCGCCTGCTCGTCCGGCGGGCGGTGACGAGTGCGAGGCAGGCGATGGCCGAGATGCCGTACCGGGCGAACAGGACGAGCGGGACGGGGAGCGCCGAAGTGGCCGTCTTGGCGGCCAGATAACTGGAACCCCAGACGGCGGCGACAAGGAGAAGCACCGCGTCGGTGCTGCGGACTCGGGACACGCCCCACACGCTCCCGTACCGCGACACTGAAGCCCAGACCGAAGTTCTTCAACATCTTTGAAGCGTCACTACAATGTCCGGGTGAACGAGCGGCAGCTGCGGATCCTGCGTGAACTGGGCGAACTGGGAAGTGTCACCGCCGTGGCGGAGGCGCTGCTGATGACCCCCTCGGCGATCTCGCAGCACCTGCGTCTGCTGCAACGCTCGATTCCGGTGCCGCTCACCGAACGCGACGGACGGCGGCTGGTGCTGACGGACGCCGGGCGGGTGCTGGCCGGCGCCGCGATCGAGGTGGAGAACGCCCTCGCGCGGGCACGGCACTGCGTGGACGAGTTCGTCGGTGAACCGGCCGGGGACGTGTCGGTCGCCGCCTTCCACAGCGCGGCCGCCACGTTCTTCCCCCTCCTGCTGCGCGGCCGGACCCGGACGGCCCCACGGCTCTCGCTCGCCGACGAGGACGTGGCACAGGACCACTTTCCCAAGCTCACCCGGGACTACGACCTCGTCCTCGCCCACCACCTCGCGCACACGCCGCCCTGGCCGAGCACCGTCACCGCCACCACGCTGCTGAGCGAACCCCTCGACGTCGCCATGCCGGCCGATCACCCGCTGGCCGGCGGGACGAGCCTGACCCCGCGCGAGGTGGCGGATCAGCCCTGGATCACCGTGCACGACGGATTCCCGCTGATGGCCACCGTCGACGCCATCGCGACCGCCGCGAACCGGCGGCTCGACATCGTCCATCGCGTCAACGAGTTCACGGTGGTCGCGGAGCTCGTCGCCGCGGGAGGCGGGCTCGCCCTGATGCCCCGCTGGACCACGCGCCCGCATCCCGCCCTGGTCCTCAGACCCCTGACCGGGGTGCACGCCGTGCGTCGTATCGACGTGCTCCACCGTCCCGAACGCGCGGCGCGGAAGGCCGTACGGACGGTGCTCGGCGAACTGCGCGACGCGGCCGGGACGATCCGCACCGGCGACACCACGGATTCCGGCCCCGCCGGTCCGTAGACAGGCGACTCGGCACCGGGGGGACCGGCACCGGGGGAGCGGGATTCCCGCTCCCGGCACCGGTCCGCTCCAGCCGGCTACCACCTGCACCGATCGGTCTAGCCGGCCCCGACCGTGAGCGTGAGCATCTTCTCGGCCTCGGCCCGCCTGGCCCCGGCGAGCTCCCCGTCCAGCCGGTCGCACTCGGCGAGGACCGCGCGAGCGCGTGCCGCGGCGGCCTCGTGCCGCCCCAGCTCGCTCTCCAGCCGACCGGCCGCCAGTTCGGCGCCCGTCCGGGCCCCGAGCAGGGAATCGCCCAGGGAGGCGAACACGGTGATCGCCCGGACCATGTGCCCGAGGGCCTCCTCGAACGCCTCCCTTACGGCGGCCTCCTCCGCCTCGCCCGTCACGGAACGGGCCACCAGATCCCCGAACTGAAGGTGCGTGCGGCCGAGTTCGGCGACCGTGCGACGGCCCGAGCCGGCGCCCTCGTCCCCTGCCTCGCCACCGATCGCGGACATGTCCTCCGCCGCCCCGGCCACGGGGAAGCCGTCCGGCCGCCCGGCCCCGGGCGGGACGGGCACGGCGGACAGGCCCTCGGCCGCCGACTCGCACTCCCGGATCGCCTCCGCCATCAGCTCCCGCGCATCGGCGAGCCCCCCGTCCCGCCGGGCCGCGCTCCACGCGCGGGCCCGGAGCGTGCGGACGAGCCCGTCGGCGTCGCCCAGCTCGCGCCACAGACCGCACGCGCGGACGTACGCCTGATCCGCCTGGGCGGTCATCCCGGCGTGCAGGAGGGCCTCGGCGGCGAGGTTCGCGAGCATCGCGTGGTCGCGCTGCTCGGGCCAGTGCCGGGCGATGTCGGCGGCGCGCAGCCAGTGTTCGGCGGCCTCACGGTGTTCGCCGAGCTCGGTGAGAGAGTCGCCGAGCCACCAGCGCGTCTGCACGATCGAGCCCTCGCCGTGCATCTCGGCGGTCAGATCCGGCAGCGCCGACTCCAGGATCTCGGCGGCCTCCGCCCACCGTCCCAGGCGGAGCAGGTGACCACCGAGGTGGTGGCGTGCCCAGGCCCCGAACGTGGCGGCCGCGCCCGCTTCGTCGGCCCAGTGCGCGGCCTCCAGGGCATGTTCCGATGCGGGGCCGAACCGCCCGGTGGCGGCGAGCGTCTCGGCGAGCCGGAGATGCAGCTGGGCCCGGCCGGCCGGCTCCAGATGGGACCCTCCGTGATCCAGCGCGGCCCGCGTCGCCGCTTCCGCGGCCTCCAGGTCGCCGAGGTGCGTCGCGATCCCGGCGAGCCGGGAGTCGTACTCGACGGCGAACCACGGCAGCCCCGCCGCCACGAACCCGTCCACGGCGCGCCCGAGCAGTCCGGCGGCCCCTTCGGCGTCATCGGCGCGGGCGGCGAGCTCCCCGAGCATCGCGTACGCCTCGGCCGCCCGCGACGCGAGTGTCACGTCGTCCTTGGCGTACGGCTCCGCGAGTTCGAGCAGCTCCCGCACGGCCTCCTCGGCGCCGGCCATGACCTCGTCCTCGGCGTCCGCGCCCGGTCCGCTCCCGGCCGGCGGATGCCCGCTCACCGCGGCGCTCTCCAGCTCGTCCACCCGGTGCATCAGCGTCCGCGCCCGGCTCACCAGGACGGACGCCGTCTGCGAGACCCGTGTCCCGCCGTCCGTGAACAGGGCGAGCACCTGTTCACGCAGCTCCGCCACGACCTCCAGGGCCTTCTCGGACCCGCCCGACAGCGCCTGGACGTACGCGGCGCGTGAACGGGCCGCCAGCGCCTCACCGGGATCGCCCGCCTCGGCGTACAGCCCGGCCGCCCGCCGGAAGAGGGCCGCGCCCCGCGGCCCGAGCCCCATCGCCTCGTGATCGGCGATCTCCGCGCGGTCGCGGACGTCCAGCTCCCGGCCCTCGGCGGCCCGCGAGACCGCCGCCCACGCCGTGACCGCGTCCGGGTCCCGCAGCGCCGAGAGCCGCCTGGCCTCCGCGAGCAGGGCGTCCAGAGCCGGTTCGGCGGCCTCGGTCACCGCCTGTGGCTCGGTCGCGGGCACCTGCGCGGGCCGGGGGGACACGGCGGCCGGCCGGCCCGCGGAGCGGACGCCGAGCGGCAGCCGGTCCACGAGCACCGGCTGGTCCATGCGCGCACGGGCCCGCTCGCCCACGTACGGGGTGCCGTTGCGGTCGTCGAACCGCCCGGCCAGCGCGAGCGCCTCCCCGCGCGCGTGCAGGGCGAGTTCCGCCGCGGTCCACGTCCGCCCCGCCGGCCCGGGAACCGGCTGCCCGCCGTGCCCGAGCGCGGTCAGCCGGTCCATCGTGAGCGCCACGACCGACATGAATTCCAGCCTGCTGCGCGGATCCCCGGAGTCCGTGAAGTAGGCCGGGCGCTCCGCGAGCAGTTCCAGGGCACGTGGCTCGTTGCCGGTCAGCGCGCAGAACTCCACATGGTCCGCGTACGCGCCCCGCATGCTCTCCATGGCCCGCACCAGCCGGAAACCCCGCAGATGATGGGAGCGCGCCTCCTCGACGCGCCCCAGGCGCAGCAGCGGCAGCAGCGAGGACGCGAGGACGGCGTGCGGCTCATGGGCGCAGGAGTACTCGCCCAGAAGGACCGGGGCCCACAGCTCCAGCGCCGCCAGGTCCGCGCCGCGCACCGCCCGCCACCACCCCTGCCCGCGCAGCTCGCACGCGTGACAGTCGGCCATGGAGTCACGGTCCGCCGCCAGCCACGCGCCGTACGCCCGCTCGGCGCGCTCCAGGTCGCCCAGATGCGAGGCGACGCTGAACTCGGCTCCACGCACGGCCCGTTCGGAGTGACCGGCGAGACGGTAGCGCCGCTCCATCTCGCCGAGCCACTTCTCGATGGAGGCGAGCGGGACGTGCGGCTGGTCGAGCATGCCCGCCGACATCCACTTGAAGACCCAGTGCAGGGAGTGGATCTCGAACTCGTCGAAGTCCTCGGGGTGTTCGTCCCACATGCGCAGCAGACGCGCGAAGGGAACGAACATCTTCCCTTTCTCGGAGCTGTAGTTGTAGACCTTCAGCTGGTGTCCGAGCGCCTCGACGACGGCGAGCGGGACGTCCAGCTTCTCCGCCTCCACGAGCAGCTGCTCCGCGCGCGCGTTGCGGCCGGGCCCCTCGGGCTGCTCGTAGTTGTCCGCCATCGCCCGGCGCAGCGTGTCGAAGTCCATGGCCGGGGTCATCGGCGGTCGTCCTTTCCGGGGTCGGTGTGGGTGGCCCACTCCAGCAGGCCGATGAAGGCGCGGTTGAGGAGCGCGGAGTCCGCGGGCCGCAGCGGGCGCTGCGCCATCAGCAGGGCCTGCCCGTACAGGGACTCCGTGGCGGTGCCGATCAGGTCCGCGTCGCCGAGCGAACTGATCCTGCGGATCAGCGGGTTGAGGTGGTTGAGGACCAGACGCGCGCGCGGGGCGGTGCCGCGCAGCGAGCCGAGAATGCCCGCCCACAGGTCGTCGGCCTGCTCCTCGGCCTCCGCGCGGGCCTGCTCGTGGCGGGCCGTCCGGTCGTCCAGATGCAGGGCGGGCACCGACAGGGGGTGGAAGGAACGCAGGACGACATCGCAGTTCAGCGGGTCGAGC
The DNA here is from genome assembly GCF_040607495.1 of Streptomyces sp. NPDC005281. Lineage (NCBI taxonomy): Bacteria > Bacillati > Actinomycetota > Actinomycetes > Kitasatosporales > Streptomycetaceae > Streptomyces > Streptomyces sp. NPDC005281. Next base: position 175,325 of record NZ_JBEXGX010000018.1, on the reverse strand, counting down.
CGGGCCCGCGCGGCCGCGAGGAAGCCCGACAGGGCCAGCTCCTCGGCCGGGTCGACGGTGTCCAGGTGGGCCGTCACGGTGTCCGCGTCCAGTTCCGAGACGGCCGTCCCCGGGCGCACGGCCGGCAATGCCTCGATCAGCTCGCTGTCGTACGTGTAGCCGCCGTTGACGACCCCGATGCCCTGCGCGGAGGCGATCGGCGCGACCTGCCGGTACTCCTCCACGGTCCGCGTGAAGTGCACCACCGGGTGCCGCTGCGCGAACTCCTCCAGGGACAGCCGTCCGTCGGTCGTCTCGAAGGGCAGCCAGGGCAGCATCGTGCGCAGCATCTCCGCGTCGTGCCGCGCCAGGGACTTCACGCCCAGGTGATGCACGGACAGGAACGCGGCGAGCCGCTGCGGATCGCCCGCCGCGAGCCCGGTCAGCCAGGACCGGATGCGCTCGCCCAGCGCATCCCGTACGGCGGCGAGGGTCTCGTCCTCGTACAGCGACTCGCGGGACGCGGTGGGCCGCAGACTGTCCGTGTCGAGGACACAGCGCACGAAGAACGCCCAGTCGGGCAGCAGCTGTTCGGCCCGCTCGGTGAGCAGCATGCCCTTCAGGTGCACGCGATGGCTCGCCCGCTGGGCGGGGGAGACCGCCGTCGGCAGGACGTAGGCCACGCCCCGGATCCCGGCGAGCGGCACGTCCAGGTCGATCGAGTCCAGCGGAGTGAACCCGAACAGCTCGTGGCAGTGCCGGGCCAGGGCGACGCGACGGCCGGCGGGACTCGGATACGGCCGGTCCCAGGGCGCGGGAAGGTCGGCGACCGCCTCGTCGCCGACCCGTACGTCGTACGGCAGCAGCGCCCCGAAGTCGCGCGCCAGCGACCGGACCCGCTCCGGGCTCAGCCACTCGCCGGCACCGGCCCGCGCCACCAGGTGCACGGTGGTGCCCGGTTCGGTGCGCGCCTCGTCGGGCAGGGTGCGCACGGTGTACGAGCCGTCGTCGGCGGCCGTCCACTCGACGGGCGGCGCGTCCGGTGTACGGGCGCTGCGGCTGACGACCCGGATGCGCTCGGCGACGACGAAGCACGCCAGCAGCCCGATGCCGAACTGGCCGAGGAAGTCCGAACGCGCCGACTCCAGGCCGTCGTTCCGCTTGGAACTGCGGCCGATCGTCGCCAGCAGGCTGTGCACGTCGGACTCGGTGAGTCCGACGCCCGAGTCCTCCACGCGCAGGGTGCCGCCCTCGGCGTACAGGCGCACGGTGGCCGGGGCGTCCGGCTGCTCCGCGCGTCGCGCGGTGATCGCGTCGACCGCGTTCTGCAGCAGTTCGCGCAGATAGACCTTGGGGCTGGAGTAGAGGTGATGGGAGAGGAGGTCGACCAGACCGCGCAGGTCGACCTGGAACGTATGAGGTGACGGGGAGGCCTGGGACGGCTGTGAGGTCTGGGAATCCATCGTCGCTGCGCCGGTCGGTGGGGGGACGGGCGACGGCGCGGGGTCGGGCGGTCCCGGGGGCGGTGACCGCGAAGAGGGCCGGGGCGCGTCATCCTAGGCCCGGAACCAGCCGTCTGACCAGCGGATTTCCAGGACGTATACGGCAATGTCAGTGCGGTGGTGTGCAATGGATCTCGTGCCCGTGCTCGAAGAACCACTGAAGAAGGCGCTCGGTCCCGCCACCGCGAAGGTGATGGCCGAGCACCTCGGCCTGCACACCGTCGGCGACCTGCTGCACCACTACCCCCGCAGATACGAGGAGCGCGGGCAGCTCACCCACCTCGCCGACCTGCCGCTGGACGAGCATGTGACGGTGGTCGCCCAGGTCGCCGACGCGCGCCTGCTCACCTTCGCCTCGTCCAAGGCGCCCCGCGGCAAGGGCCAGCGCCTCGAAGTCACCATCACGGACGGCAGCGGCCGCCTCCAGCTGGTCTTCTTCGGGCACGGCGTGCACAAGCCCCACAAGGAGCTGCTGCCCGGCACCCGCGCGATGTTCTCCGGCAAGGCCTCCGTCTTCAACCGCCGCCTCCAGCTTGCCCACCCGGCGTACGAGCTGCTGACCGGGGGCGGCGATGAGACCGTGGAGAGCGTCGACAGCTGGGCGGGCGCCCTCATCCCGATCTACCCGGCCACCGCCAAGCTGGAGTCCTGGAAGATCGCCAAGGCCGTGCAGACCGTGCTGCCGAGCGCCCAGGAGGCCCTCGATCCCCTCCCGGACTCGCTGCGGGACGGCCGTGGCCTGGTCACCCTCCCCGAGGCCCTCCTCAAGGTCCACCGCCCGCACACCAAGGCCGACATCCACGACGCCCGCGCCCGCCTCAAGTGGGACGAGGCCTTCGTCCTCCAGGTCGCCCTGGCCCGCCGCCGCCACGCCGACGCCCAGCTCCCGGCCGTCGCCCGCGTCCCCGCACCGGACGGCCTGCTGACCGCCTTCGACGCCAAGCTCCCCTTCACCCTCACCGACGGCCAGCGGAAGGTCTCCAAGGAGATCTTCGACGGCCTCGCCACCGAACACCCGATGCACCGGCTGCTCCAGGGGGAGGTAGGCAGCGGGAAGACGATGGTCGCGCTGCGCGCCATGCTCGCCGTGGTCGACGCGGGCGGGCAGGCCGCGATGCTCGCGCCCACCGAGGTGCTCGCCCAGCAGCACCACCGGTCGGTCACCGAGATGATGGGGGAGCTGGCCGAGGGAGGCATGCTCGGCGGCACCGAGCACTCGACGAAGGTCGTGCTGCTCACCGGCTCCATGGGGGCCGCGGGCCGCCGGAAGGCACTGCTCGACCTGGTCACCGGAGAAGCCGGGATCGTGATCGGCACGCACGCGCTGATCGAGGACAAGGTCCAGTTCCACGACCTGGGCCTGGTCGTGGTCGACGAGCAGCACCGCTTCGGTGTGGAGCAGCGCGACGCCCTGCGCGGCAAGGGCAAGCAGCCCCCGCACCTGCTGGTGATGACCGCCACCCCCATCCCGCGCACGGTCGCGATGACGGTCTTCGGCGACCTGGAGACCTCCGTCCTCGACCAGCTCCCCGCCGGACGCTCCCCGATCGCCAGCCATGTCGTCCCCGCCGCCGACAAACCGCACTTCCTTGCGCGCGCGTGGGAGCGCGTGCGCGAGGAAGTGGAGAAGGGCCATCAGGCGTACGTCGTCTGCCCACGCATCGGTGACGAGGAGGACGACCCGAAGAAGGGCGGGAAGAAGCCGTCCCCCGAGGACGACGCGGAGAAGCGCCCGCCGCTGGCCGTCCTGGACGTCGCCGCCCAGCTCGCCAAGGGCCCTCTCCAGGGGCTCAAGGTCGAGGTCCTGCACGGCCGTATGCACCCGGACGACAAGGACGCCGTCATGCGCCGCTTCGCCGCGGGCGAGACGCACGTCCTGGTCGCCACGACCGTGATCGAGGTCGGGGTGAACGTCCCGAACGCCACCGCCATGGTGATCATGGACGCCGACCGCTTCGGCGTCTCCCAGCTCCACCAGCTGCGCGGCCGCGTCGGCCGTGGCTCGGCGGCGGGGCTGTGCCTGCTGGTCTCCGAGATGCCGGAGGCGAGCCCGGCCCGTCAGCGGCTGAACGCGGTGGCCTCGACCCTGGACGGCTTCGAGCTCTCCCGCATCGACCTCGAACAGCGCCGCGAGGGAGACGTCCTCGGCCAGGCCCAGTCCGGCGTCCGCTCCTCGCTGCGCATGCTCGCCGTCATCGACGACGAGGAGATCATCGCGGAGGCCCGCGAGGAGGCGACCGCGGTCGTCGCCGCGGACCCGGACCTCGAGGGCCTGCCCGGCCTGCGCGTCGCCCTTGACGCCCTGCTGGACGAGGAACGGGAGCAGTACCTGGACAAGGGCTGAGCGGCGGCGACGGGCCGGACCCGGGCCGGGGTTGAGCGGCGGGGACGGGCCGGACCCGGGCCAGGGCCGAGTGGTGAGGACGGGCCGCACCTGGACCAGAGCCGAGCGGTGGGGACGGGCCGCACCTGGACCAGGGCTGAGCGGCGCCGACCGGCCCACGGCTGAGAGACTGGCAGGAACCGACACACCCCCAGCGCAAAGGACCCTCATGACCCGCGTGATCGCCGGCCGGGCCGGCGGACGCCGTCTGGCCGTCCCGCCGGGCACCGGCACCCGCCCCACCTCCGACCGGGCACGCGAGGGCCTCTTCTCCACCTGGCAGTCCCTGCTCGGCGGCCCCCTGGACGGCGAGCGCGTGCTCGACCTGTACGCCGGCTCGGGCGCCGTCGGCCTGGAGGCGCTCAGCCGCGGTGCCGGACACGCCCTGCTCGTGGAGGCGGAGGCCCGCGCGGCCAAGGTCATCCGCGACAACGTGAAGACGCTGGGCCTGCCGGGTGCCGAGGTCAGAGCGGGCAAAGCCGAACAGATCGTCCGGACGGTGGCGCCCGAGGAGCCGTACGACCTGGTCTTCCTCGACCCTCCGTACGCCGTCGAGGACGACGATCTTCGGGAGATTCTGCTCACACTCCGCACCGGGGGCTGGCTCGCGGAGGATGTGCTCGTCACCGTGGAGCGCAGCACCAGAGGCGGTGTGTTCGGCTGGCCCGAGGGTTTCGAGGCTCTCAGGGCCCGTCGTTACGGCGAGGGCACGTTTTGGTACGGTCGCGCCGCCTCTACGTGCGAAGACGCACGATGACCGGACCGGAGAGCGAGGGACCACTGTTGCGCCGCGCCGTCTGTCCGGGGTCATTCGACCCCATCACCAATGGACACCTCGACATCATCGCCCGCGCCTCCGCGCTGTACGACGTCGTGCACGTCGTCGTGATGATCAATCAGTCGAAGAAGGGCCTGTTCACGGTCGACGAGCGGATCGAGCTGATCCGCGAGGTCACGGCCGAGTTCGGCAACGTCCAGGTCGAGGCCTATCACGGCCTCCTGGTCGACTACTGCAAGCAGCGGGACATCCCGGCCATCGTCAAGGGCCTGCGCGCGGTCAGCGACTTCGACTACGAACTCCAGATGGCCCAGATGAACAACGGCCTCTCGGGCGTCGAGACCCTGTTCATCCCGACCAGCCCGACCTATAGCTTCCTCTCCTCGTCGCTGGTGAAGGAAGTCGCGAACTGGGGCGGCGACATCTCCCACCTGGTGCCGCCGGTGGTCCTGGAGGCGCTCACGGAGCGTCTCGGCAAGGGCTGAGCGACTGACTGTCCGTCACCCGGTGTCGGGCGGTACGGGAGTGGTCGTACAGTCGTCCCGTCCGTCTCCATCACGGCTGTAGAGAGTGGCGAGCACACGGTGGACGTACAGAAGAAGCTCGATGAGATCGTCTCGGCGGTCGGCAGCGCCCGTTCCATGCCCATGTCGGCATCGTGCGTGGTCAACCGCGCCGACCTGCTCTCGATGCTGGAGGAGGTCCGCCAGGCGCTGCCCGGCTCCCTCGCCCAGGCGCAGGAGCTGATCGGCGGACGCGAGGAGATGGTCGAGCGGGCCCGCCAGGAGGCCGAGCGGATCATCGAGACCGCGCACGCCGAGCGCGGTTCGCTCATCTCCGACACCGAGGTCGCCCGCCGCTCGCAGAACGAGGCCGACCGGATCCTCGCCGAGTCCCGCAAGGAGGCGGAGGAGGTCCGCGCGGAGGCCGACGACTACGTCGACTCCCAGCTCGCCAACTTCGAGGTCGTCCTCACCAAGACCCTCGGCTCCGTCGGCCGCGGCCGCGAGAAGCTCCTCGGCACCGGCCCGGGCCTGGACGAGCAGGGGTACGAGGACGAGGACGCCCCCGAGCGCAGCTACGACCCGGAGACCCTGCGCCGCAACGCCGACGACTACGTCGACGCCAAGCTCGGCGCCTTCGAGGCCGTCCTCGCCAAGACCCTGGAGGCCGTCGGCCGAGGCCGGGAGAAGCTCCAGGGCCGGATCGCCAGCGACGACCTCGGCGACCTGAGCTCCTTCGGGGACGACGGAACGCCCGGCGCGCACACCAGCGACGCCGACTACCTGGCCGGCCTCGCGGAGCTCGCCGACGAGCCCGAGCAGGGCGGCCAGAGCCGGGCCCAGGCCCCGGAGCAGGCCGCCCAGCCGTCCTACGGGCAGCAGGACGCGTACGCCTACCAGCAGCAGGCCGACCCGTACGGCTATCAGCAGCAGTACACCCAGCAGCAGGACGCCTACGGCTACCAGCAGGCCGACCCGTACGCCGCCTACCAGCAGCAGGGCTACGACCAGCAGGGCTACGACCAGAACCAGCAGGTCTACGCCCAGCAGCAGGCCCATGCCATGGACCAGCAGAACCACGCCCTCGAAGAGGCCAGCCTCTTCGACACCAGCATGATCAGCGCGGAGCAGCTGAGGGCGTACGAGCAGGGGCGCGGCGGCCACTGACCGCAGGGTCAGCAGGGGTCCGCGCCGCCGGCCGGGGCCCGGGCGCGCACCGGATTGGGCGGGGAGCGAAAGGTCCAGTATCCTGGCTCTTCGGTCGCGTCTACGTCCGCGATCAGCGCTGCCCGAGGAACTCCGAGGGTGGCGTTCCCCCGAGTTCGAAGATCGAAAGCAGGAATGGCTCTGAACGCCCGCCTCGACCACCGCAATCCTCTCGTGTTCGACACACACGAGCTGGGGCGGCGTCCTGGCGCGCTCCAGCGCCTGACTCGCACGATCGACGCTCCCGGGGATCTCGGGATCCAGGACGTCATCGGAGTACCGGAAGGTGCCCCGCTGGAGCTCGAACTCCGTCTGGAGTCGGTCATGGAAGGGGTGCTTGTCACAGGCACCGCCCGTGCATCGGCCAAGGGGGAGTGCGTAAGGTGTCTTGAGCCGCTCGAGCAGGTGCTCGAAGCGGACTTCCAGGAGATGTTCTCGTACCCTGACGCCGACGACCGGAGCCGCCCCAAGGCGGAACCGGCCGACGACGCCGAGGAAGACGAGGACATGCTCCCTCTCGAGGACGGATTGTTCGACCTCGAACCCGTGCTGCGTGATGCGGTGGTGCTCGCACTGCCGATGCAGCCGGTGTGCCAGGACGACTGCCCCGGCCTGTGCTCCGAATGCGGAGTACGGCTCGCGGACGACCCGGAACACCACCATGACGCCGTCGACATCCGTTGGGCGGCACTGCAGGGACTCGCCGGTTCACTCGAAGATGGCGAGAAGGACGATATGAGCGGCGGCGCGCTTCCATCAGCGCACGCCGACGAGAAGCAGGAGAAGTAGCCGTGGCTGTTCCGAAGCGGAAGATGTCGCGCAGCAACACGCGCCACCGCCGGTCGCAGTGGAAGGCTGCGGTCCCCACCCTGGTTGCGTGCGAGCGCTGCCACGAGCCCAAGCTGCAGCACATCGCGTGCCCGGCTTGTGGCACCTATAACAAGCGCCAGGTCCTCGAGGTCTGAGCGGCTGGTGAGAGGTCTGATGTCTGACGCCAAGGCGGATTCAACCGCCAAGAAAAAGGCGGACAACACAGCCTCGTCCCACACGCTTCTGGAAGGGCGGCTCGGCTACAAGCTCGAGTCCGCCCTTCTGGTGCGTGCACTGACCCACCGTTCCTACGCGTACGAGAACGGCGGTCTGCCGACCAACGAGCGTCTGGAGTTCCTCGGGGACTCCGTACTTGGCCTCGTGGTCACGGACACGCTGTACCGCACCCACCCCGACCTGCCCGAGGGCCAGCTGGCCAAACTGCGGGCCGCGGTGGTCAATTCTCGTGCACTGGCGGAGGTGGGCCGCGGGCTCGAACTCGGCTCCTTCATCCGGCTCGGCCGGGGCGAGGAAGGCACGGGAGGCCGGGACAAGGCGTCCATTCTCGCCGACACCCTTGAAGCGGTGATCGGCGCTGTGTATCTCGACCAGGGACTGGAGGTGGCGGGCGAACTCGTCCACCGGCTCTTCGACCCGCTGATCGAGAAGTCCTCGAATCTCGGTGCCGGCCTGGACTGGAAGACCAGTCTCCAGGAGCTCACCGCGACCGAGGGGCTCGGGGTTCCCGAGTACCTGGTCACGGAGACCGGCCCGGACCACGAGAAGGTCTTCACTGCTGCCGCCCGCGTCGGAGGCGTCTCGTACGGCACCGGCACCGGCCGCAGCAAGAAGGAGGCGGAGCAGCAGGCCGCGGAATCCGCGTGGCTCGCCATCCACTCCGCCGCGGACGAGCGTGCCAAGTCGGCCCAGGCCGCCGAACAGGCGGCTCATGCCGCCCGGCAGTCGGCCGAGGACATCGAGGAGAGCACCGACGCCTCCTCGGCGCCCACCACCGACACGGCCACGGCCTGAATCCTTCAGCCCGCTGACGTACCCCGGTACGCGCAGCACCCGAAGCAAGTCGCACCACAGGACCCCGTCACGGCGCACGCGCCGCGGCGGGGTCCGCGCGTTCTCCGGCCCGGGGACGAGTCGCTCCCCGACGGCCGCCGCCGGGTGCGATGTACCCTTCCGGCATCACCCGCCGAGCCCGCCCCTCAGGAGGAATCCCGTGCCCGAGCTGCCCGAAGTCGAAGTCGTGCGGCGGGGTTTGGAGCGCTGGGTCACCGGACGGGTCGTCGGATCGGTGGACGTCCGCCACCCCCGGGCCGTGCGGCGGCATCCGGCGGGGCCCGACGGCTTCGCGAAGACGCTCACCGGGCACCGGGTGGGGCAGGCGATGCGCCGCGGCAAGTACCTGTGGCTGCCGCTGGACGACTCGCCGTACTCCGTGCTCGCGCACCTCGGCATGAGCGGGCAGCTCCTCGTGCAGCCGGAGGACGCCGCGGAGGAGAAGCATCTGCGCATCCGCGTCCGCTTCGAGGACACGCAGGGCACCGAGCTGCGCTTCGTCGACCAGCGCACCTTCGGCGGGCTGTCGCTGCACGAGAACACCGCGGCCGGTCTCCCCGACGTCATCGCGCACATCGCCCGCGACCCGCTCGACCCCCTCTTCGACGACGCAGCGTTCCACACCGCGCTGCGGGCCCGCCGGACGACTCTCAAGCGCGCCCTGCTCGACCAGTCACTGATCAGCGGCGTCGGGAACATCTACGCGGACGAGGCGCTGTGGCGCTCCAAGCTGCACTACGAACGTCCCGCGGGGAGCATGACCCGGCCGCGTACCGCCGAACTCCTCGGTCACGTCCGCGATGTCATGAACGACGCCCTCGCCGTCGGAGGCACCAGCTTCGACAGCCTGTACGTCAACGTCAACGGCGAGTCGGGTTACTTCGACCGCTCGCTCGACGCGTACGGCCGTGAGGGCGAGCCCTGCCACCGCTGCGCGACCCCGATGCGGCGACGGCCCTGGATGAACCGCTCCAGCTACTTCTGCCCACGCTGCCAACGCGCACCGCGCCCGGCGGTCTGACGCCGAGGCTATGCCTGGTCCTGCCGGGCCTCGCGGGCCTCGTCGTAGTGCCCGCGGGCTGCCAGGACGTCGTCCATACGGCCCTCGACGAAGCCGATGAGGGACAGCAGACGTTCGGCGACCTCGCGGCCCAGCGGTGTGAGGGTGTAGTCGACGCGGGGCGGGTTCGTGGGCCGCGCGTCACGGTGCACCAGACCGTCGCGCTCCAGCGCGTGCAGGGTCTGCGAGAGCATTTTCTCGCTGACGCCGTCTACCCGGCGGCGCAGCTCGTTGAACCGGAACGTCCCGTCGTACAGTGCCCCCAGCGTGAGGGAGCCCCAGCGACCGGTGACGTGCTCCAGCGTGCCCCGGGACGGGCAGCCGCGGGCGAACACGTTGTACGCGAGGTCCTTGCCGCCGTCGCACACGGCACCCTCGTCGCTCCCGGAGCGCTCCATGATCCGCGCGGACGATTCCATACACCCAGCATACTCAGCCACAGCGCCAACCAAAGGGTTGCGCTGACTCCTGGTTAGCTCGGTGCGCCGGCGTTCCCGGGCCGACACACGACATGGCCGACCCCCCCGAGCGGGCCGGCCATGTGATCAGCGTTCAGCTCAGTAGCCGAAGTCCTGTGTCCACCAAGGGCCGCCCTCGGCGAAGTGGACTCCGACGCCGAGGGTCTTGAAGTCGCAGTTCAGGATGTTGGCCTTGTGGCCGGGGCTGTTCATCCACGCGTCCATGACGGCTGCCGCGTCGGCCTGGCCGCGGGCTATGTTCTCGCCGCCGAGGCTGGTGATGCCGGCCTTCGCCGCACGGTCCCAGGGGGTGAGCCCGCTCGGGTCGGTGTGGTCGAAGAAGGCCCGTGCCGCCATGTCCTCACTGAAGGTCTGGGCCAGGTCCGTCAGGGCGCTGTTCGCGGCGACCGGGCTGCAACCGACCTTGGAGCGCTCGTCGTTGACGAGCTTGAGCACCTCGGTCTCGGCGGCGGCCTGCGCGGACACGTTCACCGGGGCCTTGGCGACCGGCGCCTTGGTCGCGGTCTTCGAAGGCGCCGGAGCCGCGGGCTCCTTCGTCTTCACGTCCTTGGTGGGCTCGGCGCTCGGCTTCTTCGAGGGCGCCGTCGTGGTCGGAGCGGCCGACGGCGAGGTGGAGGTCGAGGGGGCGACGGTCGAGGGGGTGGTCGCGCGGCCGGAGCCACGGCTCGTCGACGTGCCCTCGCGGGCGTCGGCGCTGCCGGAGGTGCCGCCCTGCTGGGTGTCCACACTGGACGGCGAGCTCGCGGCCTGGATGCTGTCGGAGTTGTTGCTGCCACCGCCGAGCGCGTAGTTGTCGGCGCCCGGCACGACACCGGCCGCGACGGCCACGGTGCCGATGGCCACGGCCGCCGAGACGCCGAGCAGTCCCGTCTTGACGGGGCTCGGACCCCTCCGCTTGCGGTGCGAGCGGGCGGAGGCGGCGGACGGGAGATCGGCGACGGCCGCGTAGCCGTAAAGGTTCTCCGGGCCGTAGCTTTCCGTGTGGGTCCCGCTCGTTTCTGTGACTCCGGTGGCGCGCCCTGTGGCGGCGCGGCCGGCGTCGGAGCGTCGGTGGCGTCCCATCTCTTGGGCCTTCCTCGATCTTGAGTCAGCGATCCTCACCTGAAACTCACCCGGAAGAGTGAGTTTCTAATGAGACTCATTGGGTCGGGACGGTACCCCATGGCAAGAGAGGAGGATGTGCTCCACGAGACATTGTCCGGTTAGCGTGCAGCCATGAACGAGGTTTCACGGCTGGTCGTCTGGGTCCGCGGACGGGTTCAAGGTGTGGGTTTCCGCTGGTTTACGCGGGCGAGGGCATTGGAGATCGGCGGGCTGAGTGGTTTTGCTCTCAATCTCGACGACGGACGTGTCCAGGTGGTCGCGGAGGGCCCCCGGGCCGGCTGCCAGAGTCTGCTCGACTGGCTCCAGGGAGACGACACGCCCGGCCGGGTGGACGGAGTCACTGAGATCTGGGACACGCCCCGCGGAATCTACGACAGCTTCGCCATCCGCTGACGGAGGCGCCCGCGAGGCCTCCAAAAGGTGGCGTGGCGTATGCCAACGGCACCCGTCAGTAGTGGAAACTGCCTGGTGGTTGCCAAGAACGGCTCGAAGTGGCAGGCTCCCGAGATAACGATGATCCCGACGCCCCGAGGGTCCTACCGGAGTCGCAGTGCCGCCGTTTCACAAGCCGCGCGACAGTGGGTTGCCCGCCGATACGGGGCGTGATCGTGTTGACCGTCAAACTTTTTGGTGAGACGCTGAAAGCCCCGCGCACCCTAGCTGTTTGGCATGTGGAACGGCAGCAGGACATCAGCAGTGTCAAGCATCGCGGGTGCGATTCCCTCACGACCCACACCGCTTCGGTCGGTCACTCAGTGTGGAGGACCATCCATCATGGCAAAGGCGCTTCTCGGTTACGTCGGCGGTTCCGACCCGCGACTCATTGCCGAGATGCGACGGCTCCAGCAACGCGTCCAGGACCTCGAATCCGAGCTTGTACGGATCCAGGCCGAGAACGACGCGCTCGCGGCTGCCGCTTCTCACGACTCGCTTCTCGAGAGCATCGACGTACCCCAGGCGGAGCCTGCGCTCACCTGATCACTGCACCGCACCATGACAGCAGTGGTTGGGCAGCCCGAATCAACCGCTAAGTTGTCAGATTTGCAAGGGACGCCCTCCGGCGTCCCTTCTTTCTTTCCCCCGAGCACCCTTCCCCCCCTCTTCAACGTCTGGTGTGCCCTGCGTGTTCATGGGCGAAACCGCGCGTTCATGGAGTGAGACCGGCCCGAAAGGTAGAGTCCAGCGGCGTGCACCTCAAGGCCCTGACCCTGCGCGGGTTCAAGTCGTTCGCCTCCGCGACCACGCTGCGGTTCGAGCCGGGCATCACCTGTGTCGTGGGCCCCAACGGCTCGGGCAAGTCCAACGTCGTGGACGCGCTCAGCTGGGTCATGGGCGAGCAGGGCGCCAAGTCGCTGCGCGGCGGCAAGATGGAGGACGTCATCTTCGCCGGCACCACCGGGCGTCCGCCGCTCGGCCGTGCCGAGGTCTCCCTGACCATCGACAACTCCGACGGGGCGCTGCCCATCGAGTACGCCGAGGTCACCATCACGCGGATCATGTTCCGCAACGGCGGCAGCGAGTACCAGATCAACGGCGACACCTGCCGACTGCTCGACATCCAGGAGCTGTTGTCCGACTCCGGCATCGGCCGTGAGATGCACGTCATCGTCGGCCAGGGCCAGCTCGACTCCGTCCTGCACGCCGACCCGATGGGCCGGCGCGCCTTCATCGAGGAGGCGGCCGGCGTCCTCAAGCACCGCAAGCGCAAGGAGAAGGCGCTGCGGAAGCTGGACGCCATGCAGGCGAACCTCGCCCGCGTCCAGGACCTCACCGACGAACTGCGGCGCCAGCTCGCGCCGCTCGGCCGGCAGGCCGCCGTGGCCCGCCGCGCCGCCGTCATCCAGGCCGACCTGCGCGACGCCCGGCTGCGCCTCCTCGCCGACGATCTCGTACGTCTGCGCGGGGCGCTCCGGTCCGAGATCGCCGACGAGGCCGCGCTCAAGGACCGCAAGGACACCGCCGAGGCCGAGCTCAGGAAGGCGCTCCAGCGCGAGGCCCTGCTGGAGGACGAGGTACGGCAGCTGACGCCGCGTCTCCAGCGCGCACAGCAGACCTGGTACGAACTCTCCCAGCTCGCGGAGCGGGTGCGCGGCACGGTCTCACTGGCCGACGCGCGGGTCAAGAGCGCCACCTCGGTTCCAGCCGAGGAGCGGCGCGGGCGCGACCCCGAGGACATGGAGCGCGAGGCCGCCCGCGTCCGCGAGCAGGAGGCCGAGCTCGAAGCGGCCCTGGAGGCGGCCGAACGGGCCCTCGAGGACACGGTCGCGCACCGCGCCGAACTGGAACGCGAACTGGCGGTCGAGGAGCGCCGGCTCAAGGACGTGGCCCGCGCCATCGCCGACCGCCGCGAGGGCCTCGCCCGCCTGGGTGGCCAGGTCAACGCCGCCCGTTCACGCGCCGCCTCCGCACAGGCCGAGATCGACCGGCTCGCCGCCACCCGCGACGAGGCCCGGGAGCGCGCGGTCGCGGCCCAGGAGGAGTACGAGCAGCTGAAGGCCGAGGTCGACGGACTCGACGCGGGCGACGCCGACCTCGCCGAGCAGCACGAGGCGGCCAGGCGGGCCCTGTCCGACGCGGAGGCCGCGCTCGGCGCCGCCCGCGAGGGAGCCACCGCCGCCGAACGACGACGGGCCGCCACCCAGGCCCGCCGCGACGCACTCGCCCTCGGCCTGCGGCGCAAGGACGGCACGGGAGTGCTGCTCGGCGCCACGGACCGGCTCACCGGAGTACTCGGCCCCGCCGCCGGACTGCTGTCGGTCACCCCTGGTTTCGAGGTCGCGCTCGCCGCCGCGTTCGGCGTGGCCGCCGACGCCGTCGCGGTCACCACCCCCGCCTCGGCCGCGGAGGCCATCCGTCTGCTGCGCAAGCAGGACGCGGGCCGCGCGGCCCTGCTGCTCGCCGGAGCACCCGAGGAACCCGGCACCGGCACCGATACCGGCAGCGCACCGGCGAACGGCGCCTCCACCGGCGTACGCCTTCAGGACCACGGCCCGGACGGGGAAGGCGGCGACGGACCGTCGTACGCCGCCGATCTCGTCCGGGGTCCCACCGAGCTGATGCCCGCCGTACGGCGGCTGCTGCGCGGGATCGTCGTCGTCGGCACCCTGGAGGACGCCGAGGACCTGGTCTACGCACGCCCAGGACTCACCGCGGTGACCGCCGAGGGCGACCTGCTCGGGGCGCACTTCGCGCACGGCGGGTCCGCCGGGGCGCCCAGCCTGCTCGAGGTGCAGGCGGCCGTGGACGAGGCGACGGCCGAGATCGAGGAACTGGCCGTGCGCTGCGATGAGTTGGCCGAGGCGCAGCGACTGGCCACCGAGCTGCGCGGAGAACGGGCCGCGCTCGTCGAGGAGTTGGGGGAGCGGCGACGGGCCGCCGAGCGGGAGAAGTCGTCCGTCGCGCAGCAGCTCGGACGCCTCGCCGGGCAGGCGCGGGGCGCCGCTGGCGAGGCGGAGCGCGGCACCGCGGCCGCCGCCCGCGCGCAGGAAGCGCTCGACCGGGCCATGGCCGAGGCGGAGGAACTCGCCGAACGGCTCGCCGTGGCCGAGGAGATGCCGGTCGAGGAGGAACCCGACACCTCGGTACGGGACCGGCTCGCCGCGGACGGTGCCAACGCGCGGCAGACGGAGATGGAGGCCCGCCTCCAGGTCCGTACGCACGAGGAGCGGGTGAAGGGACTCGCCGGACGGGCCGACTCGCTGGACCGCGCCGCCCGGGCCGAACGCGAGGCACGCGCGCGTGCCGAACAACGGCGCGCCCGGCTGCGCCACGAGGCGGCCGTCGCTTCGGCCGTCGCCTCCGGCGCCCGGCAGCTGCTCGCGCACGTCGAGATCTCGCTGGCCCGTGCCGAGGAGGAGCGCACCGCCGCCGACACCGCCAAGGCCCGTCGTGAGCAGGAGCTCGTGACCGCGCGCGGCCAGGGCCGCGATCTCAAGGCGGAGCTGGACAAGCTCACCGACTCGGTGCACCGGGGCGAGGTCCTCGGCGCCGAGAAGCGGATGCGCATAGAGCAACTGGAGGCGAAGGCGCTGGACGAACTCGGCGTCGAGCCGGCGGGACTCGTCGCCGACTACGGCCCCGACCAGCTCGTACCGCCGTCGCTGCCCGCCGAGGGCGAGGAACTGCCCGAGGACCCCGAGCACCCGCGCAACCAGCCCCGCCGGTTCCACCGCGCCGAGCAGGAGAAGCGGCTCAAGTCGGCCGAACGGGCGTACCAGCAGCTCGGCAAGGTCAATCCGCTGGCCCTGGAGGAGTTCGCCGCGCTGGAGGAACGCCACAAGTTCCTCAGCGAGCAGCTGGAGGACCTCAAGAAGACGCGCACCGACCTTCTCCAGGTGGTGAAGGAGGTCGACGAGCGCGTCGAGCAGGTCTTCACCGAGGCGTACCGGGACACCGCCCGGGAGTTCGAGGGCGTCTTCAGCCGGCTGTTCCCGGGCGGGGACGGGCGGCTCATCCTGACCGACCCCGACAACATGCTCACCACGGGGGTCGACGTGGAGGCGAGGCCTCCGGGCAAGAAGGTCAAGCGGCTCAGTCTGCTCTCCGGCGGCGAGCGGTCGCTGACCGCCGTCGCGCTCCTCGTGTCGATCTTCAAGGCGCGCCCCAGCCCCTTCTATGTGATGGACGAGGTCGAGGCGGCGCTGGACGACACCAACCTCCAGCGGCTGATCATGATCATGCAGGAGCTCCAGGAGGCCTCCCAGCTGATCGTGATCACGCACCAGAAGCGCACGATGGAGGTCGCCGACGCGCTGTACGGCGTCTCCATGCAGGGCGACGGCGTCTCCAAGGTCATCAGCCAGCGCCTGCGCTGACCGCCACCCGAACCCACCCCCGGCCCTGCATCCGCATCCGGAACCGGACCGGGATCGGGACTCGCATCCGCACCCGGACCCGCACCCGGACCCGCACCCGGACCCGCACCCGGACCCGCACCCGCATCCGCGCCGGGAGTTCTCCGGCCGGCTCTGCCCCGCTCACGGCCATCCGGGTCATCGGCCGACGGAGCCCGGGGCGACGCCCAAGGCTTCGTGTCCGCCCATGCGTTCGGCTCCGGGTCCGGGTCCGGCTATGAGTCCGGGTCCGGGTTCGGCTATGAGTCCGGCTCCGGGTTCGGCTATGAGTCCGGCTACTCGTCCGGCTCCGGAAGGTCCGCGCCCACGCCCTCGTCCGCGAGTTCGGCGAGCACCTCGGCGTGGCAGCGCTCGGGGACGCACCAGCAGCCGAGGCGGTGGCCGCGCAGGGCCGGGAGCCGGGCCAGCAGCTCCGGGCGCCCCAGCAGATAGGCGCGGTACATCTCGACGACCTCCTCCCGGGTGCCGTCGTGACCCGGGCGGAACGGGCTCGCCAGCGGGGAGCCGGCCAGATGCCAGCCGCCCCGGTGCATGGCGCGGCCGACATACACCACATCGGCGTACGCGGGATCGTCGCGGTGACCCTTGAGGTTGACGACCGTGGTCTGCGGCATGACCGGATCCTCGTCGCTCGGGCCGCCGCGGGCAACGCGAACACGCCCTGGACCGCGCCTCTCCCACCCTCCGTCCGGACCCACCGTGTGCGGAGCGTCACACCCCGCTCGCCTCGCCCCGTACGCCCCCGACGGAACAGCCCTCGCGGCCGCCGACCGAACGGCGATTTCGGCGGGCCAGATCGCCCGAACGCCCGAACGGCCGGGCCGCGGGCACGCCGCCGTGCTGCGCATTCCGCGGTTCTCACCGGGCGGAACGAGACCGCGGCCGAGCGCGCCCGACAGCTCTCGTTGGTCCATTCAGTGCACTTGATGTTCAAGTCTTGAACACAACTGCGTCACTAGAACCGGGAGAAATTCACAACTACCCCAAGTTTGACTTCGAAACTTGAAGGCATAGTCTCTGCGACGTTGCTTTTACCTTCAGGTGGTGGCCCGCGTGAACCTGTGCGCCACTGGTAACCACCATCGAAGGCTTTCGCCCCCCACCCCCGGCAGCGAGGCCGGTGGCCCGAGGAGTCTTACGTGACCAGCGCATCGCAGGCACCTGTGCCAGGAGCCAGGCCGGCTCCTCCCGAGCATCTCGGGCATGTCATCTTCATCGCGGCGGCGGCCGCGATGGGCGGCTTCCTGTTCGGCTACGACAGCGCTGTGATCAATGGCGCGGTCGAGGCCATCCGCGACCGTTACAACATCGGCTCCGCGGCCCTGGCCCAGGTCATCGCCATCGCACTGATCGGCTGTGCCATCGGCGCCGCGGCCGCCGGCCGCATGGCCGACCGCATCGGACGCATCCGCTGCATGCAGATCTCCGCGAGTCTCTTCACCATCAGCGCCGTCGGCTCGGCACTGCCCTTCGCGCTGTGGGACCTCGCCTTCTGGCGCATCATCGGCGGATTCGCCATCGGTATGGCCTCCGTCATCGGCCCCGCCTACATCGCCGAGGTCTCCCCGCCCGCGTACCGCGGCCGGCTCGGCTCGTTCCAGCAGGCCGCGATCGTCGTCGGCATCGCCATCTCGCAGCTCGTCAACTACGCCATCCTCCAGGCCGCCGACGGTGACCAGCGGGGTACAGTGTTCGGCCTGGAAGCCTGGCAGGTCATGCTCGGCGTCATGGTCGTCCCGGCCGTCCTCTACGGTCTGCTGTCCTTCGCCATTCCCGAGTCCCCGCGCTTCCTGCTCGAGGTCGGCCGCAGGGGCCAGGCCCGCGAGGTGCTCAAGGAGGTCGAGGGCGACAAGATCGACCTGGACGCCCGGGTCGTCGAGATCGAGACCGCCATGAAGCGCGAGCACAAGTCGACCTTCAAGGACCTGCTCGGCGGCGGTTTCCTCTTCCTGCCGATCGTCTGGGTCGGTATCGGCCTCTCGGTCTTCCAGCAGTTCGTCGGCATCAACGTCGCGTTCTACTACTCCTCGACGCTGTGGCAGTCGGTCGGCGTCGACCCGACGGACTCGTTCTTCTACTCGTTCACGACGTCGATCATCAACATCATCGGCACCGTGATCGCCATGATCTTCGTGGACCGTGTCGGCCGTAAGCCGCTCGCCCTCATCGGCTCGGTGGGTATGGCCATCGGTCTCGGCCTGGAGGCCTGGGCCTTCTCCTACGACCTGGTCGACGGCAAGCTGCCGGCCACCCAGGGCTGGGTCGCCCTGGTCGCCGCCCATGTCTTCGTCCTCTTCTTCGCCCTCTCCTGGGGTGTCGTGGTCTGGGTGTTCCTCGGCGAGATGTTCCCGAACCACATCCGGGCGGCCGCGCTCGGTGTCGCCGCCTCCGCGCAGTGGATGGCCAACTGGGCCATCACCGCGAGCTTCCCGTCGCTGGCCGACTGGAACCTCTCCGCGACCTATGTGATCTACACCTGCTTCGCCGTGCTCTCCATCCCCTTCGTCCTCAAGTTCGTCAAGGAGACGAAGGGCAAGGCGCTGGAGGAGATGGGCTGACCGCCCTTGTCACCGGTGGCTCCCCACGGCCGCCGGTGACTCCCCCTGACTCGAGGAGAAGGGCCAAGTCCCCGCTGCCCCTCTCCTCGTACTCGTGAAGAGGGCGTACTGCCCCGGCTCGGACCGTCAGGTCACGCGAGCCGGGGCAGCACGCTTTCGCAGAACAGATGGAGGCTCCGCCAGCCCTCGTCCAGGGGCATCCCGCCGGACAGCGGATGCAGGACCAGGTTGTCCAGGCCCTGCTCCACGCACTGGTCGGGGGTGAGGACGCGGTAGACGCCCTCGGCCCGCAGCTCCCCGACCGTCGTGGCCGCCGACTTCACCGCGGAGCGGATCTCGCCGGACTGCCAGGAGGCGTACGTCCGCGCCTCGTGCAGGAAGTGGCGGCCGTACTCGGCCCAGGCCCGGTCCGGGTCCTCGGCGATGTGCAGCAGTGGCGTCTCGGCGCCGGGCATCATGGTCCAGCCCTCGGTGCCGTACTCGATGAGCCGCTCCTTGTAATAGGCCTCCAGCTCGGGCAGGTGCGCGCTCGGGAAGAAGGGCAGCCCGAGCCGGGCGGCGCGCCGGGCCGCGGCCCTGGAGGAGCCGCCCACCAGCAGCAGGGGGTGCGGGTCGGAGAACGGACGCGGGGTGACCCGTACCGTGCGGCCCCGGTAGGTGAACTCCTCGCCGGTCCACGCCTTCAGCACCGTCTCCAGGAGCTCGTCCTGGAGCTTGCCGCGCCGCTTCCAGTCCACGTCGAACTGCGCGTACTCCTCGGGCCGGTAGCCGATGCCGGCCACCGTCACCAGGCGGCCGCCGCTGAGCAGGTCGAGCACGGCGATGTCCTCGGCGAGACGCAGCGGGTCGTGCAGCGGGCCGATGACCGCCGAGACGGTGACCGCCACACGCCGGGTCGCTCCGAAGACGGCGCCCGCGAACGCGAAGGGCGAGGGCAGCCAGTTGTTGGCGACGCCGTGGTGTTCCTCCGTCTGCACCGTGGTGATCCCGCGGTCGTCGGCGTACGTGGCCATCTCGACGGCGGCCCGGTAGCGGGCGCTGAGCGAGGCGGGGGTGGCGTCGGGTTCGACGAGGTTGAAGCGCACGACCGTCACGGGCATGGGGAGTCCCCCTTCGTGTGTGGAGAGGGACGGTAGCTGACGGAGCGTCAGACAGCCAGAGGCGTGACAGGTGCCACGAAACGCCGGGCCGGGCGTCCCGCGGTTCGTGCGTGGCGCCACGACGGGCATCACCCGGCGCGCACGGACCGGACGACAGCGCGCGCACCGTCATGCCCCGGACGCGAAGACAGTCCCGGGCACACAGGGTCCGGACGACTCGCGCGCCCTCGCTCCGGACGCGAAGGCAGTGCGGGGCGGGCGCGGGCCGGACGAGTCCGCGCTCACCTTCGCCCATGCCCTGGACGCGAAGGCGGTGCCGGGCACACAGGGACCGGCACCACCTCGCGCGCACCCCCGCCCACGCCCTGGACGCGAAGGTGGTGCCGGGTGCGTCACGACTCGGCTTTCCAGGGCTTCCGGCGGAGCGTGTCCGGTCGGCGGGGCGGTGGGCCCCCGTGGGGGCGCGCAGCGCGCGCGGACAGCGGCCCGCGAGCCGGGGCTCACGCATACTGGACCCGTTATGGAAACCATCATCCTTGCTGTAGTCATCGCCGTGGTGGTGATCGGCGCACTCGGTGGGCTCGTCGTCGGCAGTCGCAAGCGGAAGCAGCTGCCCCCGCCGCCCCCCGCCGCCCCCGACATCACCGCCCCTCCGGCCGAACCGCACGTCGGCGACGAGGCCGAGACGCCGCGCGACGAACCGCGCCGCACCCTGGAGGAGGTGGATCTCCCCGACGGCTCGGCCGCCCCGTCGGTCGTCGTCGAGGAACCTCCGGCCGCCCCCCAGATCGAGATCCCGGAGCCGACCGCCGGCCGGCTGGTGCGCCTGCGCACCCGGCTCTCCCGCTCGCAGAACGCGCTCGGCAAGGGGCTGCTCACGCTGCTCTCGCGCGAGCACCTCGACGACGACACCTGGGAGGAGATCGAGGACACACTGCTCGTCGCCGACGTCGGTGTGCAGCCCACCCAGGAACTGGTCGAGCGGCTGCGCGAGCGCGTGAAGGTCCTCGGCACGCGCACGCCGGACGAGCTGCGCGGCCTGCTGCGCGAGGAGCTTGTCCAGCTGCTCGTCCCGGAGTTCGACCGCGAGGTCAAGACGGACTCGAACCTCGACACCCCGGGCATCGTGATGGTCGTCGGAGTCAACGGCACCGGCAAGACCACCACCACAGGCAAGCTCGCGCGCGTGCTCGTCGCCGACGGCAAGAACGTCGTGCTCGGCGCGGCCGACACCTTCCGTGCCGCCGCGGCCGACCAGCTCCAGACCTGGGGCGACCGCGTGGGCGCCCGTACCGTCCGCGGCCCCGAGGGCGGCGACCCCGCCTCGATCGCGTTCGACGCGGTCAAGGAAGGCATCGAGGAGGGCGCGGACGTCGTCCTCATCGACACGGCGGGCCGGCTCCACACCAAGACCGGCCTCATGGACGAGCTCGGCAAGGTCAAGCGCGTCGTGGAGAAGCACGCCCCGCTCGACGAGGTGCTGCTCGTCCTCGACGCGACCACCGGCCAGAACGGTCTGGTGCAGGCGCGTGTGTTCGCCGAGGTCGTGGAGATCACCGGCATCGTGCTGACCAAGCTCGACGGCACGGCGAAGGGCGGCATCGTCATCGCGGTGCAGCGCGAGCTGGGCGTCCCGGTCAAGCTCGTCGGGCTCGGCGAGGGCGCGGACGACCTGGCGCCGTTCGAGCCGGAGGCGTTCGTTGACGCCCTTATCGGCGACTGACCACCCGCGTGAACGCGTAGGTGAACGAAGAAGCGCCCGCCCCCGCGGCACTGCCGGGGGGACGGGCGCTTCGTCGTGTACGGCGTGTGCCGGTGGCTCAGGCCCGTGAACGGTGCGCCACGTAGGCGAGCGTGCCCAGCAGCAGCCTGGCCGGCGGCGGCTTCGTGGCGGAGTCGAGGACGGGGGAGCGCAGCCAGCGGACCGGGCCGAGCCCCCCGCGGTCGGAGGGCGGGGCGGTGATGAACGTGCCAGGGCCGAGGCCGTGCAGGTCGAGGGAGGCGTCGTCCCAGCCCATGCGGTAGAGCAGCTCGGGAAGTTCGGCGGCGGAACCGGGGGAGACGAAGAAATGGGCGCGGCCGTCCGCGGTGGCCGTGACGGGACCGAGCGGCAGCCCCATGCGCTCCAGCCGGACGAGTGCGCGGCGCCCCGCAGGCTCGGCCACCTCGATCACGTCGAAAGCCCGGCCGACCGGCAGCATCACCGCGGCCCCCGGGAAGCCGGCCCAGAGGCCGGTCGCCTCGTCCAGTGTCGTGCCCGCCGGGATCGTCGGGGCGAAGGAGAGGGGATGCGCGCCCGGAGCCGGGCAGTCGGCCCGGCCGCACGAGCACGCCCCCGCGGCGGCTCGGGCACCCGGGACCACGTCCCATCCCCACAGTCCGGTGAACGCGGCGACGGCGGTGCCCTCCGACGAGCGGCCGCGGCGACGAGCACCGGTCCGGATGTCGCGCATCGCCCGACTACTGCCGATCGTGAAGCCCATGCCCCCTCCAACGGGTTCGATGCGCCCGTGGTTACGTGACGGAACCGGATTGTCACCCTCTGTTCCTGGCTGCCCGGTATCGCGCGATCCAGGCGGCGCCTTGTCGTGCATGGGGTGGTGCGCCCGGCTCGACGCGCCCTGGAGTGCGCCTCTTCGCCCACCCTCGGTCGTTCCGTGTCAAGTGAATCGCGAGCAGGGCGACTGGAGTTCATTCGAAGGGGTGGCGAATGGTGGCGATTCATCGATCGCCATGGCCGGACGCGTGATCGTAGGATTACTTTGTGTGCACGAGCCCTTGGGCTTGTTTACTCGTGAGTATGCCAAGGGCAAGCCGGGTTCCCGTTCGAAGGGTGACAACTACCGGACGCGCGGCCGCGTTTACGGGCATTCTGATAGGGCTTGGCGCAGAGCGGCGACAAGTGGTCTCGGGGAGTGGGGGCGTTCCAGTGGGCGGCAACGGCGGAGGCGGGACGAACGCTGACAAGCGCCCCAACGAGCTGCTCGGCTCGTGGTTCGTGCGCAGTGGCTGGTCGAAGGGCGAGCTGGCGCGCCAGGTGAACCGCAGGGCCCGCCAGTTGGGGGCCAACCACATTTCGACGGACACCTCGCGGGTGCGCCGCTGGCTGGACGGGGAGAACCCGCGCGAGCCCATTCCGCGGATCCTGTCGGAGCTGTTCTCCGAGCGGTTCGGCTGTGTCGTCGCGGTGGAGGACCTCGGTCTGCGCACGGCCCACCAGGCACCCTCCGTGTCCGGCGTCGACCTGCCGTGGACCGGCCCCCAGACCGTCGCCCTGATCAGTGAGTACTCGCGCAGCGACCTGATGCTGGCGCGGCGCGGCTTCCTCGGCAGTTCGCTGGGCCTCGCCGCGGGCCCGGCGCTCATCGAGCCCATGCAGCGCTGGCTCGTCCCCACGCCCGGGGGGCAGTACGAGGCGACCGAGCCGCCGGCCTCGACGCGCCGCGGCGGCAGGCTCTCCCAGCCGGAGCTCGACCTCCTGGAATCAACCACCGTGATGTTCCGTCAGTGGGACGCGAAGTGCGGCGGCGGACTGCGCCGCAAGGCCGTCGTCGGCCAGCTGCACGAGGTGACGGACCTCCTCCAGGAGCCGCAGCCCGCCGCCACCCAGAAGCGGCTGTTCAAGGTCGCCGCCGAACTGGCCGAGCTGGCGGGCTGGATGAGCTACGACGTGGGCCTCCAGCCCACCGCCCAGAAGTACTTCGTGCTCGCGCTGCACGCCTCGAAGGAGGCGGGCGACAAGCCGCTCGGCTCGTACATCCTCTCCAGCATGAGCCGTCAGATGATCCACCTCGGGCGGCCCGACGACGCGCTGGAGCTGATCCACCTCGCCCAGTACGGCAGCCGGGACTGCGCCGGCCCGCGCACCCAGTCGATGCTGTATGCGATGGAGGCCCGCTCCTACGCCAACATGGGCCAGCCCGGAAAGTGCAAGCGGGCCGTGCGCATGGCCGAGGACACCTTCGCCGACGTGCACGAGTGGGACGAGCCGGACCCCGACTGGATCCGCTTCTTCTCCCGGGCCGAGCTGTACGGCGAGAACTCGCACTCCTACCGCGATCTCGCCTACGTCGCCGGACGCAGCCCCACGTACGCCTCCATGGCCGAGCCCCTGATGCAGCAGGCGGTCGACCGTTTCGGCAAGGACTCCGAGCACCAGCGGTCGTACGCGCTCAACCTCATCGGCATGGCCACCGTGCACCTTCTCCAGCGCGAGCCCGAGCAGAGTGCGGTCCTGGCCAAGGAAGCCCTCAGGATCGGCAAGAAAGTGCGCTCCGAGCGCGTCAACACTCGTATCCGAAAGACGGTCGACACCGCGGTACGCGAGTTCGGGGATCTCGCCGAGATCATCGACCTCACCGACCAGCTCGCCGTCGACCTGCCCGAGACCGCCGAGGCGGTCTGACCCCCGGCCGCCGCGGCGGCCCCGCCCAGAACCCCGGCTGCGGCCGGCCGTCCCGAACTGACCGACTCGGCTCCCCCATGCCAGGTCATCGGACGGCCCGCCGTGGCCGGTTCCGCTGTGTGCGGCCCCGGCCCGCGCCGCTCCCGCGAAAGCGGCCGGCCGCGGGCGGGACGTTCCCCACGGCTGCTCCCGCCCCGGACGCCGTGAGCGCCCTGCCGGGGATTGCGTCACGATAACGATCGCTTCGACCGCAATGGGGCAGTTCATGAACGTGTAACACACGGAGCGCCTTCGTCACGGGCGCGAAACATCGAGGGGCGTCGACGGAAACCGCGCTGCGTCAATCTCATGGCGCATAACCGGCCCACCCCTCACGACCCACTCAGGCTTCGCCCGCACGGGGCCGTACCAACGACGAGGAGACGCCGATGGCACCAGCCATCACCCTTGCCGCAGAGGCACCCAAGCTCTCTGCCGCCAACACAGGGTTCATGCTCATCTGTTCCGCCCTGGTGCTCATCATGACGCCCGGCCTCGCCTTCTTCTACGGAGGCATGGTCCGCGTCAAGAGCACCCTCAACATGCTGATGATGAGCTTCATCAGCATGGGGATCATCACCATCCTGTGGGTGCTGTACGGCTTCTCCCTCGCCTTCGGCACGGACAAGGGATCGTTCATCGGCTGGACCTCGGACTGGGTCGGCCTGAGCAACATCGGCCTGACGGAGCTGTGGCCCGGCTACACCATCCCGGTGTTCGTCTTCATGGTCTTCCAGCTCATGTTCGCGATCATCACGCCCGCGCTGATAAGCGGTGCTCTCGCGGACCGCGTGAAGTTCGGCGCGTGGTCGCTCTTCATCACTCTGTGGGCCACGCTCGTCTACTTCCCGGTAGCCCACTGGGTGTGGGGCACCGGCGGCTGGGCCTTCGACCTCGGTGTGATCGACTTCGCCGGTGGAACGGCAGTCCACATCAACGCGGGCGCCGCGGCGCTCGGCGTGATCCTGGTCATCGGCAAGCGCGTCGGCTTCAAGAAGGACCCGATGCGCCCGCACAGCCTTCCGCTGGTGATGCTCGGCTCCGGTCTGCTGTGGTTCGGCTGGTTCGGATTCAACGCCGGCTCGTGGCTCGGCAACGACGACGGCGTCGGCGCGCTGATGTTCGTCAACACGCAGGTCGCCACCGCGGCCGCCATGCTGGCTTGGCTCGTCTACGAGAAGATCCGGCACGGCGCGTTCACCACACTGGGCGCCGCCTCCGGCGCGGTCGCCGGTCTGGTCGCCATCACCCCCTCCGGCGGAGCGGTCTCCCCGCTCGGCGCCATCGCGGTCGGTGCCATCGCCGGTGTCCTGTGCGCCATGGCCGTGGGCCTGAAGTACAAGTTCGGCTACGACGACTCCCTGGACGTCGTCGGTGTCCACCTCGTCGGCGGTGTCATCGGCTCCCTGCTGATCGGCCTCTTCGCCAGCGGCAAGGGCCAGTCGACGGTCGAGGGCCTCTTCTACGGCGGCGGCCTGACCCAGTTCTGGAAGCAGTGCGCCGGCGTGTTCGCCGTCCTCGGCTACTCCCTGGTCGTCTCCGCGATCCTCGCCTTCCTCATCGACAGGACCATGGGCATGCGGGTCACCGAGGACGAGGAGATCGCCGGCATCGACCAGGCCGAGCACGCCGAGACCGCATACGACTTCAGCGGCGCCGGCGGCGGCGCCGTCCGGACC
The DNA here is from genome assembly GCF_040607495.1 of Streptomyces sp. NPDC005281. NCBI lineage: Bacteria > Bacillati > Actinomycetota > Actinomycetes > Kitasatosporales > Streptomycetaceae > Streptomyces > Streptomyces sp. NPDC005281. Next base: position 149,816 of record NZ_JBEXGX010000018.1, on the reverse strand, counting down.
GCCGTGCCCGCCCCGGCCGACACGGACGCCAAGAAGGTGGACGCATGAAGCTCATCACCGCCGTCGTGAAGCCTCACCGGCTCGACGAGATCAAAGAGGCGCTCCAGGCCTTCGGGGTCCACGGACTGACGGTCACCGAGGCGAGCGGCTACGGTCGGCAGCGGGGACACACCGAGGTGTACCGCGGCGCCGAGTACACGGTCGACCTCGTCCCCAAGATCCGCATCGAGGTGCTGGTCGAGGACGACGACGCCGAACAGCTCATCGACGTCGTCGTGAAGGCGGCCCGTACAGGCAAGATCGGTGACGGCAAGGTGTGGTCCGTACCGGTCGACACGGCGGTCCGGGTCCGGACCGGCGAGCGCGGCCCGGACGCACTCTGACCGGATCGGCCCGCACGAAAAGAAAGACAGGAGTCGCTGGGTGACGAGCACGGACACGCGAGTGGAAGCAGAGGACTCGGGACCCAGCGGCTACGCGGCGGCCCGGCTGCGCCTCCTCCAGGAGGGGGCGCGGTCCGGGCCGCCGCGCCGTGCCGCCCTCGCGGAACTGACGGACGACTGGCTGAGCGGCCTGTTCACCGCCGGATCGAAGGGCCTGCGCGGGGTCTCCCTCGTCGCCGTCGGCGGCTACGGCCGCGGCGAGCTCTCACCCCGCAGCGATCTCGACCTGCTCCTCCTGCACGACGGCACCGACTCCGGCGCCGTCGCCGCCCTCGCCGACCGCGTCTGGTACCCCGTATGGGACCTCGGCCTCGATCTCGACCACTCGGTCCGCACTCCCGCCGAGGCCCGCAAGACCGCCGCCGACGACCTCAAGGTCCAGCTCGGCCTGCTCGACGCCCGCCACATCGCCGGCGACCTCGGCCTCACCGCCGGACTGCGCACCGCCGTCCTCGCCGACTGGCGCAACCAGGCACCGAAGCGGCTGCCCGAACTCCAGGAACTGTGCGCGGAGCGCGCCGAACGCCAGGGCGAACTCCAGTACCTCCTCGAACCCGACCTGAAGGAGGCCCGCGGCGGACTGCGCGACGCCACCGCGCTGCGCGCCGTCGCCGCGTCCTGGCTCGCGGACGCACCCCGCGAGGGCCTCTCCGACGCCCGGCGCAGGCTTCTGGACGTCCGTGACGCCCTCCACCTCGCCACCGGCCGCGCCACCGACCGTCTCGCCCTCCAGGAACAGGACCAGGTCGCCGCCGAACTCGGGCTGCTCGACGCCGACACCCTGCTGCGCCAGGTGTACGAGGCCGCCCGCGTCGTCTCGTACGCCAGCGACGTCACCTGGCGCGAGGTCGGACGCGTCCTGCGCTCACGCGCCGTACGCCCGCGGCTGCGCGCCATGCTCGGCGGCGGCAAACCCGTCGCCGAACGGTCCCCCCTCGCCGAGGGCGTCGTCGAACAGGACGGCGAGGTCGGGCTCGCCCGCGCCGCCCGGCCCGAGCGCGACCCCGTGCTCCCGCTGCGTGCCGCCGCCGCCGCCGCGCAGGCGGACCTCCCGCTCTCCCTGCACGCCGTACGGCGCATGGCCGCCGCCGTACGTCCCCTCCCCACGCCCTGGCCCGCCGAGGCCCGCGAACAGCTGGTCACCCTGCTCGGCTCGGGCCGCCCGACCATCGAGGTCTGGGAGGCGCTGGAGGCGGAGGGGCTGATCACCCGGCTGCTGCCCGACTGGGAGCGGGTGCGCTGCCGGCCGCAGCGCAACGCCGTCCACATCTGGACCGTCGACCGCCACCTCATCGAGACGGCCGTCCGCGCCTCCGAACTGACCCGCCGTGTCGGCCGCCCCGACCTCCTCCTCGTCGCCGCCCTGCTCCACGACATCGGCAAGGGCTGGCCCGGCGACCACTCCGTGGCCGGCGAGATCATCGCCCGTGACGTGGCCGCCCGCATCGGCTTCGACCGCGTGGACGTGGCCGTGCTCGCCACCCTCGTACGCCACCATCTGCTGCTCGTCGACACCGCGACCAGGCGTGACCTGGAGGACCCGGCCACCGTCCGCTCGGTCGCCGAGGCCGTCGGATCCCAGGGCACCCTGGAACTGCTGCACGCGCTCACCGAGGCGGACGCGCTGGCCACCGGGCCGGCGGCCTGGTCCTCCTGGCGCGGCTCCCTCGTCGCCGACCTGGTCAAACGGGTCTCGGCGGTGCTCTCCGGCGACGCTCCCGAGGAACCGGAGGCCGCCGCCCCGACCGCCGAGATGGAACGCCTCGCGATCGAGGCGTGCCGCACGGGCGGACCCGTGCTGTCCCTGCGCGCCCAGACGGAAGCCCTCGACACCGAGGCCGAATCCGACGGCGACCAGGACGACCCGGAGCCGCTCGGTGTGGAGCTCCTCATCGCCGTCCCCGACCAGCCGGGCGTGCTCCCCTCGGTGGCCGGCGTCCTCGCCATGCACCGGCTGACCGTCCGCACCGCGGAACTGCGCGCCCTTGACCTGCCCGACGGTGTCGAGGGCTCCGTCCTGCTCCTCAACTGGCGGGTCGCCGCCGAGTACGGCTCCCTGCCGCAGGCCGCCCGGCTGCGCGCCGACCTCGTACGCGCCCTCGACGGCTCCCTCGACATCACCGCCCGCCTCGCCGAGCGCGACGCCGCCTATCCGCGCCGCCGGGGCGTCGTCGCGCCCCCCGCGCGGGTCACCGTCGCGCCCGCGGCCTCCCGGCTGGCCACGGTCATCGAGGTCCGCGCCCACGACGCCCCTGGCCTGCTGCACCGCATCGGACGGGCCCTGGAGAACGCGCGGGTGCGGGTACGGAGCATGCACGTCTCCACGCTCGGCGCGAACGCCGTGGACGCCTTCTATGTGACAGGCGCGAAGGGGGAACCCCTGCCGGGGGAGGAGGCGGCCTCGGTGGCCCGCGCCCTGGAGGAGGCGCTGCGGGCCTGATTTCGGGGCCGTCGGGGCCGTGCTGCTGCCGTCAGCCGTCAGCCGTCAGCCATCTGCCATCGCCGTCGGCCCCGCGCTCGTTCCGTGCTGCGGTCTGCGGTCTGCCGGGTGCGGTCCGCCTTTCTGCCGTCCGGCCGCTGTCGAGTGCCGGGCGGATATGTGATCTCCGCGACCCGGGGAGCCGTCCGATGGCCGAAAGCCGGTCCGGCAGGGGCCGCGGACCGCTTCCGAGGCGCTGCGGACCTCGTCCTCGCACGCCGAATGCGGTGTGCGGGGACGAATCGCTTGCGGGGACAGATACCCTGGAGGGCAGCCCGAAACGACCCCGACTCCGAGGACCGAAGCCACCGTGTTCGATACCCTCTCCGACCGCCTCAGCGCGACGTTCAAAAACCTCCGCGGCAAGGGGCGCCTCAGTGAGGCGGACATCGACGCCACGGCCCGCGAGATCCGCATCGCGCTCCTTGAAGCCGACGTCGCCCTGCCCGTCGTCCGGACGTTCATCAAGAACGTCAAGGAGCGGGCCATGGGCATCGAGGTCTCCAGGGCCCTCAACCCCGCCCAGCAGGTCCTGAAGATCGTCAACGACGAGCTCGTCACGATCCTCGGCGGTGAGACCCGTCGTCTCCGGTTCGCCAAGAACCCGCCCACCGTGATCATGCTCGCGGGCCTCCAGGGCTCGGGAAAGACCACGCTCGCCGGAAAGCTCGGCAAGTGGCTCAAGGACCAGGGACACTCCCCGATCCTCGTCGCCGCCGACCTCCAGCGCCCGAACGCGGTGAACCAGCTCAGCGTCGTCGCCGAGCGCGCGGGCGTCGCCGTGTACGCCCCCGAGCCCGGCAACGGTGTCGGCGACCCGGTCAAGGTCGCCAAGGACTCCATCGAGTTCGCCAAGGCCAAGGTCCACGACATCGTGATCGTGGACACCGCCGGCCGCCTCGGCATCGACCAGGAGCTGATGCAGCAGGCCGCGGACATCCGCGACGCCGTCAGCCCCGACGAGATCCTCTTCGTCGTCGACGCGATGATCGGTCAGGACGCGGTCAACACGGCCGAGTCCTTCCGCGACGGCGTCGGCTTCGACGGCGTGGTGCTCTCCAAGCTCGACGGTGACGCCCGCGGTGGTGCCGCCCTGTCGATCCGGCAGATCACCGGCAAGCCGATCATGTTCGCCTCCAACGGAGAGAAGCTCGACGACTTCGACGCCTTCCACCCGGACCGGATGGCTTCCCGCATCCTCGACATGGGTGACCTCCTCACCCTGATCGAGCAGGCGGAGAAGACGTTCAGTCAGGAAGAGGCCGAGAAGATGGCCTCCAAGCTGGCGTCCAAGAAGGGCCAGGACTTCACCCTGGACGACTTCCTGGCCCAGATGGAGCAGGTCCGGAAGATGGGCAGCATCAGCAAGCTGCTCGGCATGCTCCCGGGCATGGGCCAGATCAAGGACCAGATCAACAACCTGGACGAGCGGGACGTCGACCGCGTCGGCGCGATCATCAAGTCGATGACCCCGGGTGAGCGCCACGACCCGACGATCATCAACGGCTCGCGCCGCGCCCGTATCGCCAAGGGCTCGGGCGTCGAGGTCAGCGCGGTCAAGGGCCTGGTCGAGCGCTTCTTCGAGGCCCGCAAGATGATGTCCCGCATGGCCCAGGGCGGCGGGATGCCGGGCATGCCCGGGATGCCGGGCATGGGCGGCGGCCCCGGCCGCGCCAAGAAGAAGCCGAAGCAGGCCAAGGGCAAGCAGCGCTCCGGCAACCCGATGAAGCGCAAGCAGCAGGAGGACGAGGAGGCCGCTCGCCGCGAGGCGGGCGCGCAGGGCGGCAACGCCTTCGGCCTCCCGCAGCAGGGCGCCCAGGAGGACTTCGAGCTGCCGGACGAGTTCAAGAAGTTCATGGGCTGACGCCCGTGGCCTGACCTCCCGTCCCGTACGGGAGCGCATTCGTGACGCCCGCTGGGGGCGCCCCTCACCGCGAGGGGCGCCCCCAGCGGCATGAGCGCGGGTGCCGCTGTCCGCCATCTGTCGTAACGTCCCCTTATGAGCAATCCCGTGCCGCCGCGCAAGGCACCGGACCAGCCGTGGCGTACCGAGGGCACTCCGCCCGAGCCGACACCGCCGCCGGGCGGCCGGCGGAAGCTGCCCGGCGGCTGGTGGAGCCTGGCCCTCGCCGCGCTCATCGTGTTCCTCGTCGCCAACCTGGTGCTGTCCTTCTACAACCAGGGCAACGAGCCGACGATCTCGTACACGGAGTTCAGCCGGCAGGTCGGCGACGGCAACGTCACCAAGATCTACGCCAAGGGCGACGCGATCCAGGGGCAGCTCAAGAACTCCCAGGAGAAGCCCGGCGGCGACGGGAAATACACCAAGTTCAAGACCCAGCGCCCGGTCTTCGCCGACGACAAGCTCTGGGAGAACCTCCAGAAGCACGACGTCACGGTGACCGCCTCGCCGGTGGTCCAGGAACGCAGCTTCCTGTTCAACCTGCTGATCTCGCTCGCCCCGATGATCCTGCTCGTCGTCCTGTGGATCTTCATCGCCCGGCGGATGGGCTCCGGCATGGGCGGCGCGGGTGGCATGCTCGGCCGCAAGACGCCCCCGAAGCCCGTCGAACTCGTGCCGGGCGGCAAGCGCACGACCTTCGCCGACGTGGCCGGCATCGACGAGGTGGCCGGCGAGGTCGACGACGTCGTGGACTTCCTCAAGAACCCCGACGCGTACCGCCGGATGGGCGCGAAGATGCCGCGCGGGGTGCTGCTGGCGGGCCCGCCGGGCACCGGAAAGACCTTGCTGGCCCGGGCGGTCGCGGGGGAGGCGGGTGTCCCCTTCTTCTCCGCCTCCGCCTCCGAGTTCATCGAGATGATCGTCGGCGTCGGTGCCTCACGCGTCCGCGAACTGTTCGCCGAGGCCCGCAAGGTGGCCCCGTCCATCATCTTCATCGACGAGATCGACACCATCGGACGGTCACGGTCGGGCGGCTCCGCCATGGGCGGCCACGACGAGCGCGAGCAGACGCTCAACCAGATCCTCACCGAGATGGACGGCTTCTCCGGCGCGGAGGGCGTCATCGTCATCGCGGCCACCAACCGCGCGGACGTCCTGGACCCGGCGCTCACCCGTCCCGGCCGCTTCGACCGCGTCGTCAGCGTCTCGCCCCCCGACCGCGGCGGCCGGGAGGCGATCCTGGAGATCCACACCCGCGAGATCCCCCTGGCCCCGAACGTGGACCTGACCCAGGTGGCCCGTACGACCCCGGGCATGACCGGCGCGGACCTCGCCAACCTCGCCAACGAGGCGGCCCTCCTCGCCGTGAAGCGCAAGCAGGACCAGGTGACACAGAGCGACCTCTCCGAAGCGCTCGAAAAGGTCCAGCTCGGTGCCGAACGCTCCCTGGTCATGCCCTACGAGGAACGACGCCGCACCGCGTACCACGAGAGCGGCCACGCCCTCCTCGGGATGCTGCGGCCCGGCGCCGACCCGGTCCGCAAGATCACCATCGTCCCGCGCGGCCGCGCCCTCGGCGTCACCCTCTCGACGCCGGACGCGGACCGGTACGCGTACACCGAGGAGTATCTGCGCGGCCGGATCATCGGCGCCCTCGGCGGCATGGCCGCCGAGCACGTCGTCTACGACGTCGTCACCACGGGCTCGGAGAACGACCTGGAACAGGTCACGAACCTGGCCCGCGGCATGGTGGCCCGCTGGGGCATGAGCGAACGCGTCGGCAGGCTCTCCGCACTGCCGGGCGACGCCCAGCAGGCGTACGGCCTCTCGGCTGCCCCGGGCACCCTCGACTCCATCGACCACGAGATGCGCCGCATCGTCGACGAGTGCTACGAGGAAGCCTGCCGCAAGCTCCGCGACCACCGAGGACAGCTGGACGCCCTCGCGGAGGCGCTACTCGCGAACGAGACCCTGGAGGAGGCCGAGGCCTACCGGATCGCCGGGGTGCCCCGGACGGTCAAGGAGGACTGAACGCCCGGCCCGGGACCGGCCCCCGTGTGTCCGACTGGTCCGGGGGCCGCCTCAGGGCGTACGGGCGATCAGATACCGGAACACGTTGGGCATCCAGACGGTCCCGTCCCGCCGCAGATGAGGATGCAGCGCCTCGGCCACTTCCTTGTCGACCTGGGCCTGGTCGGTGGCCTGGACCGCGGCGTCGAAGAGCCCCGTGGAGAGCAGCCCTCGTACGGCACTGTCCACATCGGCGTAGCCGAACGGGCAGGCCACCCGCCCCGAGCCGTCCGGCCGCAGCCCGGCCCGCTCGGCGACCTCCTCCAGGTCGTCCCGGCAGGCGGCGCGCCAGCTCGCCGCACCGCGCAGGGGATCGGCCAGCTTGGTGGCCACCCGCAGCACGGCCGAGGTGGCGCACCGCTCCGGCGGCCCCCACCCGACCAGCACCACGGGCGTTCCCCGGCCGGCGAGCGGTGCCGCCTCCGCGAGCAGCGAACCGAGCCCCTCGGAGTCGCCGGCCGCGCAGCCGATCGGCTCGAACGCGGTCACCAGGGTGTAGTCCGGTGCCGCCCCGGCCGCCGTGTCCCGGGGGGACCCGGCCACGATCCGGGCCTCGGCGCGCGGGCCGGTGTCCCCGTCCCGCGGCCCCAGACGTTCCCGTGCCAGGGCCAGCCGTTCGGGCGACGAGGAGTCGACACCCGTGACCGCGGCGCCGCGGGAGGCCGCCATCAGCAGGGCGAGCCCCGACCCGCAGCCGAGCCCGAGCAGCCGTGTCCCGCCGCCCACTTCGAGCCGGTCGTAGACCGCCTCGTAGAGCGGCACCAGCATCCGCTCCTGGATCTCGGCCCAGTCACGCGCGCGTGCACCCCGGTCCGCGCGGGGCGATGGGCCCGCATGAGGAAGGTGCTGCCGCACGAGCGTAGGTGTCATCGAAAGTGCCCCAATCCGCCGAGAGTTGCCGCCGGGCCTCCTTTCCTCCGCCCCCGCGCGAAAGGCCCGCACTCCCCCCGTATGTCAGGTAACTCCGCCCTCGACGTGCCGTCCAGGGGTTGCGGGGGCCCGTTTGTGCCCCGGCCGCGAAAGGCGCAAGAATTCACATACCGGCAACGTGTGCCCGTAGCATCACCCGCATGGCAAAGGCACCCGTTCTCACGCCCAGGGCGGACGATTTCCCGCGCTGGTACCAGGACTTGATCAACAAGGCCGAGCTCGCCGACAACGGGCCGGTGCGCGGCACCATGGTCATCCGGCCCTACGGGTACGGGCTGTGGGAGCGGATGCAGCAGGAGATGGACGCCCGCATCAAGGAAGCGGGTGCCCAGAACGCCTACTTCCCGCTGTTCATCCCGCAGTCGTACCTGACCCGGGAGGCGGAGCACGTCGAGGGCTTCGCGCCCGAACTCGCGGTCGTCACGCACGGCGGCGGCAAGGAGCTGGAGGAGCCGGTCGTCGTCCGCCCCACCTCCGAGACGATCATCAACGCCTCCTTCTCCAAGTGGGTGCAGAGCTACCGCGATCTGCCGCTGCTCATCAACCAGTGGGCGAACGTGGTCCGTTGGGAGATGCGCCCCCGGGTGTTCCTGCGGACGACCGAATTCCTCTGGCAGGAGGGCCACACCGCGCACGCCACGTACGAGGACGCCCGGGACTACGCCGCGTACATCCACAAGGAGGTGTACGCCGACTTCATGGTGAACGTCCTCGGCATCGATGTCGTCCTTGGCCGGAAGACGGCGAGCGAGCGGTTCGCGGGTGCCGTCAACACCCTCACCCTCGAAGGGATGATGGGCGACGGCAAGGCACTCCAGCTGGGCACCAGCCACGAGCTGGGCCAGAACTTCGCGAAGGCGTTCAACACGCGGTACCTGTCGAAGGACGGGAAGCAGGAGCTCGTCTGGCAGACCTCCTGGGGGTCCTCGACCCGCATGGTGGGTGGCCTGATCATGTCGCACGGCGATGACAGTGGGTTGCGGGTGCCGCCCCGGCTCGCCCCTGTACAGGTCGTCGTCCTCGCGATCAAGGGCGACGAGGCGGTTCTGGCCAAGGTCCACGAGATCGGCGACCGGCTGACCGCGGCGGGTGTGAGGGTTCGCGTCGACGACCGTACGGACACGCCGTTCGGGCGCCGCGCCGTCGACTGGGAGCTCAAGGGCGTCCCCGTACGGGTCGAGGTCGGCCCCCGTGACCTGGAGAACGGCACGGCGATGCTGGCCCGGCGCATCCCCGGGGGCAAGGAGCCGGTGGCCGTCGACGCGCTGGCGGCCCTGATCCCCGCCGTCCTCGAAGAGGACCAGGCGCTGCTCCTGAAGCAGTCCCGCGAGCGCCGCGAGTCGCGTACGTCGGACGTCTCGACGGTAGAGGCTGCCGTGGAGGCGGCCGTCGCGGGTGGCTGGGCGCGCATTCCCTGGGCCGACCTCGGCGAAGAGGGCGAGGCCCGGCTCGCCGAGCACGCGGTGACCGTACGGTGTCTGGTCGCCGAGGACGGGTCGGTGCCCGACGCCGACGACGCACCCGGTAACGTCGCCGTCGTCGCCCGCGCCTACTGAGCGGAACACGAGGGCGGCCGAAAGACCTCTTGCGCATCTGCCCGCCACAGGTGCCCCGGCGTGCTGATCCCGCCTACGCGCCGGGGCGTACGTGTGCCTACGTACCGCCTTGGTATGAGCTGTGACGCTTCTCCGCAGATCAGCGCACCCGCCCTCGTCGGGACGCATCAGTGCCAACTGACGGGTACGTGCAAATTATTTGGGATGCCCCGTAATAGGAACACGGAGGCACTCCCGCTCGTTCTCATTACGTGAGCACGACACCACCTGTTCTCGCCGCAGAGCTGGCAGGCGCGTGGGCCGACATTCAGCGGCACCACCCCGAACTGCCCGATCTTGCCGCGCCAGAGTCCCTGATCGGGGAGTCGTCGTCCGCCTGCGGACACGAACTCTCCTTCGAACGACTGCTTCACGAAGCAGTCCACGGCATCGCCGCCGCCCGCGGAGTCCGCGACACCTCGCGCGCCGGCCGGTATCACAACCGCAGATTCCTCGCGATCGCCGAGGAGCTGGGCCTCGACCACCCCGAGGAGCCGCATCCCAGCAGTGGCTTCTCGCTGGTCACGCTCAACCCCGAGGCGAAGCGCCGCTACCGCCCGACCATCGAGCGGCTCCAGCGCGCGCTGAAGGCGCACACGGCCGCCACGTCCGCTGACACCGCCCGCTCGTTCCGCGGCCCCGCCGCACGCCACGGCTCCTCAGGAGGAGGTGTCCGCGTCAAGGCTGTCTGTGACTGCGGGCGCAACGTGCGCGTGGTCCCGTCCGTCCTCGCGCAGGCGCCGATCGTCTGCGGAGGGTGCGGCAAACCCTTCCGGATTCCGGAGGTGGTCGGAGCGGCCGCCGGCTGAGGTCCGTGCTCCGCCGGCGTCTCGTGGGTGCCGGAAGAGTTCGCGTGGCCCGTGAGCAGTCGTGCCTCCCTCACCGTCTTTCGGCGCGTGGGGGAATTCAGGAGGCACGAGTGCGCACGGGCGGCACCTCTCCCGCGCCCCGGCGGCCGGTCCGAGCCGTCCCGTTCCTGACGGGCACCCGGAACGCCGGGTGCCCGTCAGGCATGGGCTCGTCCCGGCGCCCCGCCGGTCCGGGCGCCCGCTCGTCCAGGGTGGGCACGTCCAGGTGCGGGCTCGTCCGGATGTGGGCCCGGGCACCCTCGGTCCGTGCGGACCGCAAGATGTGGCAGAATGGTGCGCTGTACTCGACAGCCGCATAGGACCCCTCTCTCCTCCGGCTGACGCGTCCATCGGGCACTCGGGTACCGCAATCCCCACGCGGCCATCTCTGCGTGCCCAACCCCGTCAAGACCAGGAGACACCACTTCCGTGGCAGTCAAGATCAAGCTGAAGCGTCTGGGCAAGATCCGTTCGCCTCACTACCGCATCGTCGTCGCCGACTCCCGTACCCGCCGTGACGGCAGGGCCATCGAGGAGATCGGTCTGTACCACCCGGTGCAGAACCCTTCGCGCATCGAGGTCGACTCGGACCGTGCGCAGTACTGGCTGGGTGTAGGCGCGCAGCCGACCGAGCCCGTGCTCGCCATCCTGAAGCTGACCGGTGACTGGCAGAAGTTCAAGGGCCTGCCGGCCCCGGCTCCGCTGCTCGTCGCCGAGCCGAAGGCCGCGCGCCCGCTGTTCGACGCCCTCGGTGGCGACGACTCGGGCAAGGGTGAGGCCATCACCCAGAAGAAGAAGGCTGAGAAGAAGGACGAGGCTTCGGCCGAGTCCGAGTCGACCGAGGCCTGAGCATGCTCGAGGAGGCTCTCGAGCACCTCGTGAAGGGCATCGTCGACAACCCCGACGACGTGCAGGTCGCCTCGCGCAACCTGCGCCGCGGGCGCGTTCTCGAGGTCCGGGTCCACCCGGACGACCTCGGAAAGGTGATCGGCCGCAACGGCCGCACCGCGCGCGCTCTGCGTACCGTCGTGGGCGCCATCGGCGGCCGCGGTGTCCGCGTCGACCTCGTCGACGTGGATCACGTCCGCTGAGGTAACAGGCAGCACCGGCTCGGGCCGGGGAGGGCTTACGAGCCGTCCCCGGCCCGTAGTCGTCTGCGAACCCCTCCGGGCGGCGCCGGACCAGGCCGTCCGCGCACCCTCGCCGACGGCCCAGGACCGCGCGGACATCCGCGCCCCCCGGACGCCCGCGCCCCGCGGTCGTCCATGAAGCATTGCCGTCGGTACACGACAGGAGATCAAGCACAGTGCAGCTGGTAGTCGCTCGCGTCGGCCGTGCCCACGGCATCAAGGGCGAGGTCACCGTGGAGGTCCGCACCGACGAGCCGGAGCTGCGGCTCGGCCCCGGTGCCGTCTTGCTCACCGATCCGGCCTCCACCGGACCACTGACCATCGAGACGGGCCGCGTCCACAGCGGCCGTCTCCTGCTGCGCTTCGCGGGCGTGCGGGACCGCAACGCCGCCGAGGCCCTGCGCAACACCCTGCTGATCGCCGAGGTCGACCCGGACGCGACGCCCGAGGACCCGGAGGAGTACTACGACCACCAGCTCATGGACCTGGACGTGGTCACCACGGACGGCACCGAGGTCGGACGCATCACGGAGATCTCGCACCTGCCCTCGCAGGACCTGTTCGTGGTCGAGCGGGAGGACGGCACCGAGGTGCTGATCCCGTTCGTCGAGGAGATCGTCGTCGAGATCGACCTGGAGGAGCAGCGGGCCGTCATCGACCCGCCGCCCGGACTGATCGACGACCAGGCCGAGATCGTCTCCACCAGGGACGCCGAGAACGGTTCCGCCGAGGCCGGCGAGGACGCCACGGGAGCCGACGCCTGATGCGGCTCGACGTGGTCACGATCTTCCCCGAGTACCTGGAACCCCTGAACGTCTCGCTCGTCGGCAAGGCCCGCGCGCGCGGGCAGCTGAACGTGCACGTGCACGACCTCCGGGACTGGACGTACGACCGTCACAACACGGTCGACGACACGCCCTACGGCGGCGGCCCCGGCATGGTCATGAAGACGGAGCCCTGGGGCGAGGCCCTGGACTCCGCCCTGGCGGACGGATACGAGACGGGCGCCCACGGCCCCGCCCTCGTGGTCCCCACCCCCAGCGGGCGCCCGTTCACCCAGCAGCTCGCCGTCGAGCTGTCCGAGCGTCCTTGGCTCGTCTTCGCGCCCGCGCGCTACGAGGGCATCGACCGCCGTGTCATCGACGAGTACGCGACGCGGATGCCGGTCTACGAGGTGTCCATCGGCGACTACGTGCTCGCCGGCGGCGAGGCGGCCGTCCTCGTCGTCACCGAGGCCGTGGCCAGGCTGCTGCCGGGCGTCCTCGGCAACGCCGAGTCCCACCGGGACGACTCCTTCGCCCCCGGCGCCATGGCCAACCTCCTGGAGGGCCCGGTGTACACCAAGCCCCCCGAGTGGCGCGGCCGTGAGATCCCCGACGTGCTGGTCAGCGGCCACCATGGGAAGATCGCCCGCTGGCGCCGCGACGAGGCCCTGCGCCGCACCGCGGCCAACAGGCCCGACCTCATCGAGCGCTGTGAGGCCTCCGCCTTCGACAAGAAGGACCGTGAGATGCTCTCGATCCTCGGCTGGCAGCCGGAGCCCGGCGGCCGATTTTGGCGCAGACCCGAGGCCGTGGAAGAATAGGCCGCTGCTCTACGTCGTCCGGCGTGCGCCCCTGCCACGGGGGGACACGACGCCCGTCCCGACGAGGCAGCATCATCTTCGAACCTCTCTCCCGTTGATGACCTGTGGCATCAGCGAAGAAAGCAGACAAAATGACCCACCTTCTCGACTCCGTCGACGGCGCGTCGCTGCGCACCGACATCCCGGCCTTCCGCCCGGGTGACACCGTCAACGTCCACGTCCGCGTCATCGAGGGCAACCGCTCCCGTGTGCAGCAGTTCAAGGGCGTAGTCATCCGCCGCCAGGGCGCCGGTGTCCGCGAGACCTTCTCGGTCCGCAAGGTCTCGTTCTCCGTCGGCGTCGAGCGCACCTTCCCGGTGCACACCCCGATCGTCGAGAAGATCGAGATCGTCACCCGCGGTGACGTGCGTCGCGCCAAGCTGTACTACCTCCGTGAGCTGCGCGGCAAGGCCGCGAAGATCAAGGAGAAGCGCGACCGCTGAGCCCGTGCCGCCGCGGTGATCCGTCGGCGACCGAGCCGGTAGGACGGTGTCTCAGGAGGGCCGGATAGCATCTGGCCCCGATGGACACCGAAGCACAGCCTGTGGAGCGCGACCGCTCCTCCCGCCCTTCCGCTTCCGAGGAGATCTCGGACACAGCGGGGCCGGAGGGGCGGTCGCGTTCTGCGTTCGCCGACAAGGTCGCCGAGTGGCTCCCCGGGGGGCGGATCACCCTGACCGTGCTGATCTGTCTGGTATTTCTGCTGCTGTTCAGCCGCTTCGTGATGCAACCGTTCGAAATTCCCAGCGGCTCCATGGAGTCGGGATTGAGGATCGGGGACCGCGTTCTCGTAAACAAGTTGGCGTACCGTTTCGGTTCCGAGCCGCAGCGGGGCGATGTCGTCGTCTTCGACGGCACCGGTTATTTCGGGAACGCGGACTACGTCAAACGCGTCGTCGGAGTAGGGGGAGACCACGTGGTCTGCTGCGACAAGGAGGGGAGACTCGAAGTGAACGGCCGATCGGTCGACGAGTCGACATTTCTCTATCGGGGCGACAGCCCGTCCGAGGTGCCCTTCGACATCGTCGTACCCGAGCGGTCCCTGTTCCTCCTGGGCGATCACCGCAGCCGCTCCCGCGACTCCCGTGATCATCTGGGCTCGCCCGGCGGTGGCATGGTCCCCGTCGGCGATGTCATCGGCAGGGCCGACTGGATCGCCTGGCCCGCGGGCCGCTGGACCCGTCTGACACGTCCCGACGCCTACGCGGGTGTGCCTGCCGCCGGAGGTGCCCGTGGGTAACCGTGGGCGGGCACGCGGGGTCTCCGCCGAGGCCGCAGACAATCCGCTGCCCACCGGGGCCCGGCGCGCCTCCGGAGGGGCCGCGAGGCCCAGCCGGGTCGAGCGGCGCAAGCTCGCTCGCAAGATCAAGCGGCGCAGACGGCGCTCGGCGGTCAAGGAGATACCTCTCCTCGTCGGCGTCGCCGTGCTGATAGCGCTCGTCCTCAAGACCTTCCTCGTCCAGGCCTTCGTGATCCCGTCGGGCTCCATGGAGAACACGATCCAGATCGGCGACCGCGTCCTGGTGGACAAGTTCACCCCCTGGTTCGGCTCCCAGCCCAAGCGTGGTGACGTCGTCGTCTTCAAGGATCCCGGAGGCTGGCTCACCGCCGAGGACACCCAGAAGAAGAACGACCCCGTGGTCGTCAAGCAGTTCAAGGAGGGGCTGACCTTCATCGGACTGCTGCCCTCCGACAACGAGAAGGACCTGATCAAGCGCGTCGTCGGGCTCGGCGGGGACACGGTGAAGTGCTGCGACGCACAGGGCCGCGTGACCGTGAACGGCACCCCGTTGACCGAGCCGTACATCTACGCCGGGGACAAACCGTCGGAGTTCTCCTTCGAGGTGAAGGTGCCGGCGGGCCGCCTGTTCGTGCTGGGTGACCACCGGGGCAACTCGGCGGACTCCCGCTATCACCGCAGCGACAAGTTCAGCGGCACCGTCTCCGAGAAGTCGATCGTGGGCCGGGCGATGGTCATCGGTTGGCCCATCGGACACTGGACCCGGCTACAGGAGCCGAACACGTTCTCGACGGTGGCCGACGCGCCTGGAGGGTCGGCCTCCGCTCTGTCGCTGTCGCATAGGGTGGCCTCTGCGGATCCAGATGGATTGATCCCGCTCCCGAGCCCTGCGGAACTCCCGCTCGTTATGGGAGTGGTGGGCCTGCGCCGAATACGGCGCGGGCGGCGGCACGGAGTGAGGAGTGGATGTGGGGGATGTGGCGGTCGGCGCGCGGTCTGGGCACGAAGGTCCCGAGGGACAGCCGGAACGGCCCGAGGATGCGGCTGCCCCGGCCGTAGAGCCCGACTCGGGCTCTGGGAGCGGCTCCGAGGACGGTGACGCCTCGACCGGGCGTTCCGGACGGGACCCGAAGTCCACGAAGCAGCGCTCCTTCTGGAAGGAGCTGCCGATCCTGATCGGCATCGCTCTGGTACTCGCGCTGATCATCAAGACTTTCCTGGTGCAGGCGTTCTCGATTCCCTCGGACTCGATGCAGAACACCCTTCAGCAGGGTGACCGCGTCCTGGTCGACAAGCTGACTCCGTGGTTCGGCTCGGAGCCGCAGCGTGGCGAGGTGGTCGTCTTCCACGACCCGGACAACTGGCTGGCGGGCGAGCCCACGGTCAACCCGAACGCCCTTCAGACGGTCCTCAGCTGGATCGGCCTGATGCCGTCCGCGGAGGAGAAGGACCTCATCAAGCGGGTCATCGGCGTCGGCGGCGACACGATCGAGTGCAAGAACACCGGTCCGCTGAAGGTCAACGGCAAGGCGCTGAACGAGTCTTCGTACGTGTACGCCGGGAACACCCCGTGCAGCCAGGACGAGGACGGCGGCCAGTTCAAGGTCAAGGTTCCCAAGGGCATGATCTGGGTGATGGGCGACCACCGCCAGAACTCGCGGGACTCGCGCTACAACCAGACGGACAAGCACCACGGCATGGTGCCCGTGAACGATGTGGTCGGCCGTGCCATCGTCAAGGCCTGGCCCATCAACCGCTGGGGCACCCTCCCGGTCCCGGACACCTTCGGCCAGCCCGGCCTGAGCGACCATGCGGCCGCGGCGGTCACCTCGCCGGGCTCCGTGGCCCTTCTGGGTGCGGTGCCGCTCGTGCTGGTGCGCCGCAGGCGCAGGACGTCCAAGGACGACTGAGCCGTCCTACGGCTTTTGGGGCCGGCCTCCTCGGACACGTCCGGGGCGGCCGGCCCCGCTCGTTGTCGGCGCGGGCGGATCCGGTCCGCTCCGGCGATCGTGATCCGGAGGGGGCTGACCCCGGACCGTACCCCCGGGTAAGGTGCGGGCCCATGGGTGGCGAGAGCGCAACACGTACGGCCCCGCGCAGCGGCGGCACAGGCAAGGCCCCGGTGGGGAGCAGGACAGGACAGCGGCTTTCCGGGCTCGCTGTCGCGCTGGGTCTGGTGCTGTTCCTCGGCGGCTTCGGCTGGGCGGCGGTCGTCTACCGGCCGTACACCGTCCCCACGAGTTCGATGGCACCGACGATCAAGATCGGCGACCGGGTGCTGGCGCAGCGCGTCGACGGCACCGAGGTCCGACGCGGTGACGTCGTCGTCTTCGACGACAAGACCTGGGTCACGGGCTCGTCCGTGGTCAAGCGTGTGGTCGCCGTCGGCGGCGACACCGTCTCCTGCTGCACCGAAGGCAAGCTGACCGTCAACGGCAAGCGGATCGACGAATCGTATCTGCCCGAGGGAAGCCTCGCCGAGCTCACGGACTTCCCGACGGTGAAGGTCCCCGCGGGGCGACTGTTCCTGCTCGGCGACGAGCGGCGGGGCTCCCTGGACTCCACCGCGCATCTGACGGACGCGGCGCGCGGCACCGTGGCGCGCGACGCAGTGAGGGCCCGGGTGGATGCCATCGCGTGGCCGATGAACGGCATGCTCGCCCGCCCCGACGGCTTCAAGACGCTCGGTGCCCTGTCCCGGCCGGGACCGCTCTCCACGATGATCGCGCTGGTGATCGCCGGTGCCGTCCTCGTGCTGGGCGGAGCGGCGTACGGACCCGTCGCCAAGCTGGCCGGGCGGTCCCGGAGGCGCACGGAGTCCGCCGGTGCCCGCTGAGGCGGCCGAATCGGACGAGGCGCCCGGCCGGGGCAGGCTGCGCAAGGTGGCCCGGGTCGTACTGCTCGACCCGCGGGACCGCGTACTGCTGCTGCACGGCCACGAGCCGGACGATCCCTCCGACGACTGGTGGTTCACGCCCGGCGGGGGTGTGGAGGGCGACGAGACCCGGGAGCAGGCGGCCCTGCGGGAACTCGTGGAGGAGACCGGTATCACCGAGGTCGAACTGGGCCCCGTGCTGTGGCGGCGGGTCTGCTCGTTCCCGTTCGCCGGGAGGCGCTGGGACCAGGACGAGTGGTATTTCCTGGCCCGTACGACCCAGACCGCGACCGCCGCCACGGGGCTGACGGAGCTGGAGCGGCGCAGCGTCGCCGGAGCACGCTGGTGGACGTGCCGGGAACTGACCGAGGCACATGAGACGGTGTATCCGACCAAGCTCGCCGGGCTGCTGCGCAGGGTGCTCGACGAGGGTCCCCCGGCCACGCCCGAGGTCCTCGACACGGAAATCGTCTAGGGGCTCCCGGTGCTGGCGCACAATAGGGGAACGCACGGCTGAAGGGGAACATGCCATGAGCGCCGAGGACCTCGAGAAGTACGAGACCGAGATGGAGCTGAAGCTCTATCGGGAGTACCGCGATGTCGTCGGTCTGTTCAAATATGTGATCGAGACCGAACGGCGCTTCTATCTCACCAACGACTACGAGATGCAGGTGCACTCGGTCCAGGGTGAGGTGTTTTTCGAGGTGTCCATGGCGGATGCCTGGGTGTGGGACATGTACCGGCCCGCCCGATTCGTGAAGCAGGTGCGCGTCCTGACATTCAAGGACGTGAACATCGAGGAGCTGAACAAGAGCGATCTCGAGCTGCCGGGCGGCTGAGGCCCGGGCGGCCGGCCCGCCGTGGACGAGGGGTGACCGGGGCGGCCCCGGGGCGGTGACTCGTTCGGGTGACCGGGTTCTCCACAGTCACCCGCCCGTCCACCAAGATCCAACAGCTGGGCGGGATGGCCTCAGTGTCGGTGCCGGAGGTGGTGCCGACATGAAGACATCCGAGGCACGCAACGCACTGGGCGCCTACGGCGAGGAACTGGCCGCGCGAGGGCTGACCGAGGCCGGCATGACGGTCCTGGCACGCAACTGGCGCTGCGACAGGACCGGCGAGATCGACATCGTGGCCCGGGACGGCGACGCACTGGTCGTCTGCGAGGTCAAGACCCGCAGGGCGGGCTCGTTCCAGCATCCGATGGAGGCCGTCACACCGGCCAAGGCCCGCCGGCTGCGCGGCCTGGCCGAACGCTGGCTCCAGGCACACGGCGGAGCCCCACCCGGCGGCGTCCGCATCGACCTGGTCGGCGTCCTGCTCCCCGAACGCGGCGCGCCCGCGGTCGAGCACGCGCGGGGGGTGGCCTGAGATGGGATTCGCGCGTACGTGTTCGGTGGCCCTGGTGGGCGTGGAGGGCGTCGTCGTCGAGGTCCAGGCGGACCTGGAGCCGGGCATTGCCGCCTTCACGCTGGTCGGGCTCCCCGACAAGAGCCTGACGGAGAGCCGGGACCGGGTCAGGGCGGCGGTGGTCAACTCCGGCGCGGCCTGGCCGCAGAAGAAACTGACGGTGGGCCTCAGCCCCGCCTCCGTGCCCAAGGGGGGCTCAGGCTTCGACCTCGCCGTCGCGATCGCCGTACTGGGCGCGGCCGAGCGGATCGACCCGCGTGTGCTCGCCGACATCGTGATGATCGGGGAGCTCGGGCTCGACGGCAGGGTCCGGCCGGTCCGGGGCATCCTGCCGGCCGTCCTCGCCGCGGCCGGGGCCGGTTACGAACAGGTGGTCGTGCCGGAGTGCGCGGCCGCAGAGGCCTCACTCGTGCCGGGAGTCTCGGTGCTGGGCGTCCGCAGCCTGCGCCAGCTGATCGCGATCCTGGCCGACGAACCGGTGCCCGAGGAGGACCCGGACGAGCGGGGCCGCCCGGACCCGCTGACGGCCGGACTGCGCCTGCCCGGCACGGGCGAGGCCACCGGCCTGTGCGGCGTCGCGGTGCCGGAGCACGACCGGGGCCACGACCTCGGGGACGTCGTCGGCCAGCTGTCGGCACGCACCGCCATCGAGGTGGCGGCTGCCGGCGGCCACCACCTCTTCCTCCAGGGACCGCCGGGCGCGGGCAAGACCATGCTGGCCGAGCGGATGCCGCTGATCATGCCGCGCCTCACCCGGCAGGAATCCCTCGAGGTGACGGCGGTCCACTCCGTCGCGGGCCTGCTGCCGCCCGGCAAACCGCTGGTGGACGTCGCGCCCTACTGCGCGCCGCATCACTCCGCGACCATGCAGGCGCTCGTCGGCGGCGGCAAGGGGCTCGCCCGGCCCGGCGCGGTCTCCCTGTCGCACCGCGGCGTGCTCTTCCTGGACGAGGCACCCGAGTTCAGCGGCTTCGCGCTGGACGCCCTCAGGCAGCCGCTGGAGGCCGGACACGTCGTGATCGCGCGCAGCGCCGGTGTCGTACGGTTCCCCGCGAAGTTCCTGATGGTGCTGGCCGCCAACCCCTGCCCCTGCGGGCGCTTCAGCACGGCGAACGACTTCTGCGAATGCCCGCCCTCCGTCATCCGGCGCTATCAGGCGAGGCTCTCCGGGCCGCTGCTCGACCGGGTCGATCTGCGGGTGAACGTCGAGCCGGTCACCCGGGCCGAACTGACCGCGGTCGGTGCGCGGGGCGAGTCGACGAAGGCGGTCGCGGACCGGGTGCTCGCCGGCCGCGAGCGGGCCGCCGAGCGGCTGAAGGGAACGCCCTGGCACACCAATAGCGAGGTGCCGGGACGCGAGCTGCGCGGGCGCTGGCAGGCGCGGGCCGGAGCGATGGACGAGGCCGAGCGGGGCCTGGAGCGCGGGCTGCTGACGGCCCGCGGGCTGGACCGGGTGCTGCGGGTCGCGTGGACGGTCGCCGACCTGTCCGGACACGACCGGCCGGACGCCGGGGACGTCGCCCTGGCCCTCCAACTGCGCACCGGCGTCCCGCGCGGGGTACCGATGGCGATCGGCTCACCGGCATGACGGCCGCCGAGCGCGGGGCCCGTGTCACGCTGTCCCGGGTCGTCGAACCGGGTGACGAGGTCTGCGGGCGCTGGATCCGGGAGGTCGGGGCGCCGGAAGCGGTGCGATGGCTGCACGGGGACCGGGGGCAGCCTCGGGGGATGACCGACGGAAGATGGGCCGGGCTGAGGGCCAGGGCCGCCCGGGCCGACCCGGAGCACGATCTCGCCCTCGCCAGGGACACCGGGGTGAGGTTCGTCTGTCCCGGTGAATCCGAATGGCCCGCCCAGCTGGACGACCTGGGGGACGCCCGGCCCGTCGGACTCTGGGTGCGGGGGCGGATGGGGCTGCGGCTGTGGGCACTGAGGTCGGTCGCCGTCGTCGGCGCCCGCGCCTGCACGGAGTACGGCGCGCACATGGCGGCCACCCTCGGCGCCGGGCTCGCGGAACGGGGCTGGGTGGTGGTGTCCGGCGGCGCCTACGGCATCGACGGCGCCGCTCATCGGGGCGCCCTCGGGGCGGGCGGCGCCACCGTCGCGGTGCTCGCCTGCGGCGTCGATCGCCCCTATCCGCGCGGACACGTCCAGCTGATCAGCAGAATCGCGGAACAGGGACTTGTCGTGGGGGAGTTGCCGCCGGGCGAGCATCCGACACCGAGCAGATTCATCCTCCGCAACCGGGTCATCGCGGCGCTCACCCGGGGCACGGTGGTGGTCGAGGCGGCGTACCGCAGCGGAGCGCTCGTCACCGCGCGCGCGGCACAGCGGCTGGGCCGGTTCACGATGGGCGTGCCGGGCCCCGCCACCAGCGCGCTGTCCGCAGGCGTGCACGAACTGCTGCGCGGGGAGGCCGTCCTGGTGTCCGATGCCGCGGAAGTCGCCGAACTGGTGGGCGACATGGGGGAACTGGCCCCGGACCGGCGCGGCCCCGTGCTGCCGCGCGATCTGCTGGACCCGGGTGCGGGGCGGGTCCTGGACGCTCTGCCGGCGCGGGATCCGGCCGGGGCCGAGGAGGTCGCCCGGCGGGCGGCGACCAGCACGGACGACGCGGTCGGGAGACTGTACGAACTCCGAGCACTTGGATTCGTCGAACGACACGGCGATGGCTGGAAGTTGACACGCCAGGCGACGGCCCCCGTCCGAAGCGATCGGGAGGGACGCTGACGGAGCGTGTTCGGCCGTCCGGGGGAACGCCGACACGCCTGCGAATCAGCACAGTTGGCGCCCCTGACGGTCACGCAGGGCGACCGTCGTGACTCCGGGAGACGTCCCGGGGAAAGGTTGCGCGTGCGGGTGACAGCCTGCTCTTCGCGCACTGCGACAGCTCAGTCACGCTACGCTCACAAGAATCCGAAGCACGCACGCGATCTCGGCATGACGCCGACAGGACGCCCGGGTAATCCCAGTTCACGGCAGAACGGCACAAGGCGACGAATGCCCCAGCACACCTCCGGGTCCGACCGGACGGCGATCCCGCCAGCCGCCCGCGACGGCGGCAGCGTGCGCCCGCCCGCGCCCTCGACAGTCGACGAGCTGTGGCGGTCGTACAAGTCGACCGGTGACGAACGGCTGCGGGAGCAGCTGATCCTGCACTACTCACCGCTGGTGAAGTACGTCGCGGGCCGCGTCAGCGTGGGTCTGCCGGCCAATGTCGAGCAGGCCGACTTCGTCTCGTCGGGGGTGTTCGGGCTGATCGACGCGATCGAGAAGTTCGACATCGAACGGGAGATCAAGTTCGAGACGTACGCGATCACCCGCATTCGCGGCGCGATGATCGACGAACTGCGGGCGCTGGACTGGATCCCGCGGTCGGTGCGGCAGAAGGCGCGCAATGTGGAGCGCGCCTACGCGACGCTGGAGGCGCGGCTGCGGCGCACCCCGTCGGAGGGCGAGGTCGCCGCCGAGATGGGCATCGGTGTGGAAGAACTCCACGCGGTGTTCAGCCAGTTGTCGCTGGCCAACGTGGTCGCACTGGAGGAGCTGCTGCATGCCGGCGGCGAGGGTGGCGACCGGCTGAGTCTCATGGACACGCTGGAGGACACCGCCGCCGACAATCCGGTCGAGGTGGCTGAGGGCCGGGAGCTGCGAAGACTGCTGGCGCGGGCGATCAACACCCTGCCCGACCGGGAGAAGACCGTGGTCACGCTGTACTACTACGAAGGCCTCACGCTCGCGGAGATCGGCAATGTGCTCGGGGTGACCGAGAGCCGGGTGAGCCAGATCCACACCAAGTCGGTGCTTCAGCTGCGCGCCAAGCTGGCCAGTTTCGGACGCTGAGCCGGTTCCTCTCCTGGCGCCCGGCGGTGCCGCCGTGCCGTCCCGGCGACGCGGGCGGTGCGGCGCACGCCACCTGGGCGGGCTCGCCGGAGTGGTTCCCGTTGTCGGCACCGCGTCCGTACAGTGGTTGACGTGCCAAGGATTCGAGCGGCCTCCGTGGCCGAGCACCGGTCGATGCAGCGAGCCGCCCTGCTGGACGCGGCGCGGTCCCTGTTGTCCGAGGGCGGGACGGAGGCGCTGACCTTCCCCGCGCTCGCCGAGCGCACGGGCCTCGCGCGATCGTCCGTGTACGAGTACTTCCGGTCCAGGGCGGCCGTCGTCGAGGAACTGTGCGAGGTCGACTTCCCCGTCTGGGCGGCCGAGGTCTCGGCCGCGATGGGCGCCGCGGACGGCCCCGAGGCCACGGTCGAGGCCTATGTGCGCCGCCAGCTGGCTCTGGTCGGGGACCGCAGGCACCGTGCCGTGGTCGCCATCTCCGCCGGCGAACTCGACGCGGGGGCCCGGGAGAAGATCCGGGCGGCGCACGGCGGGCTGGTCACCATGATCGGCGAGGCGCTCACGGAGATGGGGCACGCCGAGCCGAGGCTGGCCGCGATGCTCCTCCAGGGCGTGGTGGACGCCGCGGCGCGGCGCATCGAGCTGGGCGCCGCCGAGGACCCGACCGCGATCACGGAGGCGGCCGTGGCGATGGCCCTCCGAGGCGTCGGAGGCTGAGCTCGCCTCCGCACGCTGGCCCGGCCTCCTTCGGCTGGGGCCTCATTACCCGCTGGACCGTCGCCTTCGGCCGGGGTCCCTCGCCTGCCGGACCCGTTTCCTTCGGCCGGGGCCTCTTGTCCGCCGGACCTGTCTCCTTCGACCGGGGCCCCTTGCCTGCCGGGACCGTCTCCTTCGGCCAGGGTCCCTCGCCCGCCGGACCCGTTTCCTTCGGTCGGGGCCCTTTGCCTGCCGGACCTGTCTCCTTCGCTCTGCCGGACCGCCGGCCTCGGCACGGGATCTCGCCTCACTCGGTGTGGGTTCCCCGCTACCCCGGATCGCCGTCCTCGGTATGGCTCCTCGTTCGCCGGACCGCCGCCCCGCCCGTCGCTCTTCGGCCTGTCAGGGGCGTATGCCCGGTGCCGCCGTCGGGTCGAGCGGGAGCAGGCGGGACGGGCCCGAGTTCAGGAGCCAGGGGGGAAGCAGTGACAGCGGGTTCAGATAGACCGTGCCTCTGAGCAGGCCCCAGTGCAGACAGGACGTCGGCCCGCAGTGCGCCCCCGCCGCTTCCAGGGTGCCGAGGACCGCCCCCGCGAGGACGTCGTCGCCCTTGTGCACCGAGGCCCGCACCGGGCCGTACGTCGTCCGCAGAGGGGGCGCCCCCGTGTCCGACAGCTCCACCGAGACGACCCCGCGACCCGCGACCCGGCCCGCGAAGGACACCCGGCCGGGTGCGACGGCCCGCACCGGGGTGCCGGGCAGGGCCGCGAGGTCGACCCCGCGATGCCCCCGGGAGTAGGCCGTCGCCGGCGGTTCCCAGCCTCGTAGGACGAAGGGCCTGACACCCACGGGCCAGGCGCGGGCGAGGGCGGGCACGGAGGGATCGGCCGCCGGCGGGGACACCGGGGCTCTCGGTGGGCCCGCCCCACGGGCCGGCGCCGCCGGGGCCGGGGCGCCGAGAAGGGTCAGGGCCAGGCCCAGCAGGATCCCCTGCCACATACGCGCACATCGGTTCACTCGCATGCGGGAACCGTCCCGCATCGAGCGGATCATGGCCGGGATCTGTGGAGTACCGGCCGGTTGTGGACAGCGGCGTCACCTGGCCCCTCTCGGGTCCCGTACACTTCTGATGGCGACCCGGGTCATCGGGTCGACTTCGCACGCCCCGACATCTGGTCACCACGGTGTCAGCGCCTCTCGGTCCTTTGTGGCAAGGCGCGTCGCGGGCGTCAGGCGCGGGTGCCGTCCGGCACACGCGGTACAACCGAGAAACCGAGGAGAACGGCCATGGCCGTCGTCACGATGCGGGAGCTGCTGGAAAGCGGCGTCCACTTCGGTCACCAGACCCGTCGCTGGAACCCGAAGATGAAGCGCTTCATCTTCACCGAGCGCAACGGCATCTACATCATCGACCTGCTCCAGTCGCTGTCGTACATCGACCGCGCCTACGAGTTCGTCAAGGAGACCGTCGCCCACGGCGGCACGGTCATGTTCGTCGGCACGAAGAAGCAGGCGCAGGAGGCCATCGCCGAGCAGGCCACCCGCGTCGGCATGCCCTTCGTCAACCAGCGCTGGCTGGGCGGCATGCTCACCAACTTCTCCACCGTCTACAAGCGTCTGCAGCGCCTCAAGGAGCTCGAGCAGATCGACTTCGAGGACGTCGCGGCCTCGGGTCTCACCAAGAAGGAGCTTCTCGTGCTCTCGCGCGAGAAGGCCAAGCTGGAGAAGACCCTCGGTGGTATCCGCGAGATGCAGAAGGTGCCCAGCGCCGTCTGGATCGTGGACACCAAGAAGGAGCACATCGCGGTCGGCGAGGCCCGGAAGCTCAACATCCCGGTCGTCGCCATCCTCGACACCAACTGTGACCCCGACGAGGTCGACTACAAGATCCCGGGCAACGACGACGCGATCCGCTCCGTCACCCTGCTCACCCGCGTGATCGCCGACGCCGTCGCCGAGGGCCTCATCTCCCGCTCCGGCGCCGGCAAGGCCGCGGGCGACAAGGCCGCCGGCGAGCCGCTGGCCGCGTGGGAGCGCGACCTGCTCGAGGGCGAGAAGAAGGCCGACGACGCCGAGGTCCAGACCTCCGCCGAGACGGAGAAGGTCGCCGACGCCGAGCAGGCCGAGGTTCCGGCCGCCGAGGCCGAGGCTGTGGAGGCGCCTGCCGCCGAGACGGAGGCCGTCGAGGCCCCCGCCGCCGAGACGGAGGCCGTCGAGGCCCCCGCCGCCGAGGCTCCGGCCGCGGACGCCGAGCAGGCCTGACCCCTCACCCCTTCGGGTTTGTGAACGGCGGGGGCCCACAAAGCCCCCGCCGTTCGTCCCGTAGATCTTCAGACTTCGAGAGAGACTCCAGAAATCATGGCGAACTACACCGCCGCCGACGTCAAGAAGCTCCGTGAGCTCACGGGCGCCGGCATGATGGACTGCAAGAAGGCGCTGGACGAGTCCGACGGCCACGTCGACAAGGCCGTCGAGGCGCTGCGGATCAAGGGCCAGAAGGGCGTCGCCAAGCGCGAGGGCCGCTCCGCCGAGAACGGCGCCGTGGTCTCCATCATCGCTGACGACAACACCTCCGGTGTCCTGGTCGAGCTGAAGTGCGAGACGGACTTCGTCGCCAAGGGCGAGAAGTTCCAGGCCGTCGCCAACGAGATCGCCCAGCACGTCGTCAAGACGTCGCCGGCCGACATCGAGGCGCTCCTCGCCTCCGAGATCGAGCCCGGCAAGACGGTTCAGGCGTTCGTCGACGAGGCCAACGCCAACCTGGGTGAGAAGATCGTCCTGGACCGCTTCGCCCAGTTCTCCGGCGCGTTCGTGTCCGCGTACATGCACCGCACCATGCCCGACCTGCCCCCGCAGATCGGTGTTCTGGTCGAGCTGGACAAGGCCGACGCCGACGTCGCCAAGGGCATCGCGCAGCACATCGCCGCCTTCGCGCCGAAGTACCTCTCCCGTGAGGACGTTCCGGCCGAGGTCGTCGAGACCGAGCGTCGCGTCGCCGAGGAGACCACCCGCGCCGAGGGCAAGCCCGAGGCCGCGCTCCCGAAGATCGTCGAGGGTCGCGTGAACGGCTTCTTCAAGGAGGCCACGCTCCTCGGCCAGCCGTACGCGCTCGACAACAAGAAGTCCGTCCAGAAGGTTCTGGACGAGGCCGGTGTCACCCTGAAGCGCTTCTCGCGCATCAAGGTCGGCATCTGAGTCCGTACCGCGATCGACGCGCGACCCCTATAGGGTCGACAGCAGTCGTCCGCGTACGCCGGCATCCACGCGTGTGTGCCGGACGACAGCAGATCTGACGAGGAGGCCATTGCCGAGCATGGGATGCGAACACACCCCACCGGCAATGGCCTTCTTCGTATGTGCACCATGAGGAGATCTCCATGACCACCACCCAGGCCGACAAGGGCGAGAAGAGCGACGACGGCAAAGGCGCGGGCCGCTTTCTGCTGAAGCTTTCAGGTGAGGCGTTCGCCGGTGGCGGCGGACTGGGCGTCGACCCCGACGTGGTGCACAAGATCGCCCGCGAGATCGCGGCCGTCGTGCGCGGCGGTGCCCAGATCGCCGTCGTCATCGGCGGCGGCAACTTCTTCCGCGGGGCCGAACTCCAGCAGCGCGGCATGGACCGGGCCCGCTCCGACTACATGGGCATGCTCGGCACCGTCATGAACTGCCTCGCCCTCCAGGACTTCCTG
The DNA here is from genome assembly GCF_040607495.1 of Streptomyces sp. NPDC005281. Classification (NCBI taxonomy): domain Bacteria; kingdom Bacillati; phylum Actinomycetota; class Actinomycetes; order Kitasatosporales; family Streptomycetaceae; genus Streptomyces; species Streptomyces sp. NPDC005281. The sequence goes on along the minus strand of NZ_JBEXGX010000018.1, from coordinate 123,044 downwards.
GAGAAGGAAGGCATCGACAGCCGCGTCCAGACCGCCATCACCATGGGCCAGGTCGCGGAGCCGTACATCCCGCTGCGCGGCGTACGGCACCTGGAGAAGGGCCGTGTGGTCATCTTCGGCGCCGGTATGGGCATGCCGTACTTCTCCACCGACACCACCGCCGCCCAGCGGGCCCTGGAGATCGACGCCGAGGCGCTTCTCATGGGCAAGAACGGCGTGGACGGTGTCTACGACTCCGACCCGAAGACCAACCCCGAGGCGGTCAAGTTCGACGCGCTCAGCTACGGCGAGGTCATCACCCGGGACCTCAAGGTCGCCGACATGACCGCGATCACGCTGTGCCGTGACAACAAGCTGCCGATCCTGGTCTTCGAACTCCTGGCGGAGGGCAATATCGCGCGGGCGGTCAAGGGTGAGAAGATCGGCACACTCGTGGGCGACCACAGCGGCCGAGCCTGACGGGGAACGCTCCGGACCGGGCAGGACTCCCGGTCCAGGACGGACCCCGACCGGGGGATGGACAATGCCCTGCCGGTCCGGAACCGTGCAGGAACAAGACGCGACGCAGCCGGCTGCCGAAACCCGACGAGGAAACAGCTGCCGGGCCTACTCAAGACACGCAGGAGCAAGTGGTGATCGAAGAGACCCTCCTCGAGGCCGAGGAGAAGATGGAGAAGGCCGTCGTGGTCGCCAAGGAGGACTTCGCCGCGATCCGCACCGGCCGTGCGCACCCGGCGATGTTCAACAAGATCGTGGCCGACTACTACGGCGCGCTGACGCCGATCAACCAGTTGGCCTCGTTCTCCGTTCCGGAGCCGCGCATGGCCGTGGTGACCCCGTTCGACAAGAGCGCGCTGCGCAACATCGAAACGGCGATCCGCGACTCCGACCTGGGCGTCAACCCCAGCAATGACGGCAGCATCATCCGGGTGACGTTCCCCGAGCTGACGCAGGAGCGCCGCAAGGAGTACATCAAGGTCGCGCGGACCAAGGGCGAGGACGCCAAGGTCTCGATCCGCGCCGTGCGCCGCAAGGCAAAGGACGCTCTCGACAAGCTCGTCAAGGACAAGGAGTCCGGCGAGGACGAGGTCCGCCGTGCGGAGAAGGAACTCGACGACACCACGGCGAAGTACGTCGCCCAGGTGGACGAGCTCCTGAAGCACAAGGAAGCGGAACTGCTCGAGGTCTGATGAACGACTCTTCCTGGGGGGCGCCGCCACAAGCCGGGTACTGGGGGCCGCCAGAGCAGGGGCCTGTCCAGGGGGCGGCCCCGGCGGGTCCCACGTACGATGCGCATGACGCGCAGCACACTCGGCCCATGCCCACCGCGCCCGACGTACCCGCACATGGCGGAGACCAGGATGACGACAGGGGGGCCGCTCGGCTGAGCGGTCCCTCGGTCCGAAACGACACGCCGCCGGCGGCGCCCTTCGGGGATCCGTCGCACGACCCGCAGAGCCCGCAGGAGCCCATGCCCAGCACCGCACCCGAGCCCGCCCCCGCACCCCAGAAGAAGAGTGCGGGACGCGACCTGGGCGCGGCCATAGGAGTGGGCGTCGGGCTCGGCGCGGTGATCGTCGCGTCGCTGTTCGTCGTCAAGGCCGTCTTCGTCGGCGTCATAGCGGTCGCCGTGGTGGTCGGGCTCTGGGAGCTCACCTCACGGCTGGAGGAGCGCAAGGGCATCAAGGCGCCCCTCGTGCCGCTCGCGCTCGGAGGGGCCGCCATGGTCGTCTCCGGGTACGTGCGCGGCGCCGAGGGTGCCTGGGTGGCCATGGCGCTCACCGCGCTGGCCGTTCTGGTCTGGCGGATGACGGAACCGCCCGAGGGCTACCTCAGGGACGTCACGGCGGGGGTCTTCGCGGCCTTCTACGTGCCGTTCCTGGCGACCTTCGTGGCCATGATGCTCACGGCCGACGACGGCCCGCGCCGCGTGCTGACCTTCCTGCTCCTGACGGTCGTCAGCGACACGGGGGCGTACGCCGTCGGCTGGCGCTTCGGCAAGAACAAGCTGGCACCGCGGATCAGCCCCGGAAAGACCCGCGAGGGTCTGTTCGGAGCGGTCACCTTCGCGATGGCGGCGGGTGCGCTGTGCATGCAGTACCTGATCGACGACGGCGCCTGGTGGCAGGGTCTGATCCTCGGCCTCGCGGTCGCGGCCAGTGCCACGCTCGGCGACCTCGGCGAGTCCATGATCAAGCGGGACCTCGGCATCAAGGACATGGGCACCTTGCTTCCGGGCCACGGCGGGATCATGGACCGGCTGGACTCCCTGCTCCCGACGGCTCCGGTCGTCTGGCTGCTGCTCGTGCTCTTCGTCGGATCCGGCTGATCGTTTTTTCGCACGCGTTTACGGCGCACGTATCCGCGAAACGCATTCACCACGCACATCCACGACACCACCCCTTCGGGTCATCCGATCACCTCACCGTGATCCCCGTGACCCGGAGGGGTGGTGTCGTAGGTGCGGGGCCGGCCGTCCTGCCACTCCACCCAGTGCGGATCGTCCAGGTACTCCCACGCGTCGGGCAGGCCCGCGCGGCGCAGGAACTCGACCACGTCGGCGTCACTGTGGGCGAGGCCGGCGCTCCGGCCGCGGATCGTCACGCGGCGGCCTCCGGTACCGGCCGGGCGGCCTACGGTGATCGGTGCGACGGGTGCCTGCGCGCCGTCGGGCGGTGTCCCTTCACGACCGGCCCGCTCCGCGTCCTCGTCGGGCTGTGTGTGCTCGTGGTTCGGCTTGTGCTCGTGGTTCACAGGACACCCAGATCCGTGTCGGGGCGGCAGTACGGACATGCCGTGACGCCGTCTTCGGTGATCGCCCGGAGAGCCTGCTCGCGGGCGAGCGGCTTCGTGTTCTTCCCGGCCATGCCGCAGTCGCCCATGTGGACGGCGTCGGGGCTCGCGCCGGTACCGCCACCGCCGGCCCGCCGCATCGCGAGCTTCCACCCGCGCGGCGGCGGGGGCGAGGTGCGGGCCGCGCGGGTGGCGGCGACCTCCTGGCGTTCCAGCTCGGCGATGGTGTCGTCGGTGCGGCGCAGTTGCCAGAGCAGCCAGGCGCGGACGGTGCGCAGATGCTCCAGGCGGGACACTTTTTCGTACACGCATTCGATTCTAGGCCTTGGGGTCAGGTCGTGACAGCACCGGAGCGTGTCCGTCCGCGTCCGGGACCCTCTCGGCGGGTTCTCACCGGGTTCTCCCGGAGTGCCGAGCGAAGGCGTCGCTCCCCGCCGCCGCCCTTGCTGCCTCCTCCGGGGGAGGCGCAGGCGAGGGAGACGCAGGTCACTTTCACGTCGGTCACATCGTGCCGGGCTGTTCCGTCATCCAGGTGTAGCCACGAACACGACACAGGGAGCGCACCGTGGAAGCTCGTCTCAACCTCTTCGCCGGCCGGACGTCGGCCAAGTTCCTCAAGCACATCGTCGCCGCGGGCAGGCCCCTCGCGGAATCGACGCTGCCGCTCGCGACGCAGGAACTCGTGAAGCTTCGCGCCAGCCAGATCAACGGCTGCGGATTCTGCACCGACATGCACAGCAAGGACGCGGAGGCCGCGGGTGAGACCTCCGTGCGCCTCAACCTGGTCGCGGCCTGGCGGGAGGCGACCGTGTTCACCGACGCCGAGCGTGCCGCCCTGGAGCTGACGGAGCAGGGCACGCGCATCGCCGACGCGGCCGGCGGCGTCACCGACGAGTGCTGGGCGAATGCCGCCAAGTACTACGACGAGGAGGAGCTGGCCGCCCTGGTGTGCTGTATCGCGCTCATCAACGCCTTCAACCGTATGAACGTCATGGTCCAGCAGCCCGCGGGCGACTACCGGCCCGGCCAGTTCGCGTAACCGGCCGTAGCCGGCGGCAAGGCGGGTACGGCGGGTGCGTCCGGGGTCACGAGGCGTGGGTGCCGGTCCCTTTCGAAAGGGACCGGCACAGTGACGGTCTCCAGCCCATCCCGCTGTCGGGCGTGAAGGGGAAGATCGGC